>JBAVQA010000329.1:0-2620 GCA_049693595.1 Candidatus Acidiferrales bacterium | reverse complement strand
GTCACGCGTGCTTCTTTTTCGTCCACATATACGTTCACTTCGCTTCGTATGCCGAACTCCGGCAGATAAATTCCCGGCTCGATCGAAAAGCAAGTGCGCGGAACGATCTTGCGGTCGTCGCGCGTCTCCAGACCGTCCATATTCGCGCCATTGCCGTGAACTTCCTGTCCGATGCTGTGCCCCGTGCGATGCACGAAATATTTGCCGTAGCCCGCTTTCTCGATCGTTTTGCGCGCCACTCTGTCCACTTCCCAACCGTGAATTTCCCGCCTCTTGGCAACCGCTTCCTGGATAAATTTCACCGCGTTGTCGCGCGCCTCGCGAACGATGCGAAAAATCTTCGCATAAGAATCCGGCACTCGATTGCCAAGATACCCCACCCACGTAATGTCGTAATAAACGCTACCCGCGATTTCGCGTTTGGCCCAAATGTCGAGCAGCAGCAGGTCTCCCGCGCGGATCGGCCGCGATGATCCGGCCTTCGGCTCATAGTGCGGATTCCCATTGTTCGGCTGCACCGCGACAATAGGCGGCTCGGCGCTGGTCAGCCCTCGCGCCCGAAACTCATCCACGATCCATTGCTGCAGTTGATCCTCCGTCAGCGGCTTCCCTTCCTTCACGAACGCGGCGGCGCGTTCAAACGCTTCGCGCGTAATTCGATCCACGATTCTTCCGGCCTCGAAATGCCCCTGGGCCTGCTCGTGCGACCAGCTCGCTTCAAATTTCTGCACCAGATTCGCGGAACTCACGATCTTCTTTTTGAACTTGCGCAACAGCTCGATGGTTCCCGCATCCACCAGCCCAATGTATGGAATATTGTTTTCCGGCGAGTATTGCATCGCGATGGTTTTGCTCCCGGCCAGCAGCTTTGGCAAATTCTTGTGCAGTTCTTCCCAGCCCGAGTACACCAGCTTCTTCCCGTCTAGCCCGTCCAGCGCGCCTTGTTCTATTCGGTGCACGAGTTTGCGCGGCTCGCCCTTCGCCGGAATAAAATAAAACCAGCGGCGCGTCGCCATTCCATTCGCGCCCAGGCCCAGAATGTTCGCCGCAATCGGATCGCGGTGATGGTGGTCGTAAAAAAGCCAGCCATCAATCTTGCTCCCGCGCATCTCCGCTTGAATTGCTTTAATGTCCGGCATAGCGTTTCACCTGCCTCTAGAACGATCTGTCAAAGACCAAGCGCCTTAATCGCCTGTGCGCGTGTCACACCCGCAACTGAAACTCGCTTCGTGCGGCGGGTTTCGCCCATCACGATTCTAACAGCCGCCACCGGCACGTTCAAACGCTCGGCCAGCAATCGCCGCAGCGCGTCATTCGCGCGGTCATCCACAGGTGGCGCAGTCAGCCGAATTTTCAAAGCGCCACCGTGCTCCCCCTCGATCGCGTTTCGGCTTGCTCGCGGCACCACTCGAACCGCGAACGTCACACCCCCATCGCGCTCGCCGATTTCCATCTCAGTTTTCCCCTATCTAAGCGATTGATTCTACAAGCCATAAAATAAATACGCACCAGCCCCGAACTTCAGGTAATATTTCGCGCTCTCACTGCGTATCAGAATCGACCGCCAACAACATGGACGCAATCACACTCGAAAACGTCACCAAATCCTACGACTCCGTAACCGCCGTCAGTGGGGTAAATCTGCGCGTTCGCCAGGGAGCCATCCTCGGCCTGCTTGGCCCCAACGGAGCCGGCAAGACCACCACGATTCGCATGATTATGAACATCCTCGTCCCTGACGAAGGCTCGATTAAGGTCCTCGATCAGCCGGTCAGCGATAGCACGCGCGACCTGATCGGTTACCTTCCCGAGGAGCGCGGCCTTTATCCCCGGATGAAAGTCCTCGACATCATCGTTTTCCTCGCCGCGCTTCACGGCCTCACGGAAGAGGAAGCGGCACGCCGCGCAAAAGAATGGCTTGAGCGGCTCGGTTTAGCCGATTGGTCCGGAAAAAAACTTCTCGATCTCTCCAAGGGTATGCAGCAAAAGGTCCAGTTCATCACCGCCGTGATCCACAAGCCGCCGCTCGTGATTCTCGACGAGCCCTTCTCCGGTCTCGATCCCGTAAACGCCGCCACCGTGGAAGAAATCATGCTCGAGATGCGCGCGAAAGGTTCCACTATCGTTCTCTCCACGCATCGCATGGAACAGGTCGAGAGAATGTGCGATTCGATTTGCCTGATCGACAAAGGCCGCAACGTCCTCGACGGCGAAATCCGCGCCATCAAGCAGTCCTACGGAAAGAACACGCTGCACATCGAGTTCACCGGCAGCGACGGTTTTTTAAGCAATCCTGCAATCACCAGCATCACGCGCCTCGGAAACGGTGTGGAAGCCAAACTGAAGCCCGGCGCCGACCCGCAGGAAATCTTGAAGGCTGCCGTGCAAGCGAATGTTTCCATCACGCGCTTCGAACTTCTTGAGCCCTCGCTGAACGAAATCTTTATCGATAGGACCACCCGTGCGTAAACTTCGCCTAATCATCAAGCGCGAATATCTAACCCGCGTGAAGACTAAGGGCTTCATCATTGGAACGATCCTCGTGCCGCTGCTGGGTGTGGCGTTTTGCCTGCTAATTATATTTTTGGTGCGCCACAAGCCCACCCAGACCATGCGCCTG
>JBAVQA010000328.1:0-3712 GCA_049693595.1 Candidatus Acidiferrales bacterium | reverse complement strand
CTGCATCCCCTCGATTGCCAGAGTGCTACTCTTCCTCATTGCCGGTCTCCTTTTGCGCTTCGAGCGCGTCGTTCATTGGGAGCGTATCGCATCCCGCTGGAGACCGGCCTTCTCATCCCATCTGATTAACGCTGCGGGTTCAAAGGGTCGGCGCAACACTTGCGCGCGGTTTACTCGCAGGAGTCCCGAAGCCCAAAGTTTTTCGCGGGCGTTGATTTAGACGCAGTGCGATCTTGTCCAGTTGGGATTGCGTGTAGCCGGAAAGGTCGGTCTCTTGAATGCTATCGAACACCGGGCATAGATGCAATTTGTCCCGCAGTTTGGTGGTGGGCTAGTTTCCGAGTATCCGACTTAACAGGACTTAGCCAGCTTCACCGCGAAGGCATGCGCGAATCGTACAGGAGGACCACGTCCCCTGCATAGGTGTGGCGCAGAACGGCTAGCCTCTTACCGTCGCGCGACCAGCGAAAATCAGAAATGAATTTCGATTTGAAGTCCGTCAGGGTGTGACCCTTCGAGCCGTCCAGGGGTTGAATCCAGATATTGTCCACACCTTTTTCCTCGAGGAGCAGCGCCAGGGCCTTGCCATCCGGCGTAAAGTGAAGCGCATCGTGTGGAATCGGCGGAATTGAGTGATAGCTGACGCTTGCACGCGGGTCCGCGTCAAGGTAACGGACAGTCGGCTTGCCCGACGTTCCGAGGTGGAACAATCCTATCTTGGTTTTGTAGATCCGTGTTGAGGGATCCACCTGGCTGAGGTACGCGGCGATAGTCTGTCCATCTGCCGAAAGCGTCGCGCCTTGCAGCAAGGCGCCAGGAAGCGAGACGGAAGCCACGAGTTCCGGGGCTGCTCCTGATGTTGGATACCTCATCAAGTCGTCGCTGCGCCACGCATCGTACGCATAGATCCATTTTCCATCGGGCGAGCAACCAAACAAAGTTGTATCCCCCACCGGCATCACTCCCTTTGCATCAGAACCATCGGCGTTGGCGCGCCAGATTTTCACTCCTTTCGAGCTGTCATGAAGGTACCAGAGGGCATAAATTGACCGGCCGCCATCACACGATGCGACCTCTCGCATCCATCCTCTCGGATCGCTCAGGAGCGTGGTCACGTCGCTGCCATCCGCGGCTAATCGCAGCAGACGGATACCCTCGGAAATAAGCAGATGGCCGTCGGGAGTCCAGTCCATCCCAGCCAAAACTTGCTGCGGTGGAATGCCCGGAATTGCTGTAGGAGATCCCTTGCCTGACCCATCTAAAACATCCGCTTCCATCGCGGACTGATCCTGCAATGTAGCGAGCGTCTTGCCGTCAGCTGTAATGCTGATCGTGTCATGGTCAACAACATCGTTCGTGAGAATACGGAATTTTGGTTCTGGATAAGAAAATACTCCCAAGCGGGAGTTCAAAGTAAACGGCTGGCCGCCGAGCGCGGCAAATATAACGAAAATGTTTCGTCCATCCGGATCCCACAAAAGGCGCAAAATCACCATGTCATCGAGACTCTGAAAGAGTTTCGACTGTCCCGAGGAGAAATCGAACATCGTGATTTGGCTACCGAAATCCTCACGCGATGGCTTAGCCTGCGCGATAGCGATCCGCTTGTCGTCTGGCGACCAGCCTATGTAGTCAGGATCATTCGACCCTTCAGCAACCAGTAATACCTTCTCGTCGCTGCCGTCGGCATTTGCCTGCAGCAATCTCCACTTCCCGACCTCCGGGTCGTTCGCACGGACGTAGGCGATGAGCTTGCCTGCGGGTGAAAACGTCGCATTGCTGTCAACGTCCTTCGCCACTATGGTCGGTGTACCTCCAAGTAAAGGGGCCCGGTACAAGTCAAGACTTCCAGAGGATTCTGTCGAAATCTGTCGGTAATAGATGTAACTTCCATCGGGAGAAAATGCCAAAGTAGAAAAGGTCCGGCCGGACGGCGCAACGACCTGAGTAACGCTGTCCGTTGGGAGGTTTCTCAGCCAGAGGCTTTGCTGCCCTTGTTCAGTAACTACCGTCAGTATGAACTTGCCGTCCGGTGAAATCGCGGTGTTCTGAATGTCCCCGGTGTCTGTCACTTTGGCGACGACATATTTTTCGAACGGCTGCACGGCACCAGGATGAACGAGGACATAAATCCCGTAAGTCGCGCCAGCGGCGAGAGCGAGAACGAATAATGCGACGAGAAAGGTTTCCAGTTTGTGTTGGCGAGCGACTGCAGCAACCGTAGTCGTGCTTGAAGCGTAAGCTGGGGTGTGACTAGCGGCCGACCGGTTATCAATTGCTGGAGACACGCTCGCGGATTGGGCCGAACTAGTGGTCGATTGAGAAGCTATCTCGGCGGAAGAGGTCCCGCTTGCGAGCGCGCTTCGTCCGGATTCGAAATCCCGCTTGATTCTCTGCAAATCCGCTCGCAACTCGGAAGCATGTTGGTAACGCAATGTCCGGTCCTTCTCGAGCAGTTTGTTGATGATCTCCTCGAGCCGCGCTGGCAAGGCTGGGTTGAGACGCACCGGAGCCAAAGGAGCTTTGTTCAAGATGGAATCAAAAAGCGCCGCCGAACTGTCGCCGCGGAATGGAAGTTGCCTCGTCGCCATTTCATACAGCACAGCGCCAAATGAAAACAGATCCGTCCGTGCATCCAATTCCTTGCCGAGCGCTTGCTCCGGTGACATGTACGCGACTGTTCCGAGCGTCACCCCCGGACTCGTGAGGTGTTCTTGTGGCGCACCAAGCGTCACTTGCGAGGCGCCTCGCGGTTCGAGATTCGCGTAGTTGGTAGTGAGCTTCGCCAATCCAAAGTCCAGAATCTTCGCGTGGTCCCTTCGCGTCACAAACAGGTTTGCTGGCTTGATATCGCGATGAATAATCCCCAGTCCGTGCGCGGTGTCCAGCGCATCTGCAATCTCGATGGAAAGCGAAAGGAGAGCATCGAGTTCAAGTGGCTTGTCGAGAAGCACATGCTTTAGCGTCGCGCCATCGAGGAATTCCATAACTAGAAATGGCCGGCCTTCGTGGCTCGAAATTTCGTGAATTGTGCAAATATTTGGATGGTTCAGCGCGGACGCGGCGCGCGCCTCAAGTCTAAATCGCTCAAGCGCTTGTGAATCTCCAGAGATGCCTTCAGGAAGAAGTTTGATCGCAACGAACCGGCGGAGTTCCATGTCCTCGGCCTTATAAACCACACCCATCCCGCCACCACCAATTTTTTCCACGATGCGGTAGTGCGAGACGGTCTTGCCGATCAGCGGGTCGGTGGATGGCACGTGCCGCACATCTTAAGTTGCAGCCCGAGGCAAGTCAACGAGTGGCAACTTGTAGGTCAAGTCCCGATTAACGCTGCCAGCTCAACCTGAAACTGACCCACTACGCGTCGATTTACCGAACAGCCGTTTGGGTAGCAACCTCGCGCCGGGCTGTGATAGTGTCTGCAAAGCATGAGGGAAAACGGCAACATCAGCCCAGCGGTCGAAGAGAATTTCGAAGCGGCTCGCCGGGAAATGATTGCGCGGCAAATCCGCGAGCGCGGCATTCATTCGCAGCGCGTGCTCGACGCGATGATGGACGTTCCGCGCCATCTTTTTGTTTCAAGCGACCAAGCCAGCCAAGCTTATGCGGATGAGCCGCTTCCGATAGGCGCAGGCCAAACCATCTCGCAACCGTTTATGGTTGCAGCGATGTCTGAAGCGCTTGCTCTGGAAGGCTCGGAGCGTGTGCT
>JBAVQA010000327.1:0-13453 GCA_049693595.1 Candidatus Acidiferrales bacterium | reverse complement strand
GGGCAGCACGACTTCCACTTACAGCCGCACCGCCCGGCGCAGTTGGAGCGTTGCCGGCTGGCGAACCTCCGGCCGCAGCGGCTTTTAGACGAAACGCAATCCGTTGTGCAACTTCAGGTAGCAATTTGCGCAGTTGTGATTGGGAAGAGATGTTCACGACTACTGGTTTTTTCGTCATCAAGTCCATTACCGTAATCGAATTCGTGGCAGCGTCGATCGAACTGATCGTGCCGGCGATATTACGGAACGATCCGGTGACTATTTCTTCTGCTTCCACGGCGCTTCCGTCTGCGTTGCGAGTTCCTAGGACGCGAAGCTGATCTCCCGGCTTGATTTGGTCCAGCGAACTGGAAGCGGCATCATCGAATTTCACGGAGCCAGCGGCATAGCGGCGAAAAACTGTTTTAGGCGTGGTATGGATCGCGACAGTTTTTGCGCCGCCTATTCCCATAACTGAAATCGAAACCGTTCCCGCGCCTGGGTCCGCGGCGCTCACCAAACCCCCTACGCCGCGCTTTTGCCAGTCTTCGCGGTCGTGCTGTTGCTTGGCGTCGACGTCCGCGCGTTTCATTAGGATGATTCCAATTGCCGCGACGGGTTGCGACGTATCGGAAGCTCTCCAGCGAACGAAAACCCGATCGCCCACTTGCAAGTCCTTCAATTCCACCGGGACTGCAGTCTTCAAGTCCGTTTGTCCAGGAGCTACGCGAACGATCTTGGTTGTGGGCTGGACGCTCACGGTTGCTTTAGTTCCGGCGTCGGTGGTAATTGTGACGGAATTCCCGTCAATCGACTTAATGGCGCCTACTTGCTTTTCAACTGCGCTCGGCGCGGCAGTCTGCTGATCTTTCGACTGTGCGCCAGCGGGCGGCGCCAAAATACTGCCGCAGGCCGCTAAAGCAGAGATCGCGCAGATGGCAATTTCCAATCTCGTCTTTTTCAACCAGAGCATTCAAGACACCTCGTTAAGCGCCGCACACTTCACGATGTTTAGACGCCGGCGGACTCGGGAACAGTTACGGCGAATTTACGGAATTTCGATTCGAGGTTGATCGCCCCTTTTATCGGACTTCTCGGTTCAAACTTTATTGCTTCTCGGGCGCGGCGGAATCTGGCTTCGGGACCGCGAGGGGGCCGCTCATCAGTCCTGCCGAGGGAAGCTGCGATGCGTCCCAGCCGCCCCCCACAGCTTCGACTAGCTGGACGCTGGCCGTCATTTGTTGAATGCGCAGGCTGACGGCAGTTTGCTGGTTGGTGACTAATGCGGTTTCCGCGGTGATCACGTTCAGGTACGGATCGATGCCGAGCTTGTAGCGATCGAGCGCGATCTTAAGGTTTCTTTGCGCCGAGCCTACGGCGGTATCCTGCTGCGCGATTTCGATCGACAGAATCCTGATCGACGACAAGTTATCTTCGACTTGTTGGAACGCGGCCAAGACAGTTTGGCGATAGTTCGCTATGGTTTCCAGATAATTTGCCCTGAACTGTTGAACGGTGGCGTGGCGCAGCCCACCGTCGTAAAGCGCTTCCGAAACGCTGGGGCCTACGGAAAAGAAGCGGCTTGGCACGGTGAACCATTTGGTGAATGAACTGCTTTCCAGTCCGGCTGAAGCGCTTAATGTGACGGTGGGGTAATAGGCGGCGATGGCCACGCCGATTTGCGCGTTGGCTTGCGCCATGCGCCTTTCCGAAGCGGCGATATCGGGACGGCGTTCGAGAAGTTGCGAGGGAAGGCCATAGGGGATGGCGGGAGGACTTGTTTCAAGAGGCTGCGTTCGGATTGAGAAGTTGGAGGCAGGCTGGCCCACCAAAGTTGCGATGGCGTGTTCGAACTGAGCGCGCACGATGCCGAGGTTGGTGTTCTGCGCCTGAGCAGATTCGAGCTGAGTCTCGGCTTGGGCGACGGACTCGTCGGAAGCAATCCCTGTTTCATAAAGCGCCTGGTTGAGACGCAGAGATTCCTGGAAGGAGACCACCGTTTCGTCCAAAAGTTTCTTGAGGGCATCTTGCCCGCGAATGGAGAAATAATCGACGGCAACTTCCGCTTGCAGCATCAGACGCGTGTTTTCCAGATCGCCGGCGCTGGCTTGTGCCGCGTTTGCGTTCGCTAGCACGTTATTTCGAACGCGGCCGAAGAGATCGGGCGTCCAGGTAGCATCGAACGGTAAATTGAAGTTCGTAATCACTATCGGCGAGACGGCCACACCGGCTCCGGAACCGCCAGAGGTTGTGAAGCCAGTTGTTAGGGTCCCGGACTGCTGACTGGTTGTGATGCCGGGACCGACGGTTACGGTCGGGAAATACTGCGAGCGAGCTTCTTTCACCATGGAACGCGCAACCAAGAAGGCTGCGGTGGCGGATGCGAGAGACTGGTTCGAAACGTTCACCTGCTCTTCGAGAGCATTCAATTGCGGGTCGTTGAATATTTCCCACCACTTGCCTTTTAGTGCGGCATCTTTTGCCGGTTGCGCTACTTTCCAGCCATCCGTGCTTGGATAGTCGGCCGGAATGAGTTCTTTGTATGCTTCAGGTGCGGTCACCGAAGGCCTGTGATATTTCGGTCCTACGGTACATCCGGAAAGCACGGCGACCACAGCGAGGACACTCGCCATGATTTGCCGCGGGCTGATGAGACATGCTGTATGTATGCGGTGTTTCACGACTTCAGCTCCGTGATGTGAATTAGTCTGCAAGACTCCCCAACGTTTCTTCGGGAAGCTGATTGGGCGATTTGTGATGTTTGCGGGCCCAACGAATCCTCAAGCGGTCGAGAGAAAGGTAAACGACAGGCGTGGTGTAGAGCGTCAGCATCTGGCTAACGATCAGGCCTCCGATAATCGTGATGCCGAGCGGACGTCGCAATTCCGAACCGGTTCCAGTGCCCAAGGCGAGCGGCAAGGCGCCAAATATGGCGGCCATGGTGGTCATCAATATGGGACGAAAGCGCAGCAAGCAGGCCTGATAGATGGCGTCTTCCGGGCTCTTTTTGTCGATGCGTTCAGCGGCAAGGGCAAAATCGATCATCAATATGCCGTTCTTTTTCACAATACCAATGAGCAGGATGACACCAATTATTGCGATAACGCTCAAGTCGATGTGAAAAATAAGCAGCGCAAGCACCGCGCCTACCCCCGCGGAAGGTAGCGTGGAAAGAATCGTGATGGGATGAACAAAACTCTCATAAAGAATTCCCAGCACGATGTAAACGGCCGCCAGCGCCGTTATGATCAGGAGCGGCTGTGTCGAAAGGGAAGCTTGGAACGCTTGCAGGGTCCCGGAAAACATTCCATGTATCGTTCCGGGCATCCCAATTTTCTGTTCCATTGCGATGATGGCTTTGGCGGCATCACTGAGGGCCACGCCCGGAGCCAGATTAAAGGACACCGTCACGGAGGGGAACTGGCCCTGGTGGTTCACAGAAAGAGGTGCCGTCGTGGTCTCAAAATGTGTAATTGCGTTCAGCGGGACTTCCTTTCCCGCAGATGCTTTGACGTAAACATTCTTCAGGGCCTCGGGACTCTGCCAAAACTGCGGAGCTACCTCCATAACCACGTGATACTGGTTCAGCGCCGTATACATTGTAGAGACTTCCGACTGGCCGAAGGCTTCATACAGGGTGTTATCGATCGTTTGTGGAGTGATGCCCAGCCTTGACGCCGTTACCCGGTCGTATACGAGTTCGGCTTGCAACCCGCTGTTCTGTTGATCTGTATTGACGTCCGTCAGCATGCTCAGCTTTCGCATTTCGGCGAGCAAAGTCGGACCCCACTTCACCAGATCGTCCAGATTGTCGCTTTGAATTGTGTACTGATATTGCGCGCTGCTGGCCCGGCCGCCTATGCGCAAATCCTGCCCTGCTTGCAGAAAAACGGTGGCTCCAGGAATCGATGTAAGCTGCGGGCGCAAGCGGTTGATGACCTGGCTGGCGGAAGCCTTGCGCTGATTAAGAGGTTTTAGCGCCAGGTAAACAAAACCGCTATTTGCGGCACCCTGCCCTCCCGTGAAGGCCATTGCGTTTTGAACCGCAGGATCGGTTTTGATCATATTTACGAAGCGTACAGTGTCGGCTTGCATGGCCTGAAAAGAAATGTCCTGCTCGCCTTGAATGCCTCCGAAAACCGTGCCGTTATCCTGCTGCGGGAAAAAGCCTTGGGCACGATATAAAATAGATAGCCGTTCAGCATGATAGTGAGCAGCAAGACAGTGAGCGTCAGGGCCGAGTGTTTCAGCACCCAGCCCAGACTTCGCTCGTAGGCTCCGAGCACCGCGTTAAAGGCCCGCTCGCTGGCCTGAAATACTCTATTGTGATCTTGGTCCCGCTGACGCTTCAGAAGCCTGGCGCACATCATGGGAGTTGTTGTCAGTGAAATGGCGAGCGAGATGATAATCGCAATGGACAACGTGACGGCAAACTCGCGGAATAGCCGTCCGACGATGCCGCTCATCAGCAGGATGGGAATAAACACGGCTACCAGCGAGATACTGATGGAAAGCACGGTGAAGCCAATCTCGCTTGCTCCCTTTAGGGCAGCGTCCATCGGAGAAAGCCCTTCTTCCAGGTAACGGGAGATGTTTTCAATCACAACAATGGCGTCGTCCACGACGAAGCCGGTTGCGATGGTCAAGGCCATCATGGACAGATTGTCGATGCTGTACTTGCATAAATACATGACCGCGAACGTGCCGATCAGAGAGACAGGAACGGCCACGCTGGGGATGAGGGTGGCACGCACGTTACGCAGGAAAAGAAAAACCACCAGGATCACCAGCCCAATCGATATGGCCAGCGTGCGTTCCACATCGCTCACGGACGCGCGTATGGTGGTGGTACGGTCAAGCATAATGGTGAATTCCATCGCGGCTGGAATGGAAGCTTTCAAAGAGGGAATGGAAGCTCGAATGCGATCAACCGTATCGATGATATTGGCGCCGGGCTGCCGGAAAATGATTAACAAGATGCCGGGTTTGCCGTTCACGAAGCCGGCCGCTCGAAGATTTTCCACCGAATCCACTACGTCAGCAAAGTCGGAGAGCTTGACGGCAGCCCCATTGTGATAACCGACTACCAGCGGCTTGTACGATTCTGCTTTGAGCAGTTGATCGTTGGTCGTGATGTCGGCAGTTCCCCCGTCGTCCGATATTTGGCCTTTGGGCGAATTCGCATTTTGTTTGCTCAACAAGGATGCAACATCCTGCAACCCAAGGCCGTAGTTGTTCAACTGCGTGGGATTAATTTCTACGCGCACGCCGGGTAAGGAGCTGCCGCCCACGCTGACCTGGCCGACGCCTTCAATTTGCGAAAGCCTCTGCTGAATGATGGTGGAAGCGGCGTCGTACATGGGCCCGCGATCGTAAACGTCGGAGGTGAGCGCAAGAATCATGATCGGGGCGTCGGCGGGGTTTACTTTCTTGTAGGTCGGATTGCTCGGCAGGTTCGCCGGCAGATAGCTGCGGGCGGCGTTGATAGCGGCCTGGACGTCTCGGGCCGCGCCGTTTATGTCGCGATTCAAATCGAATTGAAGCGTGATGCTTGTGGTTCCAATGCTGCTGGTAGACGTCATTTCGGTGACGCCTGCAATTCGGCCGAACTGGCGCTCGAGCGGAGTAGCCACGGAGGAAGCCATGATTTCAGGGCTCGCTCCAGGCAAGCCGGCGCCGACGGAAATTGTGGGGAAATCAACCTGAGGCAGGGATGCCACCGGCAATTCCTTGAACGCCACAACACCTGCAAGCGCAAGGGCTACAGTCAGAAGTGTGGTGGCTACAGGTCGCTCGATGAATGGAGATGATAGGCTCATGGCTAATCCGCCGGGACCGACTCCGCGACTCCCTGTCCGGAGCGACCCGTCCGCCAGGCCGAAACTTTCTTTGCCAGGCGGTCGAAGTAGATGTAAATGACGGGCGTGGTATAAAGCGTGAGCACCTGGCTGAGCAGCAGGCCTCCTACCATCGAGATGCCGAGAGGACGCCGCAACTCGGACCCGATTCCCGAACCCAGCGCGAGCGGGAGACCTCCGAGCAGAGCAGCCATGGTGGTCATCATGATGGGACGGAAACGCAGCAGGCAAGCCTCGTAGATCGCTTCCTCGGAGCTTTTGCCTTCCTTGCGTTCCGCTTCCAACGCGAAATCGATCATCATGATGCCGTTCTTTTTCACGATTCCAATGAGCAGGATAATTCCTATCAGCGCCACGACGCTCAGTTCGGATCCGCAAATCAACAGAGCCAGGATCGCGCCGACACCCGCGGAAGGCAGCGTGGAAAGAATCGTGAGCGGATGGATATAGCTCTCGTAAAGAATACCCAGCACGATGTAAACGGTTACGAGCGCCGCCAGAATCAATATCGGCTCGTTGCTCAGCGACGCCTGGAACGATGCCGCCGTGCCCTGAAACGCGGCCTGAATACTGAGCGGCATGCCGATTTCCTGCTGGGCTTTTTCGATCGCTTTGGTCGCTTCACCTAGTGAGGCGTTGGGCGCCAGATTGAATGACAGCGTTACGACAGGGAATTGTCCCTGATGGTTGACCGACAGCGGCGCGGTTTTGGATTCAAAATGAGTGAAGGCGCTCAGCGGAACGGCAGCGCCATTCGTGCTGGCCACAGCCGTGGGATTCGACGAGCCGGAACTCGGCAGGGCTGACGAAGAAGCGGAGGGACTTGGTGTCCCCGCAGAACCGCCTGTCGCTGTTGCGGCGGTCACCACACTTGCGGCAGTGCTGCTCGTGGTCGAGGGCCCGGTTGATGTGGCTGAGGGTGCGATGGCCGACCGCACATAAATGTCCTGCAGCTTATTGGGGTTTTTCTGAAACTCCGGCATGGTTTCGATGATCACGTGATACTGGTTCAGTTGCGTGTACATCGTGTCCACTTGCCGTTGTCCAAATCCGTCGTAGAGAGTCTGATCGATCATGTTCGGCGTGATTCCCATGCGCGAAGCCGTCACTCGATCGATTACCAGGGAGGCCGCCAGTCCTTGCGTCTGCTGATCGGTGGCAAGATCCTCCAGTTCCGGAATCTGTTTTAATTTGTCCAGCAGTTTTGCAGTCCACAGATTCAACTCATTGGAGTCCGGATCTTCCAGAGTGTATTGATATTGCGTGCGGCTTACACGATCGTCCACGGTGATGTCCTGGACGGGCTGCATGTAAAGCGTGATTCCTTCGATCTTTGCCAAATTGGGCTCCAAACGGCGAATCACATCAGACGCGTTCATCTTGCGCTGATTGAGCGGTTTCAGATTGATCAGCATGCGGCCGCTGTTCAGTGTTTGGTTGGTTCCGTCGATTCCGATGAATGAGGAAAGACTCTCGACCGCGGGATCCTTCAAAATTACTTCGGTCAGTTGCTGCTGTTTCTGGGCCATAGCCGGAAACGATATTGACTGCGAAGCTTCCGAAATCCCTTGGATGATGCCGGTATCCTGCACCGGGAAAAATCCTTTGGGTACGATGATGTACAGCACAATGGTAAGGACCAGAGTGGCCAGCGCGACAAACAGAGTCGCGGTCTGATGCTTCAGCACCCACCTAAGCGTTCGCCCGTAAAAGGCGATGACGGACTCGAATGCATGCTCCGATACCTGGTAGAAACGCCCGCGCTGCGATTCCGGCTGATGTTTAAGCAACTTGGCGCACATCATCGGAGTGAGCGTCAAAGAAACAACCGCCGACACAAGGATGGTTACGCTGAGTGTGACCGCGAACTCGCGAAAAAGCCTTCCGACGATGTCTCCCATAAACAAAAGGGGAATCAACACGGCAATCAGGGAAATCGTCAGCGAAACGATAGTGAATCCGATTTGTTCGGACCCTTTCAACGCGGCCTGCAACGGCGGATCGCCTTCTTCGATGAAGCGAACGATGTTCTCGATCATTACGATGGCGTCGTCCACCACAAAGCCTGTTGAAATTGTCAACGCCATCAAAGTTAGATTGTTCAGGCTATAGCCCGCCAGGTACATCACGCCGAAGGTGCCCACGATCGATAGAGGCACGGCCACGCTGGGGATAATCGTGGCGGAAAGATTTCGCAGAAAAAGGAAAATCACCATCACCACCAGCGCAATGGTAAGCATCAGTTCGAATTCCACATCCTGCACCGACGCGCGAATCGTAGTTGTGCGATCGGTAAGCACGATTACGTTTACGGACGCAGGCAGGTTACTTTGCAAAAGCGGCAGGAGCTTTTTCACGCGGTCCACAACTTGAATGATGTTGGCGCCCGGTTGCCGCTGGATGTTCATAATCACAGCGGGCGTCGTGTTCATCCAGGCTGCTTGCTTTGTGTTCTCAACGTCGTCAATTACGCGCGCCACATCCGACAGAATGACCGGACTTTGGTTGTGATAGGCCACCACCACGTTCTGGAAATCCTTACTGGTCAGGAGTTGGTCGTTCGCGTCAATCTGATAATCCTGATGCGGACCGTCAAAATTGCCTTTGGCCAGATCGAGGCTCGTGTTCTGAACCGCCGTCCTGACGTCTTCCAGGTTGATGCCGTAGGAAGACAGCGCCGTCGGATTCACCTGGATTCGCACCGCGGGCTTCTGCCCTCCGCTAATGCTCACCAGGCCAACACCGGTCACTTGCGCGATTTTTTCCGCCAGGCGCGTGTCTGCCAGATCTTCCACTTGCGAAAGTGGGATGCTGGAAGAAGTCAGGGCTAGGGTCAGAATCGGCGCATCCGCCGGGTTCGTCTTGCTGTAGACAGGTGGAACTGGAAGATCGGCCGGCAAATAGCTTTGGGCCGCGTTGATTGACGCTTGCACTTCTTGTTCTGCGACGTCGATGTTCAAATCGAGAGAGAATTGCAGAACGATTACCGAACTTCCGTCCGAGCTTGTCGAGGTCATCTGATTCAGCCCGGGCACTTCGCCAAACTGCCTCTCCAGAGGAGCGGTCACCGCCGACGCCATTACATCCGGGCTCGCACCGGGGTAAAACGTCACGACCTGGATGATGGGATAGTCAACTTCCGGGAGAGCGGAAACGGGAAGCTGCAAGTACGCCACGAATCCTGCGAGCATAATCGCGGCCATTAGCAGCGAAGTGGCCACAGGCCTAAGAATAAATGGACGTGACGGGCTCATTGATGAGTCCCTCCGCTCGTGCCAGTGGGATTCCCGCTTGCGGGTGCCGGACTGTTCTTATTTGCCCCACTGGCGGGGGTGCCGGAAGCTCCGTTATTTCCGCCGTTGCCGCTAGTGTTGCTGATGGTGACTTTCGCGCCGTTTTGCAACTTATCGAACCCGTTCACCGCAATCACGTCGCCGGCGTTCACATTTTGCACGGCTGCTGTATTGCCATCCGTGGTGCCTACGGTGACCGTGTGCAAAGTTGCCGTATTGTCTGAACCGATCACGTAAACGAAGGCGCCCTGCGCGTTGCGCTGAATAGCGGCGGTGGGAACCAACACCACTCCGCGCTGCGTATCAACCAGCAATCTCGCGTTCACAAACTGGTTGGGAAACAGTTCGGTATCCTGATTTTGAAAAATCGCCTTCAGTTTCAATGTGCCGGTTGTCTGGTCGATCACATTGTCCAATGTCAAAAGAAAGCCTGTCGCCAGCTTTGTCGTTTGATCGCGCGCGAACACATCCACCGGCATCTTCTGCCCGTTGCGCAACTGTTTCTGAATCTGCGGCAGGTAGTCTTCCGCGACGCTGAAAATCACGGTAATGGGCTGAAGTTGCGTGATCACGACGAGTGCAGTAGTCGCGCCGGAAGTAACGATGTTGCCCGGATCCACTAACCGAAGCCCCACGCGCCCTTCTATCGGTGCGACAATGCGAGTGTAATCGAGGTTCGTGGCGGCGGTAGCGACCGTGCCTTCGTCCTGTTTCACCGTTCCTTCATCCTGCTTCACCAGCTGTCCTTGATCGTCGAGCTGCTGCTTGGCAATAGCGTTGCGGTCGTAGGCTTGCTGAAAGCGGTTTAGGTCGATCCTTGCCTCGTTCAAAACCGCCTCATCTTTTGCCAGCGTGCCTTGCGCCTGTGTAAGCGCAGCCTGAAAAGGTCGCGGGTCAATCTCGATCAGAAGATCACCCTTGCGAACCATTTGCCCTTCGCGATAGGCCACGTTTGTGATCTGCCCGTCCACGCGGCTGGTGATGGTCGCCGTATACACTGGCGTAACTGTTCCCAGAGCGTTGATGTACACGCCAATGTCGCCCGTCCGCGCAGTGGCTGTTTGAATTGGAACGCCTGGGCGAGGCTGTTTGGCCTGAGCTTGGGCCGCTTCCACCGCCTTCACGTGCTGGCGATAAAAGTAGAACGTGCCAAGAAGAACCACAATGATGACGACGATCCAAATCCATAGATAGCTCTTGCGCGGGCGCTCGTCGGCGCGAGCAGGGGATTTTGGCGGAGGAGGGGCCACCGCCGGCGGAGCCGTCGCAGTGGTGCTTGGAGAGTCCTTGGTGCTGATCGTGACTGGTGCGTTCGGACCGCCCGGCGCGCCGGGTGTGCCGGGGGTGTTTGACCCGCCAGTGGAACTTGGGATGTTTGGAGAGTTCGGTGTACTAGGCGGATTATCAGGCAATTTGCAGTTCCTCTTTTCAGGACAGGATCTTGAGCCGTTCGGGCGCCGCTATCGACAGTGTTTCCAGTCGTCCGCATGACCCGATTCAGCGCCACCGTGATGAGCACATGCGCGAAATAAGCCGGGCCGCCCGTACTCAGGCGAGCCGCCTGCAATGATAACTTACGCCAGCTTTTGTGCGATTTTCCTTTTTAAACAAAACCCTGGGCAGGACCTACCCCTGACCAGTCCGCGGACATAAATGGCTCCACAAGCCCGTCTCTATTCCGACGATTCAGAGAGGTATTTGGTTACAAACAACGTTTCGCACCCATTGCCGAAAAGCGGTGGCACGTCGTTGGTACAGTTCCGTAAGGCCACGAATCAGCCCAAGGTAACGGAGGCCTCACTTGCGATTTGCGACCGGAGGGGAAGAGCAGGAAATATCTGAACACAAAGCCGTCGAAAAGGCGATTGAACTATCCATTAATGTTCACAGCAGGCTCCATTCAGGCAGCGATAGCCTCTTTGAGAATCCGTCCGCCGGCAAGTAAAGCAAATGTCGCACGGATTTATAAAAGCGCTATTCGGCAGTTCGCAATGACACCTAGTTTGGTTTCTTCATTGCGCCAGGATTCGTGTTATCAAAAATATCCTCGCCAAAAACGACGGGGCTTTGGCCTGCGCCGCCGTTGAATAAGAATCCGTCGAAGTTGGCCACGTCACCCACGGCTATCCCATTGAAACCGCTCGACGCTACGGTTCCCCCGAACGTCGTTTGCGTGCCCGTCTGCACCTGAACGGTTGCAATGCCATTGTCATTGAAGAAATTATTCAGGCCGTTGACCGTCAAATTCGGCGACGTGATACTCGAAACGGTGCCATCAAACTGAGTCGGTTCCAATTCGATCTCGTCTGAAGTTACGACGCCGTCATCCACTCCGGTTGAATCGATCAGCACATTTTGACCAATCACCAGATCGCCTGCCCCAGCGAACGAAACGCTCGCGGGCAGAGCCTGGCCGGCCGGCACCGCAACCGAGAAGCCTGCACTCGTAGTGGGTGGCACAAGCGTAAGCACTTCTCCGGCGATGACGCCTTGCGTATTGCCCGCGAGTACCGCCGTTACGAGAACCATCGGGGTCGGCGTCGTGGCCACTACCGTGCCTTCGAAAGCCTGTCCATTTTGAAAGCCGTTATTGTTTGTAACAGACGAAGCCGACAGCACCAGCGGATTCGAATCGCTGACGCCGTAATTCACGGTAACGATCTGGCCGACTTGAACGCAAGCCAGGGTGTTCGTATTGCAGTTAGAAAACCCGTTAAACGTGGTGGTGCCGGAAAACGTGTCCACCGTCACGGGCTGGCCCGTGGCAGCGTCCGTTACAGTGAAGCTGGTAGTTACGATGCTCGTTACAGGCCCCGTAACGTTGCTGATATCAGCGAGGCTGCCGGCAGAATCTGGGATCGTGCTGACACCCGCCGCGAGAATCGGAGTAATCGTGAAAGTAGTGGTGCTGCCCGCTGTCGTGCCTACCAAGGAGTCCGCCACGCTGAATTCTATCGAGACACTCGCGGGTTGACCTGCCGAAAGGGTCGCCGCCTTGGGAAAGGGCAGGCTTACGAAACTGGATGTAAAGGTGGGAGAAAGCGCACAGATCTTAGGCGTTGCTGCCGCTGTGCACGAGTTTGGAGGCGTCGCGGTATCCGCGTCCGTCGAGTTCGGATCGACGTTGACCGATGCGGTAGCAGTGCCGAACGTAACCAGGATGCCGGTGTAGCTGCCGGCTTGCACATTGGTGGTGGCCAGCGCGTCAGATTGCTGCGGCGTCTGCATACTCTCAAGCTGCACCGTGATGGGCGCATTGGGAAGGAGGCTTTGAGCTCCACTGCAATCCGTTGCAGATGCATTGGCGCTCGTAACCAAACACGCGCCCGTAATCTGAATATCAAACGACAAGACCCCGACGTTGGATGGCTGGTCGGAGATCGAGACGACGACGGGTACTTCGTTGTCCGATGAGCTGTGGCTGCTTCCGCCGCAGGCGCCGAAGAGAACTAATAGAAGAAGTAAAACTGAAAGAACTGGAATCCTATTGCGCACGTAAAGACCCTCCTGGGAGGTCTGACCTACGACTGTTTGATGCAACTTCCAGTCGATCCCCGCGTCCCGTGGCCGTGTATTTCACCCAAGGGAAGCACCAAAGGTGCGAATCAGTGCATTGAGAATCTTATTCACAAGAGTCTAACGCGATTCTTGGCCCCCTGCGAGGTATTCATACGGATGTTTTATAATTGCAACTAACACGCTGCCGGACAATACGACCACCAATGAAACTGCGCGACAGCCACGCATCTTCGCAATTCCTTTCTCAGGCTAGACAAATTAATCTGGCATGCTAATTTGACTTCTGCGAAGAGTGCGGCATCGAGGAACGATGAACCTTTTGGATATTTGTTTCGGCAAGCCGCTTGCTGCATCCGACGAGAGGGCCGAGCAGCTCGGCGTCGCAGGCGGCATTCCCATTTTCGGGTTGGATGCCCTGAGTTCGGCTGCGTACGGGCCGGAAGCTGCGCTCACGCTTTTAATTCCACTGGGCGCCGCCGGGATCGCTTACATCGTTCCCATCAGCACCAGCATCATCGTTCTGCTGGCCATCGTCTACTTTTCTTACCGGCAAACAATCGCGGCGTATCCGGGGGGCGGAGGCTCGTACACGGTTGCTTCGGAAAATCTTGGCGTGTTCGCAGGACTGCTTGCAGCCTCCGCGCTGATGATTGACTACGTCTTGACCGTCGCCGTCGGTATTTCAGCCGGAGTTGGCGCACTCGTCTCCGCGCTTCCAAAGCTTCTGCCGCATACGACCCTGCTGTGTCTGGGCATTTTGGTTCTCATCACAGTTGTCAATCTGCGGGGAATGCGGCAAGCCGG
>JBAVQA010000326.1:0-9176 GCA_049693595.1 Candidatus Acidiferrales bacterium | reverse complement strand
CCTCCAAGTGCCGGGTCTATGCGCCCCTATACCGCCAAGTCACTCTGACCGCGTTGCGGGCCGCATTTACCGGCTCGCCCATTCCCGTGGATCGCGCGCTGGCGTACAACGATGTTCTCGATGCATGGAACTATTACCTCGAGCATGACAATCACGGCCGCGGCGTCGTTCTGATTGGGCATTCGCAGGGTTCCGGCGTTCTCACCCAGCTCATCAAGAATGAAATTGACGGCAAGTCTGTGCAAACGCGCATCATTTCCGCGTTGCTGCTCGGAACCAGCCTGCCTGTACCAAAGGGCAAAGATGTCGGTGGCGCTTTCCAGCATATGCCGCTCTGCCATGCAGCTACTCAAACCGGTTGTGTAATCACGTACGCTTCGTTTCGCGCAACTTCGCCGCCCCCGGCCAACACCCACTTCGGCAAAGTGACGGGCGAGGGCATGATTTCCGCATGCACGAATCCGGCAGCGCTCGGAGGAGGCAGCGGTGAGTTGCACTCATATCTAAGAACGAACGGCAGCGGCATCGTGACTGCTGCAGAGGCTGCGCCCGGCCCTTGGGTCAAGGATGCGCCGCCCATTACCACTCCCTTCGTGAGCGTGCCAGGTATGCTCACCGCAGAGTGCGTCGCTAGCGACACCGTTTCCTACCTCGCCATCACCGTGCACGGCGACCCAGCAGGTCCGCGCGTTAGTGACATCAAGGGCGACGTGGTGGTCGGCGGGCAGGTTCTCGCTGATTGGGGCCTGCACCTGATCGATGTGAATCTGGCAATCGGAAATCTGCTCGACATCGTCGGCCAGCAGTCCAAGGCCTATTTATCGTCCGCGCCAAAGAAGTAATTCCGAGCGCTTCGACATAATCTCCGGTACCTACAAGTCAGTCCTATCAGCATTGCCCTTGATAGGGCGTCCGTCCGACCTAATTCCAAAGACATAAGCGAGCCCTCATTCCTATTGACACATATAGATATCGTTTGATATATATATCGACATGAAGAAGATCGACGTTCAAAAATTCGTTCCGCTCAAGACGCAGTGGTTTCACATCATGGTGTCGCTTGCTGGTGGAGAGCAGCACGGTTACGGAATCATGCAGGACGTTCTGAATCGCACTACCGGAAAAGTGCGGTTGTGGCCGGCCACACTGTACGGATCGATCAAGCGCCTGATCGAGGCGGACCTGATTGAGGAATCCGACGAGCGCCCTGCCCCGGAATTGGACGACGCGCGACGCCGCTACTACCGGCTGACAGCCCTCGGCAGTCGTGTGCTGGACGCGGAATGTGAGCGCCTGCAGGAATTGGTTCGCAGCATACGAGTGAACCGAGGCATGGTGACGGAATGAGTTTCGCATGGCGTATCTACCGACGGTTGGCGCAAGCGTTTCCGCACGAATTCAAATTGGCATACGGCGCAGAGGTGACGCAACTAGGGGAGGACGTCGTGGAAGAGATCGCCAAAAGACAAGGAGTCGCGGGGCTGATCCGGCTAATCGCGGACATCGCGATTCGCGTGCCGCTCGAATACCTGAGCGAAATGCGCGCCGATATGCGATACGGATCGCGGGCGCTGATCAAGTCCCCTGGGTTTGCGCTGGTCGGCATCATTTCGATGGGACTCGCAATTGGGCTAACGACAAACGTGTACAGTTCGAAATGGAAATTGCTATTTCGTGAGATGCAGGCAGCGGCGAATGCCGAACGCTTGGTGATGGTTCAGGAGTCGACGGGTGGTGATCTCGCCCGTGTGTCGTATTACTACATCGAGCAGTATCGAGAGCAAAAGAGCCTGTTCGCCGGGGTCGCTGCATTTCAGAGCGGTGTCCCGTTCAATACCACCTTCCAGGGCGATCTGAATGCGAAGCCCGAGCGCGTGTTCGGGCAACTTGTATCAGCCGATTATTTTTCCGTGCTCGGCGTCCAGCCCCAACGTGGGCGAGTGCTCAGTCCCGAACTCGACAAAGCAGGCGACGCGACCGCTGTAGTGATTAGCGACCGTTTCTGGCGCAATCGCCTTAATTCCTCTCCCAACGCCTTGGGGCAAACACTTCGCCTGAATGGACAACTTGCCACCATCGTGGGAATTACGCCGAAAGGTTTCAATGGTGCCCTGGGCGTGAATCCCGCGGAGCTGTTTGTCCCGATTACCGCGCCCTCCACGCTCGCTCCGGAGCTCGCGAACGACGTTTTGCACCAACACAATGCCAAAGAGTTCCTGGCAATCATGTGCCTGGCGCCCGGGGTCACGATTGAATCCGCGGAAGCGGGCCTCGACGCGATCACGCGCAACCTCGACGAGCAGGATCCCTCCACGCTAATCCGCACGGACAAAGGACGACGCGTGACGTTACTTCCAGCAGGCACCAACATACCGATGCCCCGGAAATTGAAGCCGGTGTTGGTTGGTTTTTTCATAACGCTTATGGGACTGGTGATTGCGCTCGCGTGCATGAATCTGGCGAACATGCTGATCGCGCGCGGTGCGAATCGCCGAAAAGAGTTGGCTATTCGGCTGGCGATCGGAGCGAGTCGTTTTCGTTTGATACGGCAGATGATGTCGGAAGGTATTTTGCTTTCGCTGCTGGGCGGCGTGGCGGGATTTGCGTTAGCGTATGGCCTCTCGATATTGAACTCTCACTTCACTCCTCCGATGACGGTGCCGTTCGAATCCGATTTTAGCCTGGACTGGCACGCTGGAGTTTTTGCATTCGGACTGGCCCTGGTGTGCGGCGTCGGATTCAGCCTCTTGCCTGCTCTGCAAGCCACGAAAGCGGATCTGACTCCGGCGCTGAAAGAAGGTTCGGCGCTGCGTTTGCCGGGTTACCGCCGCTTTGGCCTTCGCAACC
Source organism: Candidatus Acidiferrales bacterium (assembly GCA_049693595.1). Lineage (GTDB taxonomy): Bacteria > Acidobacteriota > Terriglobia > Acidiferrales > UBA7541 > Palsa-295. Next base: position 6,329 of record JBAVQA010000326.1, on the reverse strand, counting down.
TATTGATGGTGGCGCAGGTTGCGGCTTCGCTTATGCTCCTGCTGATAACAGGTTTTCTGGTGATAGGCATCAGCAAGACCAGCAGCATTCAAACCACATTCGATCCGAGCACGATGTATCTTTTGTCCATCGATCCGGTGCGCGACGGCTACGCTCCCGAAAAATCGCAAGCCCTGTTCGAGAAACTTACCGAACGCTTGAAGGCTTCCGGCCCGGTGCGCAGCATAGCATTGGCCGCGGATGAACCCTTTACGGCTAGAGATGATGATGAAGGCAGCCCGCTCATCGTGGAAGACCCGGGGAAAACATCTCCGCTGCAACTATCCGTGATCGAGGAAACCGTGGGCGCGGGCTATTTTGCAACGCTCAGCGAGCCGGTGCTGGCCGGACGAGAATTCGAAGAGCGAGATCAACGCAGCCAGTCCGACGGGGCCAAGGCCTTTTCTTTGCCTGCGGTGCTGAACGAGTCCGCGGAGCACAGGCTGTTTGGAAACGAGAACCCGATCGGCAAGCGCGTTAGGGACCAGAAGCAGTCCTACGAAGTAGTGGGCGTGGTTCGCGACTTGAAAACGGGAATCGGAATCAGCCAATCGGTGGTTTATTTGCCGCTGACGCAACGCGATTTCGCACGGCCGCCCGCCGGTGGGATCACTATCATGGTTCGGTCGGATGCGGGACCCGACGCGCTGAGCGGCATTCGAAACGAGATCGCTTTCATCGATCCCAGTCTGAACATCTTCAACGTCCAAACGCTCAGCGAATATCTGAAACGCAGCCGATCTTCCTCGCAGTTCGCTGTCCAGACATATGGCGGGATTGGCGTGTTCGGCCTGGTGTTGGCTGCCATCGGACTGGCGGGGATCACGGCTTACTCCGTGGCGCAAAGGCGCAAGGAGATCGCAATTCGCATGGCGTTGGGCGCAAGCAGGTCGCAAGTGCTGCGGCTGGTGCTACGCGAAGGCACGGCGCTGGTAGGCGTCGGAACGGTTCTGGGATTTTTGGGCGCCATAGCGCTGGTGAAAATACTTTCGTCGCTGACGAGCATTTTTGTGGAAGGGTTTAGAATTGGCACGAACGATCCGCGCTTGATCGTCGGCGCACCCTTGCTGCTGGCCGCGGTGGCCATGCTCGCTTGTTACGTGCCGGCGCGCAGGTCCGCCCGGATCGATCCTCTGAAGGCCCTCCGCGAAGAGTAGAATATTTTGGCTTTGCAGAATATAGAGCCATGCCATGAGGAAATGGTAGGCCCGTGCGGGCTCGAACCGTAGACCTGGCCGACTCCGTCGGCCCGCTCTAGCCAAATCGCTTCTCAATCAGCGACCCGATAGCCTTTGACCACTTCCACTTCTTGATTTCTAGTTCGCGCCGGCACGCTTCGATCGGCGTAGGAAACGTCTCGCGGTGTACTAGAATCCACGGCCCTCGCCCGCGCGTCGCCAGAGAATGGGCGCGATTGTGTTCGCTAAGGCGTCGATCGAGATCATTGGTCGAACCAACGTAGTAGCGGCCCGTTGATTGGCTTTGCAGAATATGGAGCCATGCCATGAGGGAGATGGTAGGCCCGTGCGGGCTCGAACCGCAGACCTCCACCGTGTCAAGGTGGCGCTCTAGCCAACTGAGCTACGGGCCTACTGACTTATTTGCATTCTAGCACAGCGTCCGGCGGCATCGAACGCTCGCTCGCTTGGTTGTCGTTGCGGCGGTATGGCATACCAGGGAACTCTACCGGCAGGAGACGCTGCCGTAAGAGGACTGGCTGATTCGGCAATCTCTACTTTTTCGCCGGGGCGGGCTGATCTCCTACGCCCATCGCCTTCTTAAGGAAGGCGACCGTGCGGGCCCAGGCATCGGCGGCGGCTTCGGGACGGTAGCCCTTCTCATTGTTTGGATTTTCAAACGCGTGGCCTGCGCCATCGTAAATTTTGATGTCTACATAGCGGCCCAAGCCCGTCAGAGTTTTTTGGAAAGCCTTTACGTCCGCGGGCGTTATTCCGTGATCTTCCGCCCCGAAATTTCCAAGCAGCGGCGCAACAATTTGTTGGATGTCGTTGGGATCGGTCGGCAGCGCTCCGTAGTTCACCACGCATGCAGCCAGCCGCGGTTGGTGAATCGCCAGTTGCAACGCATAACCGCCGCCCATGCACCAGCCTACTGCTCCGATGCGTCCGCTCACGTCTTTGCGTGCCGCCAGGTAATCGTATCCCGCCTGCAAGTCGCGCACGGCGCGGTCCTGCGCCAATGCTCGCATCAACTCGTGGGCTTCCTCCGGAGTCGTCGCGGTCTTGCCGCGGTAAAGGTCTACGGCCAACGCGACATAGCCTTGCTCGGCGATTTTTTGGGTCTGTTCCTTCACCCAGTCGTTCAGCCCCCACCATTCGTGGATCACAATCACGGCGGGATAGCGTCCGGGCTTCTCCGGAACGGCCAGATAGCCCTCGATCGTCTCCTTTCCGCTGGGAAACTTGACCGTCTCGGTCTTGGGTCCTGCCGCGCGCACGTTCACTATCGTGGCGAACAGGCCAGTTAGCAGAATGGCCGAGAGTATCCGGTACTTGTGCTTCATCAATGCCCTCCCCGCTTACTTCGGCATTATATATGTTGTGCGGCTCTGTGGCGCGGGGGCATTGCACCGCGACCTCCATCTCCTGCTCCCGCCACGGAGGGCAGGCTGATTTATCTGCACCTTGTGTTGGTTCAAAGTTCTCGATTAGAACGGGTCGCTGTTGTTTGTTTTCAGTGAGTTGGAGCATGTTCTAATTCCACGTGTTCTCGATTAGAAATGGGTTTTCGCGAAACGCTAATCGCTGTTCTGGCCCCGGTTAGAAATTTTTCTATCGTTTGTTTTGAGAGAGTTACGTCGATTTCTGTTTGTGAGTCAGAACCGGTTAGAAATGGGGCGCATGGTTGGATGGTGACGGCGGCGCGGGCGCTGTGGAGTTCACTGGGTAATAAATACGCGGACACTACGGCCTTATTACTGCGTCCTCGACTGCCCGTGGCCCTGGCCATATAGCTCCCTCGTGGGGTGTCAACGACGCCCCAACGCATGTTAACATAGTAGTACACATAAGTCAAGGGTAATAATTACATAGCGGTCAGTGGAAGAAAACGGAGTTCAAGTTCGTACTGAATGACGGCTCGCCCAGAGTTGGCGGACTCCCGCGAGGAACTTCGGCTTGTCGGCGCGCATTTGGCGTACGAGGGCTTGATTTTCGGTATCTTCATGCGCGGCGGCCCAGAGCACCATCTCCGTGAGGACTGGCGCGAGGGCTATTCCTTTCGCAGTCAGCAAGTAGATTAGCTTGCGTCCGTCCGACGGGTCTTTTTCCGTGGTGATAATTCCGCAGGCGACCAGCTTTCGCAGACGGTCCGCCAGAATGTTCGTGGCGATGCCCTCGTAGCACTTAAGGAATTGTTTGTAGCTCCGCGCGCCAGCTAACATCATGTCGCGGATGATCAGAAGCGACCAGCGGTCGCCCAGCATCTCCACCGAAGCATTTAAGGGACACCCCGACCGCCGCTTTCGAACTGCCTTCCCGCGCCTCATGTCTCCATCCTAAAATAATCACTTGCATTTCACAAGTTAACTTTGTCACACTCGCCGTCGAGCTTTATGGCGTAAATGAATGGCCGGCGCGACGGTCATACCTCACCTAGATGGGAGCGGCTTCCAATGAAGCGAAAAATAATCAGGAAGATGACGTTGGCAAGTTTCGCGCTGGTTGTGGTGCTGGGCGCGGCGTGGCAAGCGCGCGCACAGGACGCTAAAACACCGTATCCGAGCATGGCTCCGCTTGATCAATACTTAATGGATCGCGACGCCGAGATTGCCATGGCGCGGAGCGCGGCTCCGGAGGCCATCTCGCGCGATGCCGATGTCCTCGTCCTGGGAAGGCATGGCTACGAAACCGCAGTCAAAGGCAAGAATGGTTTCGTGTGTGTCGTGGAGCGAGGGTGGATGAGCCCATTCGATGGCGATTTTACCGCTAATTTTTGGAACCCTAAACTTCGAGGCCCGCTCTGCTTCAATCCGCCGGCTGCCCGCTCCATCCTGCCCATGACGTATAAAAGAACGGAGATGGCATTGGCCGGTCAATCCAAAGCTCAGATCTTCGAAGCCATGAAGGCATACGTAAAGCAGGGGTTGCCGCCCCTGGAGCCTGGAGCCATGAGCTACATGATGTCGAAAGAACAGTACCTCAGCGATAACGGCCAACACAACTGGATGGCTCACCTGATGTTTTACACTCCATTCATCGACAGTTCCGCTTGGGGTGCGGATATGCCCTTAACTCCCGTCATGCTGAACCCACAGTTCCATGGCCATCCGGAACCAATCGACGTATTCATGGTCCCCGCGGGCTGGTGGTCGGATGGAACGGCGGACCCAGTCAAGCCGGATTAGCACTGAAACCTCAAGGGTTAAAACCCTTCGGGTTCGTCGACAGTGCGGCACGGCTAAAGCCGTGCCCCGACGCGCTAGGGGGCGCGCTCGACTTGGACTGCCGTGCCGTAGACCAGGACTTCGGTGACGCCTTGCATCAACTCATTTGAATCGTAGCGCACGCCGATGACGGCGTTGGCGCCGTGAGAGCTGGCATGTTGCATCATTAATTCCAGCGCTTGCTCTCGCGTGGTCTCGCACATTTCCTCGAAGAGAGTAATGTTGCCGCCCACGAGCGTTTCCAGCGAAGCGCCGATGGTCCCGAGGATGCTGCGTGAGCGTACGGTGATTCCGCGCACCAGACCCATGTTCCGCACCACGCGGTATCCCGGCAGCTCAAACGCCGTGGTAACCATGTTTTCGTTCACGCTAACGTCCATCGTTCCCCCTTTGTCCTCCGCATCCTTACCGGCTCGCAGAATCTTACCACCTGCGCGTCCCGCACTATCCATGAACCTCATCGATGCGAGGCAAGGGCGGCTCTCTGTTTCGAGTTTTTCCTTACAATTCCCCGTATTTTTCTTTAAGAGTTTGCTTCCATCCAAATACTTTCAAAAGAACCTTTTCGTGTTCCTGAAATTTCTGCATCATTTCATGATTCAACTTTAAGCTCTTAAAATTTAGCGGATTGTAGATAACAATTTCATTCTCGGTGCTCAGTTTTTCATCTAAATTCCAGTGAGCTAGTGCGTTCCTTAAAGTTTGGACGAATCTCAGAGAATGTTTTACGGCAGAGTATTGTTTTAGCTTTTTGAAATATGGAACCTGCTCGTAGAGCGAGATCTTCTTATCAAAGGTGAAGTGGGGCGTTTCTATAATGTAATAGAGAAAATCCGAAGCTTGTTGGTTGGTCTTAGGAAAAAAATATGTTCTCAATTTCCAACCAAGAGCCCTTTCTATAATTGTTGCGTCCGAAATGATGGTTCCCCTGAAGAAGCTTAGCTTCTCTCTGATTATTTGTTTATCCATGGTCGGATTCTCAGCCTCGATGAGATTTTTGATGGAACATCTTTCAAGTCCGAATTCAGAACGGGATATCTTCGTCCGATATCACGCTGGCCTCGATGCTGTTCGTGGGCGAAATTGTGGCGAGGCCTCTTTTCGCTAGAACATCGTTGAGCCTGGCCAATAATTCCGAGGAAGCTCCAAAAAGCCGTGATTGTAAGGCTCCTTCTCGAAGCCGCTCGACATGGGCGTTGGGCAGGTCTGCTACAGAATCGAATATTGCCAGCACTTCCGCTGCCTCACGCTCGGACGCTGCCTGCAAGGTCGCATCGGCAAGACAGGTAAGCATCCGATTCCGAGTTCTGGGTGATGAAACTAGAATATGGAAAAGTTCCTTTGCAACCTGCGCGACGGTCTTTCCGACGGCGCTAAGACCTTGGTACTTACCGATAAAACCGTGCGGAGTCGCACCACGCATGATTGGAACAACTAATACGCCTCGTCCCATAGCGAATCCCACCTCTTGGTCGGTCCAAGCACTCTCTTTGAAGCCCGGCATGAGAATCGCCGCCAGGGCGTCCATCGAATGCAAAGCAGCCTCGATCTCATCTTGCCATTCTTTCGCCGGCTCAATGTCCACGTGAGCTACAAATGCGGTAATAGCGAAGCGCTGAAGTGAAGCCTGTAGGCCAGCTGTCTTTCCCTTGAAACTCGAAAGGTGGCACAAGAACAATCGGAAATGGTTCGCTTTCCAAAAACGACTCTCTACGATCTCCCGCGCGGGCGTTACCGTATAGGCGTGCGCAATGCCTAGTTCGTCTGCGATGCGCAGTATCGTGTCGATAGGAACATCCGCAAGAAGGTGCTTTGTGTACACCCATTTGCTGCCGAAACTACCCGGCGCCCGAGTGCTCACGCCAAAACCTTTCAGATAAACATC
>JBAVQA010000325.1:0-1504 GCA_049693595.1 Candidatus Acidiferrales bacterium | reverse complement strand
GACGAAGCCCGTGCCGCAGCGCAGCGGCTCGGCGCGCCCGTGGTCGTCGTCAAAGCGCAAATTCACGCCGGCGGGCGCGGGAAAGCCGGCGGCGTGAAGCTCGCAAAATCGGCCGACGAAGCTTACTCGAATGCCGAGCGTATCCTCGGAATGAAGCTCGTCACGCCGCAGACAGGCGAAGAAGGCCGCATCGTCCGGCGCCTTTTGATTGAAGAAGGGCTGGACATCAAGCGCGAACTTTACGTCAGCGTCCTTGTGGATCGCGTAACCGGCATGCCGATTTTCATGGCCAGCGCCTCGGGCGGAATGGAAATTGAGGAAGTTGCGAAAGACCATCCGGAAGCGATTTTGCGCGAGACGATTGACCCCGCGAGCGGTTTCCAGGCGTTCCAAGCTCGGAAAATTGCATTCGGACTGGGGCTCGCGCCTGAAGTTGTAAATGCCGCAGTCCCGTTTTTTCAATCGCTTTACCGCGCATTTATCGAAACGGATGCGTCCATGATTGAAATCAATCCCTGCGTCGTTACAGGCGACGGCCGCCTGGTTGCACTCGACGCAAAAGTGATTTTTGACGACAACGCGCTCTATCGCCATCCCGAGTACAAAGAATTGCGCGATCTCGACGAAGAGACGCCGCTGGAAGTGGAAGCCTCAAAATTCAAACTCAACTACATCAAGCTCGATGGCACTGTCGGCTGCATGGTCAACGGCGCTGGCCTGGCCATGGCTACGATGGACATCATCAAGCTGAGTGGCGGTAGCCCGGCAAATTTCCTCGATGTAGGCGGCGGCGCTTCGGAAGACCAGGTAAAAAACGCTTTTCGCATTTTGTTGAGCGACCCCAACGTCAAGGCCGTGTTCGTGAATATTTTTGGAGGCATCCTTCGCTGCGACGTTCTCGCCAGCGGAGTTGTAAATGCGGCGAAAGAGTTGAGGTTTAAGATTCCGGTGGTGGTGCGAATGGAAGGCACAAACGTCAAGCAAGGCCAGGAAATCCTGCGCAATTCCGGATTGAATTTCACCATCGCGAACGGCATGAAAGACGGCGCCGAAAAAGTCGTGAAGCTCGCCGGAGGTGCGCGATGAGCGTTCTCGTCGGCAAGAACACGCGCGTGCTGGTCCAGGGCCTCACCGGCCGCGAGGGCAGCTTCCACGCGCAACAAATGATCGACTACGGAACGAATGTGGTCGGCGGCATCACACCCGGCAAAGGGGGCACCAAGCATCTCGGCGTCACAGTGTTTAACACCGTAGCCGAAGCGGTGAAGACTACACACGCGGACGCTTCTGTGATCTTTGTTCCTCCGCCGTTTGCGGCAGACGCGATTCTCGAAGCCGCTGATGCCGCAGTGCCTCTCGTCATTTGCATCACGGAAGGAATTCCCACGCTCGATATGGTCCGGGTCGCGGCTGTTTTGAAGGATTCAAAGACGCGACTGATCGGCCCCAATTGCCCGGGCATCATCTCTCCTGGAAAATGCAAAATCGGAATCATGCCCGGCTC
>JBAVQA010000324.1:0-19984 GCA_049693595.1 Candidatus Acidiferrales bacterium | reverse complement strand
ATCCATCGCGATGCACCCCATAAGAGACGAGAAAATAAATAGAGTAAAGCGGATTCTTGAGATCGGGAACTGGGCACCCCCAGTCTGTAGCTGGACAATGAGCCTGGTTGGGTTGCGGAAGGAACTGGACGCACGCAACTGGGACTGCCGGGTCATGAACATGAACGAGAATCGCCGAGTGCGAAGCCCTGAGTACATCGACGTTCAAAATGGATGGGATTACCTGCGCAAGATTCTCCGCGCCGTGAGAGACGGCTGCGCGGTTCATACGCGCGTTAATGCGGAATCGAGCGACCTGTACATCCTTGCCTTCATCGCCATGTTCCTTGCGCGCCTGTGGCGTCGACCCGCTATGTTGACCTACGGCGGAGGGCATCAGCAGACGTATTTCCCAGCCCCGAGATTTAGTATGCGGTATCTTGCTTTCTCACTATTGTTCCGGTTGCCGAATCGGCTTTATTGCAATAGCGACGAGGTGAAGCGCGTGATTTTGACCACGGGGGTTCCACCGGAACGAGTTCGTGCAATCCCGCACACGTCAGCTTACTACGTGGAATTCGTGCCATCGCCAATGCCGGACGAGGTGGAGAGATTCTTTGCAGAACACGACGGAGTCTTCTTCAGTTACGTCTGCTTCCGGAAGGAGTTCGTATTGGACTTTCTTGCGGAGGCCATCCGTCGTTTCCGGGCTCTCTATCCAAAGGTAGGTTTCCTCTGGCTCGGACCGTGGGAATGCGAGATGCCCCGGATGAGGGATTTCCTCCAAGTACAAGAGATCGAGAATGCTGTTTTGAGTATGGGCTCGGTTCCGCACGAAATGTTTCTCAACATTCTGAGCCACTCGCTGGCGTACATCCGCTCACCTATGACGGACGGCGTCTGCTCCTCGGTGCTGGAATCACTAAAGCTCAAAGTGCCGGTCCTCGCGGCGGATAATGGGACGCGGCCAAGAGGCGCCGAGTTGTGGAAAGAAGGAAACGTGGAGAGCTTGATGGCGCTGATGGCGGAGGTCGTGCAGCACCGAGAGAGAGTTCTGGCACGCATCCCAGAAATCGTACTCGAAGACAATGCCAAGAGGCTGGCGGATGACATCGAAGAGGTTTGCGTCCTGTCTTTTTCAGCGCCAGGGCGACGACTCAGCACGCCCGCAACTCGTGGGTAAGAGATGGATTTGACTGATTCAACCAAGTCCAGTCGCGCCGACAGGGTGGTTACCAGTAACGGTCAGCTTCCTATCAGCAGTGTACCTCATGGGCGTGAAATCGCGAGGCTCATGCGCAGGCACAAGTCGGGCATTCTGGCTAGGTGGTATGAAACGCAATTCAACCCGGAGCGGCTGCGCCGCTTTCCAGTGTCCGGTACGGATAATCTGCACCGTGAAGCCGCTGTCGTGGAGTTCCTCACGCCTCTCTTCGCGCTTCTTGCGGCTTACTTCGAGACTAGCGAAAGCAGATTCCGTGATGTCTACCTGAACGAACGGTTGCGTTATGCGCCTCACCGAGAGGACCCCGCCGTTCGGTTGGCGTTTTTCTCCGAAGTCATCCCGCCGGACGAAGCCGCGATTCTCAATATCGTTAGCGCCGAAATCCGCGAGAGCCTCCAACAGTCGCTTCGTGACATGCACGCTTCGCTTCTAGCCCACGGTAGCAGCGAACCGGTAAACCTGCTGGCACTCGGCGATTGTCTAATGACAGAGCTCAGGGCATTCCTTCCCGCTCAATGCCGGGTACAGGGCATCGATCTGGAAATGCGCGAACTCTATTTCAGTGCCGTGAATCGCATGGGCATCTCGACCGAGGATGTGACCCGCTTCCTGAAAGCCAACCGAATGGACCTGATTGGGCTTAGTTTTCTTACATACGAAGGCCTACCTTTGTATTCGGCTCTTCTGCGCGAGGCGGGAACGCTCACCGGATCTCAAATTAACGAGCGGGTGACTGTCCTCGTCAAGTCAATACGTGAATTCATAATGGCGCTCCGCGATTTCACCGATGCTCCATTCTTGTTGCATAACGCGAGCGGTCTTCCGCTGACACGCTGGCGCAAACACATGGGGTTTCTTCCTCCGCTCTCAAGACGTAGGCGACGGGTGCTTGAGGTGCTGAATCGTTCGATTCGAGAACTGGCTGACCACACTGCTAACACAATTTTGATTGATGAGTGGGCAATCGCATCGGAGCGCGGGCATCGCGAAATGGCGCGGGCTGTGATTCCAGCGAGAATTGCGAAACACGCTCACTTCCACACGGCCCACTTCGGTCGCTACCTGGCAGAAATGTACGCGGACATCGTGAGGTCCTTCCGGGGCCTCCGAAAAGCAAAGGTCCTGTTGGTCGACTTCGATGGAACTCTCTGGGACGGCGTGATGGCCGAAGGCGGGGTAAACCACCACCACGATCGCCAAAAACTGTTGCGCCAACTAAAAGAAGGCGGAATGTTGCTCGTGGCCGTGAGCAAGAACAACCCGTCGAATGTGCGGTGGAACGAAATGACGCTCCAGCAATCGGATTTTGCGTTGATGAAGATCACCTGGAATCCGAAGGTGCAGTCGATTCGAGAGGCCGCGGATGTACTCGATCTCGGCGTGGACTCATTTGCCTTTATTGACGACAACCCAGCTGAGTGCGATCTGGTCCGCACACAAGTTCCCGGCGTACAGGTGCTCGACGCGCGCGATGCCTACACGTGGCGTTCTATGGAGAGATTGCTGGCATTCCCCAATACTCGCGAAACCGAGGAAGCGCGGGCCCGGACGGAACAGTACCGAACTCAGGCCGCGAGGCGCGAAGCGCTCGTCTACGCGATCGATTACCCAGCCATGATGGCTTCACTCGAGATGAAGGTGCGCTTCGGAACGGCCTCCCGTCGGCGACTGGACCGCGTAGGGGAGCTCATACAACGGACGAATCAATTCAACACTACTACTATTCGCTATAGCAAAGCCGAACTGCAAGCTCTGCTGCAAAGTTCGCGCCACGCTATTTACTTTGGCGATGTCTCAGACAAGTTTGGGAACTTGGGGATAGTCGCCGTGGTGATCATCGAGCGCCGGAACGACGAGGTCGTTTTTGACTCATTTGTCATGAGTTGTCGCGCAATGGGCTTCGGGCTCGAGCAGCTCATGTTGCGGATGGTCATGGACTCGGAAAGATCTGCGACTCGATATGTGGGGCGCTTTATTGCGACCGACCGGAACTCGCCAGCTTCGACTCTTTACACCGATGCCGGGTTTGTGCAGCGCACGAACACGGAATGGGTCACTGAAGCCACTTCGGTTCGGCCCGGGATTCCCTCTTGGATCAGCGTTGTACAAGCCGACAGCGCGCCTTGAGTCAGGCGTTTCCGCGTCGAGGGCGAGTAAGATGTCGACTAGCCTCATGTGTACTGTAGTAAATTATTTGACGACGACCGATTAATTGTGATAAGTGGATTGAGTTATGGTTGCGACGGAAGAGGTTGGATTGACACGATCGATACGACGCCTCGCCACCTTCCTCGCCCGCAGTATCCCAACTCCAGTCAGACGTTTGGTTCGTTGCAATCGCGCCGTAAATCGATTCGTACGCGGTTCGTTTGTGGGAGCCCTCGGCAATGTGGTCACAATCGAGTCAGGGCCGATGGCCGGCATTAAGCTCGCCGTTAGCGAACACATCAGCCACAAATACATTCGCGGTGTCTACGAACTCGAAACTCAGTTTGCTCTTGATCGGCTGCTCAAGAATGGAGTGGTTTGCTACGACTTAGGCGCCAGCATTGGCTACATGTCGCTTCTGATGGCCCGGAGAGCTAAGACCGTCTATGCCTTCGAGCCAGCGCCACACGCAGCCGCTGAAATTCGCAGACATGCCGAGGTCAACGGCTTTACGAACATCAAAGTAATTCCAAATCCCGTCAGCAATTTCGGAACGCGAGGTAGAGTTCTCAATAACTGAGAACGCCTACGGGAGCAGCATCGCTCACGATACAAAATGACCCCGGTTGAAACTTCAATGCATCACGATCGACCAATTCGCCAAAACCCATGAACCGCCAGATCTGATGAAGATCGATGTAGAGGACGAAGAGGGCCTAGTTCTTGAGGGTGCGACTGAAACGCTTCGGTCAAAGCGACCGCTCATCTGTTGCGAAATCCACTCGTCCGAATCTGCGGTCCGGGTTCGTGAGGTTCTCCACGAGCGTGGTTACTCGATCGCTTTTCTAGATCAAAAGCCGTTTGAGATTCCCGAAATGATAGTTCAAGGGGAATTGCAGATCGTAGCAGTTCCCCGCTGAACGGGAATTTTCTCGCGATGGCTTCCCTACAATTGGGATGTGTGAACGTAGCGGATAGCTCTGTTATCTTCTGGGGGCACAAGACCGAGATCATTATCGACTCTCTGGCACGAGTCGTTCAGCGGGCTTCGGGTGCCTGATGCTGCGTCCGGTCAGTCAACCGGAAAGAGTGGCGGATCAAGAATCTGACAAATTTCAAGACAGGCTGGAGAGAGGGGTGCCGATCCACTAGATCAACGAACCGGCGGTACAGAAAATAGGGAGTATGCCGCTTTTCTAAGCCACGGCTAGTGAGCTTATACTTGGCATCCCAGATCGTGTGACCGCGTGTGTATCCTCCGGCGAGTGCCAAGTTTCTTTGGCCTTCGGGGCCCTTGCGGAGGCCATCCACTCCGTCAGGATGGACACGGGAATGGTCTTGGTGCACGACAGTGACGACCTCCGTCAAATCGATAACCGACACGCCCTTGCGATGGTTCGCTTGATGCACCAGCCAGTTATCATAGAAGGGGCGCCCAATCGCGAACGGTGGGGTGTCGCCCCAAATTCCTGGGCGAAAGACAAAATAGTCTATGGCAGTATTGTTATCCAAATGACCCTCAACCTCGGCAAGAGCTCGAAGCTTGGCTTCCCAACCATCCTCGAAACGCAGCAGTTCTCTTACATTCAGGGTGCGTCTTTGACCGACAAGCAAAAAACGGTCCCGCTCCGCCAGGACTCGTTGAATGGCCGGCAGAAAGTCACTCATCAAGATGATGTCCGAATTGATAAAACACAGGGTTGAGTGTGTACTCTCCTTTTCGGCTTGAGCAAATATGGAATTGAGAAGTGGAGTCCCAAATTCGTTCCGACCAACTGCCGGAATATGTCGAACCCCAAACTCCGCTGCTGCTTCTGCCGTTCCTTTTTCGTCCCCAAGGAGCAGGATCTGGCAGCGCGGACTTAGATTGATCCAGCTTTGAATCGCATTCCGCTGGATGACTTCGAAGTGTCCTTCGAAGGCCTTGGGAATCCCGAAGATCGTCAGCATACTGGTTTTTTTTCCGATCCTCTGTCAGTTACTTAGCGCCGGATGATTCCCGCACAACGCCTGCCTCACCCCTCTCACGTGCTACGTACTGATCGTAGATCCACGCGTATGTCTTTTCCATTCCGATTCGCAGCGGCGTGTCGGGTTCCCAGCTCAGATACTTCTTGATGAGAGTGTTTTCGCTGTTCCGGCCATTGACGCCGTTGGGCGCACCGAGATCATAATTGCGTTTCAGTTTGACCCCAGCGATATCTTCGACGATGTCTACTAGTTGATTGACGCTGACGGCTTCCGTTGAACCGAGATTGATCGGCTCCAGAATTTGAGAGTTCATGATCAACTGAATCCCCTTGATGCAATCATTCACGAACATGAAACTGCGCGTTTGGATGCCCGAGCCCCAAATTTCAAGTTCATTTCTGCCATTGAGCTTCGCTTCGATCACCTTGCGGCAAATTGCAGCGGGTGCCTTTTCCCGTCCTCCGAACCACGTGCCCCAGGGACCATAAACATTATGAAAGCGCGCCACCCGCGTATAGAGTCCGAAATCCTCCCTGAAATGACGGCACATTCTTTCTGAGAAAAGCTTCTCCCAGCCGTAGCCATCTTCCGGCAGTGCTGGGTAGGCGTCTTCTTCCTTTAACGAAGGCGCTTCGAAGGTTTTTTGCTTGTCCGCGTTGTACACGCAGGCAGAGGAGGAATAAAAGAATTTCCGACAACCGTTTTTCACTGCCGCCTGCAGCATGTGGGTGTTGATGAGAACCGAAAGCATACAGAGCGCTTTGTTGTGTTCTATGAAGCCCATCCCGCCCATATTCGCGGCGAGGTTGTAAATCTCATCGGCATTCCTTGCCGCGATCTCGCAGTTCTCTTTGAGGTTCAGGTCCAGTTGCAAGTTTTCGACGTCATCGAAGTTCTGGTACCACTGCTCGAACGGCTTGCTGTCCACTGCACGAATCTGCTTATACCCTTCCTTTCGAAACGCCGCCACGAGGTGGCCGCCAATAAATCCCCCGGCACCCGTCACGACAACCTGATCATGCGCTTGCAATGTCTGCCTCCGTTTGCTGCAATTAGGTTCGGATTGCAATAAGCAATCAGGTTGCCGCGGGCATCTCCCGGTTCTAGTGGAACACTCTGCTAAGCTAATCAAAACAGGCTTGATCCACACAGTCTCAAAGAAATGGCCGATTGAGATTCTATATTGTGAACTATAGTGGAAAAGATTTTCATTTAGTACCCACCGGGTTACCCTCAAGCAGACCTGAGTCCCGCTATGTCATTGAGGAGTCCGATTTTCTCCTTGGTTGCGACTGAAATCAATGGGCTTAACTAAGCCGATCATACGACGGCTGTTGGACAAATCGGAAGCAGAGTTGCAAACCGTTATAGAATCGGTACAATATCGGGAAAGAGTGCCTGCCTGTTTATGTTGGTTTATTGGGGATGTATCCCAGCATACGCCGGAACGTTTCCGCGGGCCGGCTTCGGCATTGTCGGCTCCAATTCTTCTGCAGCAATGGCTGCGGTTGCCGCAACCAGCGATCGCGTCTCAAGGAACCGGTGGAATGCTAATGAGTGAATGAGTTCGCCAGATTCGGGTGCATGCGAAAGAGAGTTTCCAAACGAAGTGATCATGCCATCGACCTGTGCAGCGGCAAATGAGATTGACAGCATCATGAAAACTAGAACAGTAGGTCACGCGAATTCTCCCACTCCACGTAAGGCATCGCCTGCTTACGAAATGACCGAAAGAACGACCGCGCCTGGAGAGCCCGCAAAGGTTGCATTTGCGTTGGTCTGGTTGTTCACCTTCGTCGGTTTTGGCCGCCCCGAGGATCTGTTCCCGGCGATAAGCTTGCTTCATCTGACGCTCGTTTCGGCAGTATCCGCTCTCGTTGCGTACATGGTTGCAGTGCGTATCGGCCGGGCCCGCTTCGTATGGTCCCGCGAGTTGCTCCTTGCTTTTCTGCTGACTGGATGGTTTGTCCTCGGCCTACCATTTGCCTATTATCGAGGCGGAAGTCTTGGAGTTCTGACCCAAACCTGGATCAGGACTCTGATTTTCTTTTTCCTGCTGACTCAGACTTTGACGACAGTTAGCCGAGTGCGCAAAATCCTCTGGGCGGTGCTTCTGAGCGAACTGATCGCGTGTTCGGCGTCAATTCTTCTGCGGGGAAACCCGAGTTTACAGCAAGGCGATCGTTTGTCCGGGGTGAACCAAGGTTTACTAGGATGGAATTTTCTAGGGATTACCCTTTCGGTAACTTTGCCTTTCCTCGCCGCGCTCTACGTCTCTAAGCGGTCAGCACCGCGGACAACGTTGCTGATAGCTATTCTAGGGTCGACGATGTGGATGCTGGTCCTTACTGCCTCGCGAGGGGGATTCTTGGGAATTGTTTTTTCAATTATTCTGACATGGTGGTTCATTTTGCGGGGTTCGTCTCGCGGACGACGTGTGGCCGTCCTTCTTCCCTTATGCTTGCTGATCGTTCTGGCAAAAGCGCCCAAGGTATTTTGGTCTCGGCTGCAAACGACCTGGAGCGGCTCAACATCGAAAATGGATTTCGATGCAGCCTCGGCAGAGGATGTCGCTTCGGCAGAGGAATCGACCAGGGGCCGGGAAATGTTGCTGGAAAATTCTCTCAAATACACCGCCCAATTTCCCGTCTTTGGTATCGGAATCGGGGGCTTTCCAGTATACAACGGCCAAAAGTTCCATCGGCCCGATGCTTGGCTGGGGACTCACAACACGTTCACTCAGCTTTCTTCAGAAGCGGGGATTCCTGCACTAGTTCTTTTCCTCTGGCTATTTTTTACAGCGCTCGCCCGCATGAAGAAGATTGACATCGAACTTGCTGGTGATGAGAAAAGCACTGAGCTGCGATTGCTTGCAAAAGCTACGCGGATCAGCCTATTGGCATTCGCATTTAACGGCTTTTTGGCACATATTGCGTACGAATACCTCTTCTACTACATTGCCGGAATCGCAGTAGCTCTTTGGACGATCTCTCGCCGACGCATGAGAGCACCCGAGAGCACCTCTGTCTTGTCCCTCTCAAGCCCTTCAACGATCTCGCCTCAGTTGTCGCTCAGATGACGCCGACGCTTAAGATCGTCTTCTGGGCTGCCCTCGGGGCCATCGCATACAACTACGCCGGCTATCCGATTGTGCTTTGTTTCTTAGGTTTTTTGGTGCAAGCCAAATCCGATATCACATTTTTGATGAAGCGGAAGACTCGTCGCCGGCCCACCCCATCTAGCTTCCAACCCCAAGTCGCGATCCTCATCTCCGCGTTCAATGAGGAGGCCGTCATCGAGACACGCATCAAGAACCTTTTCGAGGTCGACTATCCGGAGGATCTCGTTGAGGTTCTCATTGGGCTGGATGCGCCTACCGATTCGACCGCTCAAATCCTCAGCCGATTTGAATCACCTCGCGTTCGTGTTTTCAAATTCGCCATTCGTCGCGGGAAGCTTGCTGTAATTTCAGATCTGGCGCAACGTACCTCAGCGAAGATCCTGATTTTCAGCGATGCGAACACTTTCTTTCGACCGGATTGCGTCCGAAACCTTGTGCGTCATTTTGGCGATCCGAAAGTCGGTGCGGTGAGCGGGGAAGAAATTCGAGTTACCACCCCCGGCACGGACCCGGCTGGCGAAAGTCTGTATTGGCGATATGAGTCCGCCCTGAAGATCCTAGAAAGCCGCACTCGATGCCTGCATAGCGCCAATGGGGGTGTCTATGCCATCCGTCGCGAGCTCTTTCGGCCACAACTAAATCTGATTGTCGAAGATTTTCAGATTCCGCTCGATGTACGATTCCAAGGTTACAGAGTAGTCTACGATCCTAACGCAGTTTCGGTAGAAGAGATCGCGCCGACGTTTACTTCCCAATTTGAACGGCGGATTCGCCTAGGAGCAGGAAATTTTCAGACATTGTTCGGCCATCCCGAGTATTTGAATCCGTTCAAAGGAGTTCCCGCCTTCGCCTACTGGTCACACCGAGTGTTGCGCTGGCTCACACCTTTCTTACTGATCGTCGCATTCGGGTGCAGTGCTGTCTTAGTTTTCAATCTGACTTATCGGATCCTATTCTTTGCGCAATGCACGTTCTACGTATTCGCTCTATTGGGCTACTGGGCAAAAAAGAAACGTAGATTGCCCGGTTTATTCCGTCTGCCTTTGTACTTCTGTTCGATGAATGCGGCATACATCTTCGGATTGGCCAGGTACTTGAGCGGGCGCCAGAGTGTCGCATGGACAGCGACTCCAAGGCGGGCAGCTGTGAAGGCGACGCCTTCGAATATAACGGAGCGATAGAGGCGCGATGACCCGAGGGCGCCGACTCGACGATCGGCCTCTAGGAAAATTGAGGGTATTTTGGGATGTTGAAAGTTTTACTACTCACAGGCGGTCGCGCACGAAGAGCCATCGTACTGGCGCAGCAGATCAAGCGACATGTGCCGGGCGCGATGATTTGCGGAATCGTATACAGTGTTGCGCTCTCTTCGGAAGGTGTGCTCAGGTTGCGCTTTCGCGTGGCCAGGTCAGCCGGCGACTGGGCAGCACGCCTGCTGCTCGGTGTGATCCACGGTGGTCTCCCGCGCGCAGCTGAAATGGCCGCGTCGGAACGCAGCATACTCGCGCGGAAGTGCCAGCAAGCCGGTTGGGATCTCTGTGTCACTGAGAATATCGAGTCCCTAGATGTCCACAATTTCATAAGAGAAAAGGAACCGAACCTCGCGGTCGCAACTGGCCTCGGCTCAGTCCCTGGCACACTTTCGAGCCTCATCTCGCAGGGGATTATCCAGGGACAGATATTCTCTCTCGACAAGCAAGGGGTGGAAGTACCGGCTCCTGTCAAAGCCGCGACTTCGGTTGACACTTGCCGAGTAAAAGTAACTCAATTAGCGTCTCAAGGCGAAACGTTATTGGCCAGATTTGACCTTTCTCCAGACCCACTCGACACACAAGTCAGTCTGGAATTAAAGGGCAACCTCATTCTGCGGGACCTTCTCGTTCAAAGCATCGCTGGCATTGCGGAGCAGCCTGAAAAAGTGACAGATCGAGTCGAAGGATGGATTCGCAGCATGATTCCTTCTTATGTGTCTCGGACAGGCACGTCAGAAGAAAATTCCCTGGCGGACCAAGCACCTCCACTTCGGGTACGTGCGACTTGGAAGCTCTGCATCTATTCGTTGTTATTACTCTTCCCTTCGGTAATTTTTCGCAACTGGCTTCGTTGGTGGAGGAAACAACATCCAGTGATCTTCCTCAATAGCCATCTCATTTCCGACCGCCATCACCGGATGACCTTGCCGACGGAGGCATTCCTTCGCGAGGTCAGATACTTGCAACGGCACTATCGAATCGTAAGCCTATCGAAGGCGCGCGAGCTTCTGAAATCGGGGTCAATCGATGAACCCACGCTTGTTCTCACATTCGACGACGGTTATGAGGACAATTTTGTGAACCTTCGCGCCGTATCCGAAGAGACGGGCGTTCCGGTCGTCCTTTTCGTCTCAACTGATATGGTGACACAACATCGAGAATTTACGCATGATTCTGAAAGAGGACTGGTAGGATTCCGCGCCCTTACTTGGGACCAGATTCGTTACTGGAGCAGTGACGATGCAGAGTTCGGTAGCCACACGTGCTCGCACTACGACTGCGGCTCAACGGACCAAGCGGCACTGACAAAAGAGCTGGAAGCATCGAGGAATGCATTGGAAGTGAACCTCGGTAAGCCGATAACGGCTTTCGCATTTCCCTTCGGGAAGCCGAAGAATATGTCGGCTCCCGCCATGAGCATCGCCGCCAAGTTATATGATCACTACTTATCATCGTTTGGCGGAGAGAATGTGCCGAATGCTTCGGACAATCACAAGCATCTTCTCCGAAAGCATCTTCAAGGCAATTCATGGGAATCAGAGCTGGAGCTGCAGGACGTTTTCGTTATTAAAAAATCGCTCCGACGACTGATTAAGATAGGGCACAAGAACTCTTACCGGGAGGCGTGGGACGCTGCTGTCGCGGACGCCGACAGGAAGGAAGCACACGTCACCGGAGGCTAGAAACCTCCTCTCCAAAGGTCTGCATTTTCAATAACTAACCATGAAAGGCGTTGCACCAAAGTGGAACATACTTTCTCATTTTCTGCGCCCGCGCAGACAGCCACTCGACAAACCTCGACGGGCCGCCCGTAACTCTATGAAATTGAAAGCTTTCGTAATACTCCAAAGGGGAATGCTCTCTGCCTATGGTATGTGGATTGCACGCTACGTCGCAGGCTGATGAACCCGCCCCGAAAGACGATGGCGCGGGAACAGCGGTTGAAGCTATTTTGAAGCACCTGGGGAGAGTCGAAATCACAATGGCGAGCCTGGCACGGCACAGCGGCGAGATCTCGGACTCGCGGAGCTACTTCGGGCATTACTATAGGGTACTTTCTGAGCTTCAGCACTCGCAGATTGAGCTAGTCGCCGATACGCTCAGCGACGCGTGCGAAGAGGATCGTAGGGTTTTCATTTTCGGTAATGGCGGCAGTGCAGCGCTCGCTTCACATTTCGCCTGTGACCTTGGCAAAGGTACCGCGGTGCCAGGCAGTTCGCACAAGCGTTTTAAGGTAATGTCGCTCACTGACAATATGCCGCTTTTAACCGCTTGGGCCAACGACACATCCTACGAGCAGGTATTTGCGGAGCAGCTTCGGAACTTTGTGCAGTGTGGTGATATCGCCTTCGCGATCAGTGGAAGTGGGAACTCGCCTAATGTCCTCTTGGGTCTGCAAGCAGCCCGGGAAGTGGGAGCATTCAACATTGGGCTGACCGGCTTCCAGGGTGGAAAGATGAAGGCGTTGTGTGATCTCTGCCTCGTGATTCCTTCCGACAACATGCAAATTATTGAAGACCTGCATATGAGTGTCGCCCACGCGCTATTCACCTTGGTCCGCAACCGAATTCGGAAGCAGATTCCTGTGGTTCACACGCTAGCTGCTGGGGCTTAAATCGAGAACCAGCCCGCAATTACGAGTGCCGCCGTTCAGTCAGGGGCTCCCTGTCATGTTATGAGAGTGCAGGCGAGGGTTTCGCCCGAAAGGGTCGAGCGAAGCAATCGGCACTCGAGACGACAATGAGTTCGAGGCAACGTTTCTTGAGCACTTCTGAGCAGAGATTGATTATGAGGAAGAGGACAGCCGAAGTTGAGAATCTCGCGCAGAACAATCTCCGTGCGGAGCAGGATCGACTTCGAGTAGCGGTCCTCATGAAGCGCTGCATTGATTTTGTGGGCGCCGCGTTTTTGATCATGCTCCTTCTGCCCCTACTCATCTTCGTGGTCATCTTAATATTGCTGGATGACGGCAGGCCGGTCCTTTACAGGCGCCGGGTTGTTGGCATAGGCGGACAATTCGATGCATTCAAGTTCCGTTCCATGAGGCGGGACGCCGATGCCATTCTCAATGCTAACCCCGCTCTCCAAGCCGAATTCGAGCGCAACTTTAAACTGAAAATTGACCCGAGAGTCACGCATGTCGGGTCTTTGCTGCGTAAGATTAGCTTGGATGAACTGCCGCAATTATTCAACGTATTCATGGGCCAGATGAGTCTCGTGGGGCCTCGAATGTTCACCGCCGCCGAGCTGGATAAGTATGGTGCCTACAAGGAGCTCGTCCTTTCGGTCAAACCTGGCCTGACCGGTTATTGGCAGGTAAACGGCCGACAAAATGTCCCGTATGAGGAACGGGTCCAGATGGACGTGTATTACATCAGGAACTGGAGTCTCCTTCTTGATCTGAAGATTTTGTTCCTCACCCCTTTCAAAGTCTTACAACGGGAAGGGGCGTACTGATGGAGCGTATCCTGGTCACCGGCGGCGCAGGATATGTTGGGTCAGCCTGCGTTACGCAATTGCTGTCTCGCGGCTTTGCGGTAGATGTCATAGATGACCTTTCGACCGGACACGCCGAGGCTGTTCCTGCCGGTGCGGTCTTCCACCAGTGCGACATTGGAGACCGGGAGGCATTGGGCAGCTTACTCACTGCGAAAGATTTTGATGTCGTATTCCACTTTGCTGCAAAAGCGCTGATACCGGAGTCGATGACTGATCCCGGTACATTTTTCGATGCGAATGTAGCTAGCGCCATCCGGATGATCGAAACCCTGCGCGAGCATCGCATTCGAAAGTTTGTGTTTTCTTCCACGGCCGCCGTTTATGGCAATCCTCAGATCGTGCCGATCCCCGAAGATCATCCCAAGAATCCGGTTAACTCCTACGGCGAAAGCAAGCTCATGTTTGAGCAAATTCTGAGATGGTACGCGTCCGCCTACGGTTGGAGCGTTGTGGCATTCCGGTATTTCAACGCATCCGGTGGAGCGCATGGTTGGGGCGAACGCCACGATCCGGAAACGCATATTATCCCGCTCCTCTTGCAGGTTGCTTCCGGTCGTCGTCCATATTTCGAAATCTATGGAGCGGATTATCCGACTCCGGATGGAACCTGCCTTCGCGACTATGTCCACGTGACTGATATTGCTGAAGCTCACATCCTCGCGATGAAGAAGATGAATTCGGCTGGATTCCAAGCCTATAACATCGGCACAGGCACTAGCCACTCCGTCGAGGAAGTGTGGCGGATCGCTCAAGAAGTCACCGGGAGAAACATTTCCGTCCGCCGGTCGGCGCGGCGATTGGGCGACCCCGCAATTTTGTGCGCGAATCCCTCCAGGCTGAAGGAAGAACTCGGATGGAATCCGGTACGGTCTGATCTTCGGAAGATTGTTCGCGGAGCCTGGGAGTGGGAAGTGGAGCAAGGTCGTCGGGCTGAGCTTGGAGTGAGAGTAGGCCCGGGATGAACAAGCAGCTACGGTATTCGATTCTGCTTGCAGACCTACTGTGGATCTCCTCGGCCTGTCTGCTCGTCCATTTGGTACGCTACCGATTTATTGGTGTCGCTACGACCGAAGCAAAGCCTCTATTGATCTACGCTGCGTCGGTCGCTGTGGCTTTGATCGCCTGGACTGTCCTCTACTTCAACAAGAATTTGGATGGGTTCAGCCGTGGTTGGCATTTCCCCACGATCTCTTCGCAAGTCATCGTTGCGGCAGTCTATTTGATGGGATTCTTGTTGGCTTTTGGCTTCTTATTGAAGCTTGATTATTCCCGACTCGCACTCGTCTTTCTCATTCTGCTCCTGCCCGCGGGCTTCATCACGATCCGCTGTGTAGCCTGGTGGTTGGTCAAGTCGGGGTCCCGTTTTGTACCCACCAGGCGGGTTGTCATCGTCGGGAGCGGCCGCATTGCCAAGGAGCTGGCGAACAAAATCGCACAGCACCCGGAATTGAGAATCGAAGTCGCTGGCTTCTTGTATCCGTCCGAAGTGAGAGCTTCGAACGATTCGCTGAGATCGAACGCAGGGATGACATCGGTTCGGACATTGAATGCACTGGAACTCCTCCAAGAGAAACGCGTAAAAGAACTGATCTTGGCAGAGCAGCTGCCCTCGGGACCGGAGATCGAAAAGCTAATCGCAAGTTGCCACCGTGCCGGGATGCAGGTTCATCTGGTGCCGCAGTGGTATGAGCTGTATCTCTCGAAGGCTCGGCTGACCGAGATTGGTGACGTTCCCCTTATTTCAGTAGAGGCTCGAAGTTTTCCGCTCGGAGCGGTTCAGATGAAGCGGGCGATGGACCTCGCGCTTGGATCTCTCTTGGTCGTCCTGACGCTTCCTCTGCTCGCGGTTATTTCGGTTGTGATCAACTGGAAGAAAGGGATAGCCATCAAGAAGGAATCCCGCTGCGGGCGAGATGGCACAAAGTTCTGGATGTATCGCTTCAATGTGGACCGCTGGGCGTCGGATCTCGTCGGATTCGAGAAGTTTCTCGCGCATTTTAGTCTGACCGAACTGCCGCAGCTGTGGAATGTGATTCGTGGGGACATGGCCCTGGTGGGCCCGCGCCCCGAGTCTCCGGAGCGGGTAAAGCATTATTCCGTGTGGCAGAGGCAGCGACTCAGCGTCAAGCCGGGTTTGACCGGGCTTGCGCAGGTATATGGTCTACGGGAGCGTCATACTTCGGAAGAAAAGGCTCACTTCGACCTTCAATACATCTATCACTGGTCGCTTTTTTACGATTTCTCGATATTCCTGCAGACGGCGTGGACGCTAACGTTTCGATTGCTCGAGCGAAAGAGCTCGAGTGATCAACCTTCACGGAAGCCGACCGATCGCCAACGTCATGGAATTCAGGAGGTTCTGCATGCTGATAGTCCGCAGTCCGGTGCGGATTAGCTTCGGCGGCGGTGGGACCGATTTGCCGTCTTATTACGAGCAATACGGCGGAGCCGTTCTTAGTTCCGCGATCAACAAGTATTTCTACACCATTCTAAAGAAGCGGACCGACGGCAAGATTCAAGTAATCTCTTCTGACTTGCGCGTGACTGAGACATGGCAGGATATCGCTCGGATGCATTTGAAGCACAGCGAACTTGAGATTCCTCTCGCGGCGATCCAAGAATTGAGCTCTGATATTTCGGTGGATCTCTTCCTGGCCTCCGAGATCGTGGCAGGAACAGGGTTGGGCTCTTCAGCGAGTGTTTGTGTTGGGGTGTTGAAGACACTTGCGACGTACCTGGACCTGCCCTTCTCGAAGTATGAGCTTGCCGAGCGGGCATTCTACATTGCGCGAAATGTTCTGGATAAGCCGGTTGGAAAGCAGGACGAATACGGTGCGGCGTTCGGGGGGCTGAATTTCATCACCTTCAACCCGGATGGGACTACGCAGGTCGATCCACTGCCTCTTCGGAGCGACCTCCTCCGCGAGTTCCAGGGCAATCTCATGCTCTTTTTCACCGGCGTGGCGCACGACTCCTGGAAACTTCTCCAGGAACAGGAACGGTGCACCAAAGAGCGGTCAGGAACTGCGATTGATTCCCTCCATGAGATTCGACTCCTGGCCGACCGGATGCCGGACGTTCTCCTGAGAGGCGATTTCCGATCCTTCGGCGCCATGCTTCATGAAGGTTGGCAGGCCAAGAAGAGGATTTCTTCGCAGATCTCCACTTCAATCATCGACCAAGCCTATGACGCGGCGATCGAGAACGGAGCACTCGGTGGAAAGATTACGGGCGCGGGTGGAGGCGGGTTCTTACTTCTCTTTTGTGAGGAAGCGCACCAAGACAACGTCCGTCATGCGCTTGGGGAAATGGGCATTCGCGAGATGGGGTTCGAGCTCGACTTCGACGGCGCGCAAGTGGTTGTAAATGATCCGTTCATTGATGGAGATGAGAAGTGTGGTATGCGTTGGGTCTTCAGTCCAGCCGCTGCAGATTGAAGCTTTCCGTATTCATGTCCTTGTATACTGCTCTTGGTTTCAGCAAGTCGTCCCGATGAGGGCATGATCGCATCATGAAGGCTTTCCTGTTAGCCGCCGGCCTTGGCACTCGCCTCAAGCCACTCACAGACAGGGTTCCCAAGTGCCTCTTACCCATCCGGGGCGTTCCCCTGCTTGGGATTTGGCTCGATCTCTGCCGCCAATACGGGATCAACGAAGTCTTGATCAACACACATTCCCATCCCGCCGCTGTGAAACAATATGTACAGCAGAATGGTCAGGGTCTCGAGATTCGAGTCACTGAGGAAAAAGTGCTTCTCGGGAGTGCTGGAACATTGATCAGAAACCGTAAATGGACATCGTCAGACTCTGAGTTTTGGGTTTTCTATGGCGACGTTTTGACGAACACAAACCTAGCTCGGATGGGCGAGTTTCACCGAGACCGGAAGCAACTGGCCACCATCGGGGTTTTCGAGGTTTCAAATCCGAACCAATGCGGCATTGTGACGGTCGACAGAGATGGGATCGTTCGCGATTTCGTCGAGAAACCCGCGAAACCATCGAGCAACTTGGCTTTTGCGGGTCTTCTCCTTGCGACGCCGGCAGTGTTCGATTTTGTGTCGTATCAAATTCCATCGGATATTGGATTCCACGTTCTGCCCAAGCTGATAGGGCGCATGGCTGCATAT
Source organism: Candidatus Acidiferrales bacterium (assembly GCA_049693595.1). Lineage (GTDB taxonomy): Bacteria > Acidobacteriota > Terriglobia > Acidiferrales > UBA7541 > Palsa-295. The sequence continues at coordinate 2,663 of JBAVQA010000324.1, read as the reverse complement.
TCAATCCGCGATTACCTCGTAGACATAGGAACCCCTGAAAAGTACGCCGATGTTCAAAGGACCTGGCCTGGTCTTCCTTCCTATGCGCACCCAGAGGACCGCGCATGATGAGGGGAGCCATTTTCGATATGGACGGGGTGCTCGTCGATAGTCAGCCGGTCCACATGCGAGCATGGCGCAGGTTTTTTCAATCGATTGGCAAACCGGTCGCGGAAAAAGAGATGGAATTCATTCTTGAAGGACGGAAAAGAGAGGACATCCTTCACCATTTCTTGGGAGAATTGACGGCAGAGCAGATGCTTTCCCCCAGCCGACAGAAAGAGCTCCTATTCCGCGAAGAAGCATCGACAATCAAAACGATTCCCGGAATCCAGAGTTTTCTGGAGCAACTCGTGCGCGCATCCATCCGGTTGGCGGTTGCCTCTTGTGGGGGAAGCGGACGCGTCCATCATCTGCTCGGCTATCTGGCGCTGCGGGATTATTTCCAGGTCGTCATTACAGGTGACCAGGTGAGGGAGGGGAAACCAGATCCTACGATCTTCCACAAGGCGGCGGCAGAGTTGAAGACGATGCCGGAGGAAGTGCTTGTGGTCGAAGATTCAATCGCCGGAATTCAGGCGGCCAAGGCAGCCGGCATGAAGTGTCTGGGTATCGCTCGATCACATCGTGCACAGGTCCTTCTCGAAGCAGGCGCCTATCATGTTCTGCCAGATTTTCTATCAGTGTCCGTCGAGGAGTTCCAGGAGCTCTTTACTTCTCGGTCCCAATGATCATCTCCGGGGATTGCCCCGGGTTCCGATTTGCGCTGATGATTCATCCAGGAACGGCCGCCGCAAGCCGTTGTCGCCCCAATCGAAATTAACAAGCCAGTTGGATGTGTTCGGTTCAATATCCACAGGTCCGCCAAGCGTTCCTACAGCAAATGTGCGATCTGTCCGTTCGGATCGAAACCCGATGCGCTGATAGATCTCCTGCATTGCCGTGTGGCAACTGGCCAGGGTCACCGAACGCGGCTGGCGGTCTTCGCGGCATGCCTCCAAAGCGCCCAATACGACTCCGTAGGCTAAGGTCTGCGCATCCATCCCATCACAGTGAGCGACGAGCAGCTTTTCCGGTGATTCGTTGAAAACCACATATCCAGTTGTTCGCCCACCGTTGAGGATCCGGAAGAGACGATATCGGATGAACGAGAGCTCTGTGTTGTAACGCCAGTTCAGATAGTGTGCTGGAGCAGCTAGGCGAAAGGTAAACGGCGACTCGCGCGGGATTAAATCTTCCGTAAAAGCCCGTTCCTCCCGAATCGAGATTCGCGCACGAATATCCGCTGGAATGCGCGAGCTGTATGACGAGAGATTCGCTCGTCGAGTCTGTCGCAAAGCGGACTTTGCTGCCACTCGAAGCCAGCCATCGCCTGGATGAGCCTGGTAGGGCTTGTTCAGAACGAACATTCTCACGCCGTTATAAAATCTCCATTTTCGCCCACGAATCATCCTGTGTGTGTCCGCGCTCCCGCCGTACACGAGTCCGATTGGGCATGCCTTGTGCCAATGAATGAAAAGAACACCCCCAAGACCTGGCTGGAGCGAATAGAAATTGCTGCCGAACCCAATCATCATTTCGCGGCCGTTGTAGTCAAACGGCATGCGGTCGAGACCGTATGTCGCTAGGATGGTCCCATCATTTCCAACATACAAATAGAGCCTGCACCAGTCCTGGGTTGTATAGTAATAATCCACAAATGGACGGTGGATTAGCGCAGGCCTATCCCCTAGCCTGTCGACGAATCCGCACAAGGCTTCAAAATACTTTGGCGCGTACTCTACGACCGGCATTCCTTATCCCCGTGGATGGTCCTACTTCATCGCAACGTTCGCCATACCCTAACGCCTGTAAAACCAACGCGGAAGATCCTTAACCTCGCTTATCGAACGGTATGGTGAACATTTCAAGTCTCCTCCAATTTCGGATGGTTCAAATTCCGTTAGGGTTTTGTTTGAATCGAGCGCATTCATCGTCCTGGACGTTCGGCTCTATTGGTGATCCTTCAAGGCTAGTCGGCACAGACCTTTCACGACCGAGAATTCGGCAGGCTCCACGTTCGTCAGGTCGATTTTGCAACCGCCCTTGATCTCGATATACACGATCAAGTCAACAAAGCCGAGAGAATCGAGCAGGCCGCTAGACATCAGATCGGTGTCTGCGCCAATTTCTTGGTCAGCCAGATCGCTTTTCAACCCGTTCTGTCTGACCCAACCCACGGCAAGTTCAACCAATTCTCTTTCCGACAGCGCGCTCACGTTTGCATTCCCTCAAGTAGTCCGGCCAACTTCGAGCGGTCAATCTTTCCGTTCGCGTTCACAGGCAACTCCTCAATGGTGTAGATTTTCCTCGGGACCATGTAGTCAGGTAATCGCGCGTTGCAGTAGGCTATGATTTGATCGGAATCAATGTGGTTCGTTCCGGAAACAAATGCAACGATTCCGTCCGCACTTCCGTTACGAACCGGCCAGGGCAGCGAGACAACCTGCTCCGTCCCGCAGACTTTTCGAAGCACTCCGTCAATCTCCTGTAATTCGACTCGGTAGCCGCGGATTTTTACCTGGTGATCGATTCTCCCCAGATAGAAGAAACAGCCGCGATCATCTTGACGGACGAGATCGCCG
>JBAVQA010000323.1:0-9575 GCA_049693595.1 Candidatus Acidiferrales bacterium | reverse complement strand
GGCTGGAAATAATCTCCGATTCGAAGCGCAGGCTTTGCCACTTGGCGCGATCTTCGTGTTAGGAGAAAGAAGTTCGGCGCCGGAGGCGCCATTTCTCGAGCAGTTGACTCCGCGAGAGGGGCTGCTGGCGCTGGTAGCGAATTCGTACGCAACGAATCTTCTGGATAAGGAAATGCGAGCGAGCGAGTTCGAGTTTCTCGGCCGAATGCTCGGGAGGGTTCCGATACGGCGCTTAGTGCCACGTGAGGATCCTACGCAGAGCGATGAGCTGTGTGATGTGGTTTTTCGATGCTACGAGGCGATCAAGACGTAAATACTGGGCTTGGATGCGAAATCAAACGTTTGTTGCCGGCACTTCACGAGTAAGTCAGGATCGTATAATTCACTCATATACATACACTTGGCTGACTGTGATGCATCCTTCAGCACACGCCTGACTGTTCCTGATTCTTAAGCTTTTCGCAATATGCAATCTGGGACGCGCGATAGAGACCAGCCGAAGCCATGGGGTTTCTTCGGCGCAGGGAGTCAAAACATTCCTTTCCAAGATAATTTCAAAATTGGAGTAGGCGTACTAATTCGCCTTGGCAAGAGGTAGGCTTTTCTTCGATTTGAAAGGGCCCGGCGCAAGTCCGGCCCTTTTTTCGTTCCCACCCTTCTATCCGAGACCGTTTCCGTTTACTCTTAGCGGCGCGATAACCTAACTCTGATTGGCGGCATCATAAGGCCGCGGGAATGGCATACTCGATGCCGGAATTCTTGGAGGATATTAGAAATGAAGAACCTGGTTGGGCTTTTCATACTGGCCCTTATTTTTTGCGTGCCGGCAATGGCTCAAGAGGTGCCGAAGTTCGAGATTGGGGGAGGCGCCCTGTATAGATCGTTCGATCAGTTCAACGGGACACGGATCAATATGGGCGGGTGGGCGGCTTATGGCGACTACCATATTTGGCGTTTTATCAATGTTGCCGGCGAAATCGCCGGGACCTATAACCGAAAAAGTTCAAGCGGCAGCGTAAACAAGACAAACACCAGCACAGACATCTACAGCTTTTTGGTGGGGCCGCAACTCTATCCTTTCGGCCATAAGCACAAAATAACTCCGTTTGCACATATTCTGTTCGGAGGGGGATATTACACCAACAATATCAATCAGGTCGGGTTCGTTCCGTTCAGCGCATCGTATTTCGGCCGCGTGTGGATGGGAGGGGGCGGACTGGATTGGAAATTCAAGGAGCATTGGTCGATCCGATTGATCCAGGCTGATTACGAGCAGTCGCGATTCCTCTCCGGGGCCACGTCTCAAACGAACTACCGCGTTTCGATAGGCTTGGTGTACCGATTCCGCGAGAAGTAGTTTTTCAGCGGGCGGGAAAAACCCCTCTTGCAGGATTCCCTCGCAGTTTAAGCTTGCAGAGCGGGCGACGCTCAGTGCAGATTACGGGAGCGTGGAGATCACACTAGAAGGAAAAGGGCCTCGGTACGCGCTGCTGATCGCGGCGCTGTCGATCGCTCTATTTTTTTCGTACCAAGGCGTCCGGCTTTGGATCGCAGACCATCGAATCAATTCAGACCGGCTGGCTGTAATTGAAAGCGGGGCCGCGCTGGAACCTGGTAATGGCGAGGCTTGGGACATCTTGGGGCGATTCCGGCAGTTGGATTTCGTCGCCGGCGATCCGAACGAAGCCATCAAGGATTTTCAAAGAGCAATCCACGATAACCCGCTTTCCTCTTACTACTGGATGAATCTAGCCGGAGCGTATGAAGCGACGGGAGACGATTCCGATGCGCGCAATGCCTTCGAACACGCGCGAACCGTTTACCCGCTCTCCGCCCAGGTCGCTTGGAACTACGGGAATTTTCTGCTTCGGGAACAACGGTGGGCGGAGGGCTACGTCGAGATCCAACTGGCTGTCCGGGCGGACCCTTCGATATTGCCTCTGGCCATTTCGCGAACGTGGCGATCCAATCATGATGTAGACACGCTGCTCAATCAGGTGCTTCCCGCCGATGTAAATGCATATCTCGAGGCGCTTGATTTTTTCGCATCGATTCATGAAGCCGAGCCTGGGCTTAAGGTGTGGCAGCGATTGATATCGTTGGGAAAGCCGATTGCGCTGCCACGATCGTTTTCGTTTCTGGACGAACTAATTCGCGAAGACCGCTCGGCTGATGCGAGCCGGGTTTGGCGTGAAGCGCTCAGTGCGGCTGGCCTTCCACATGAAGGGCCGGGAAACGGATCGTTGCTATGGGACGGGAACTTTACCGGCGACTTTCCGAATGGAGGATTGGGCTGGCGCTGGAACAATCCGCTAGGCGCAACAATAGATTTTGATTCCGCGCCGCCGGGACATAGCGGACGCTCGGTGCGGCTGGATTTCGGCGGGGGCTCGAATCTCGGTCTCGAATATCCGCTTGAATACGTACCGGTAGAACCCAATCGTACTTATCACCTGCGCGCGTACTTGCGGACGGAGGCGATATCGACCGAGAGCGGGATGCGTTTTGCGATCGCGGATCCGAATCATGGCGAGGTTGCGTCCTTAGAGACCGAAAATCTTACCGGCGACCATATGTGGACAGCGGCGGAGCTAGACGTACCGACTGGAACGCAGACGCATTTCCTTGTGGTGCGTCTGTATCGAGGTAGAAGCCGGCTTTTCGACAATAAATTGAGCGGTACCGCTTGGATCGCGGATATCTCACTGGTGCCCGCGCGCGCGGATGCGGGGCGGCCACAGCAATGAAAATCGTCCGAGGCGGCCTCTACGTTCTGATCGTGTTCAGCGTACTGGCTTTTGGCACGGTGGAGGTGTGGTCGGAGTCGCTTCTCGAAATGGGGGCTGGAATCCTGTTCCTGTTGTGGGCCGTAGTCGTTTTCAAAGATCCGAAAGCTAAGATTTATTGGAGTTCATTGAACTGGCCTATCCTCGGCGTCATCGCGACCGGCGTGTTGCAGCTTTGTTTTGGCGTTACACCCTATTCCTTTCTCACGCGGCTCGAATTGCTTCGATTTGGCGCGTATTTGCTGGTGTTTTTTCTGTTGGCGCAATCGTTCCGAGAACGGGCGGACCTCAGCAGATTGGTATGGTTCCTAATTTTGCTGTGCTTTGGCGTCTCTTTGCTAGGCATCATTCAACACTTCACATCCGAGGGGACAATTTATTGGTTCCGCACGCTACGCTCGGGAGGCGATCCGTTTGGACCATACGTTAACCGAAATCATTTCGCAGGCTTCGTAGAGCTCACGCTGCCGATTGGTTTGGCGATGCTCGTTTTCCGAGGATTACGGAGGGACTTGTACCCTCTTGCTAGTCTGTTGACGATCGTCCCGATTGGAGCGTTGATCCTGTCAGGTTCCCGCGGAGGAATTGTCAGCTTCGGATTTGAAGTAGCGGTGCTGTGGTTGCTGGCGAAGACGCATAGAGGTCCGGAAGGACCGAGGCTGACGGCGATAGCAATTGTTGCACTGGCAGCGATAGCGCTGATCGCGTGGCTGGGGGCAGGCAAAGCGCTTGAACGATTTTCGATGGTGCGGTCGGGCGACGTAACAATTGAGCGCCGCTTAACGATGCTTCGAGGGGGCGCACACATCTTTCAGGATCATGCGGTCAAGGGCGCGGGCTTGGGCGCGCTGGTAGCGGTGTATCCAAGGTATGAAACTCTCTACGATGGCAAGCTTGTGGACCACGTTCATAACGATTACATGGAAATGCTGGCGGAAACAGGAGTGCTGGGCGGGCTGTGTGGTCTGGCATTCTTCTGGATTTTGTTTCGAGAGGCAAAAAGCTGTTACGTAGCGGAGCAGGGACATTTTTCACGGGCGCTTCACGCCGGCGCGGTCACAGGGTTGTGCGGGATTCTGCTTCATAGCTTCGTGGATTTCAATTTGCACATCCCTGCCAATTCCGTGCTCTTCCTCTTACAAGTGTATCTTGCAACTTCTCTTCCCTTAGCCTCCGAGTCCGGGCCAACGCGACGGCGCATTCGAACACGCAAACTGACCGTGCCGGAATCGGCTTAGAGCACTCTGTTCAAAAAAATTTTGACTTACTAATTGGAGCGAGGATTTCCATAATTGACACAAGCACAGGGCTAGGCGATAGTGTTTGTGGGGTTATCTGTCTTATGACTTTCACAGTCCGGAGCAGTTCGGGCTGGCTTAGAGCGAAGCCTGCCCTTTTCGTGCCGATTTTCCTATTGTTGGGCGTGCAGGCGACGTACGGCCAGGCAAAACTCGAAACGAAACAGCAGACAAAAGAAAAGATTCAGGAACTGGCCGCTCTGGCACGCCCTCAGGCGTTGGAAACGCCGATAGGAAGTGGCGATCTCCTACATATCGACGTCTTTGATGTCCCAGAACTTTCCCGCGATGTGCGGGTTAGTGACACGGGCGATATCACCTATCCGCTGATCCCAGGAAGGATTGTTACGGTCGGTCTGACCCCGTACCAACTGGAACAGAAGTTGGCGCAACTCTTAATCGAGAACGGATTGATATCCCATCCGCAGGTTTCCGTTTTCGTGAAAGAACAGAATAGTCAGCCGGTAACGCTGGTGGGAGCAGTGCAAAAACCCATGGTGTACCAAATTATCCGGCCCACGACGTTGCTGGAGTTGCTTGCCGAGGCTGGCGGAATCACGGATTTGGCTGGCAGCGATGTGATCGTCACACGACAGATTCCGGCTGCGGACAAAGATGATGTGGTCAAGAAGGATGTTAATGGGGTTACCCAAGACACTTCTTCGGACACTCAAACGATTACGATACGTCTGCAGGATCTACTCGAGTCGGGAAATCCCACCTATAACATATCCATCTACGGTGGGGACACGGTGAGCGTTCCCCGCGCGGGCATAGTCTATGTGATGGGTGCAGGCATAGCGCAGCCCGGGGGATACGTTCTCCAGAGTCACGGAGAGCAGATTACCGTTCTAAAGGCAGTGGCGTTGGCGCATGGCTTAACAGGGTACGCCAAGGGCGATCAAGCCGTGATCATGCGGAACAATACTGCTACCGGGCAAAGAGACATGATACCGGTACATATTAAACAAATCCAAAATCGCAAGGCTGATGATTTGGGGATGCAATCGAATGACATTTTGTACATTCCCGATAGCCTGGGGCTGAAGATACTTGTCAAAGGGTCAGAGGCTGCACTGACAGCGGGAACAGCAGTCGCGGTTTACCGATGATCGGTAGAGATTTGATGCATTTCAGCGACTCGGAACATGGAATAAGGAAATAAATGGAAGAGCCATCTAGAATCGTTCCGAGCCTCCGCGATAGAAAAGCTGCAGAGGCGCTAACTGTAATTCCCGCGCCGTCGGTGCTTCCATGGGATCAGGTAGCCAGGGAACCGCACCTGCTCGACTACATCATCATCCTGCGGAAGCATCAGTGGCTGATCCTCACTTTTCTTCTGACGGTCGTGACCGTGGTGACCATCGCGTCGTTCAAGATGAAGCCTGTTTATCTGGCGGCCGCGCGCGTGGAAGTGGACAAAGAGTCGCAGAATTTGTCGCCGTTTCCGGACTCGAACTCTTATGACGAGTTCATGGATATGGAAAATTACCTGGAAACGCAAACGAAGATACTACAGAGCGAAACGCTCGCGCTGCAAACCATTAAATCTCTCGATCTGACGCGGTACCCGGAGTTCGGCGGCGGCCCCAGCGCGACGGCTTGGGCTCACAATGGGCCGGCACCCCAGCGTCCGGCAATCCTGGGAGCATTCCTGGGCCGACTCACAGTGAAGCGCGTTGCAAACAGCCGCTTGATCGAAGTGACCTTCGAAGCGGAAGATCCTCAGCTCGCGGCGCAGATTGTGAACACGCACCTGCAGAACTTTGTGGAGCAGAATTTTCGCAGCAAATACGAGGCGACGATCCAGGCGTCTAATTGGCTGTCTTCGGAGCTAGAGGGGCTGCGGATTAAAGTTGAAAAATCGGAAAATGCCCGCATCGCATATCAACGGGCTAACCAAACATGGCAAATTGATGAGAAGCAAGACATCACCACTTCGAAACTGGCGGACCTGAGCAAGGCCGTCACCGAAGCACAAACCGACGTCGCGCAGAAGGAAGCAATGTACCGCATGGCAGTGTCCGGAAACGTGGATGCGTTGCCGACGGCGCACGGTAGCGAAGTGTTGACGGAGCTGCTCAAACGAAAATCAGACGTCGACGAACAATATGCGGAAGCACTAAACCAATACGGCCCTAATTTCCCCAAGGTCCTTCGAATCGCCGCGCAGCAAAAGGAACTGGACGAAAATCTGAGCCGCGCGCGAAAGACGTTGGTAGAAAGCGTCCAACAAGAATTCAATACGGCGCGCAGCCACGTGGAACTCCTGCAGGAAACGCTCGATAAACAAAGGGCAGAAGCAAACGATCAAGCGGAAAAGCTAATTCAATACCACATTCTGCAGCACGATGCGGAATCGGACAGGCTGCTTTATGACGGTTTGCTTCAGAAATTGAAAGAAGCGACTATTACCGTCGGGCTTCGGTCCACCAATATACGAGTCGTGGACCCCGCTCTAGCTCCGGGAGGCCCCTCGCGTCCCCAAAAGGCCCGCAATATCCTGCTGGCTTTTCTGATCGGCCTGATAGGCGGAGTAGGTCTCGCTCTTTTCCGCGAGTACCTCGATAACACGGTGAAGTCACCAGACGACATCGAAGCGCTGACGGGTTTGCCCTCACTCGCGGTTGTTCCAGCCATGCCGGGATTGAATGCGCATCAGGGACGGCTTGCGCGGCGAACGGGAGAGGGCGGGTCGCCTGGGCGCATCGAGTTGCTGTCTTACGCTCAACCAAAATCTCAAATCTCTGAAGCTTTCAGAGCTTTACGGACTTCGCTGCTGCTATCGCAGGCGGAGCATCCTCCGCAAGTAATTCTGGTAACCAGCGCCCTGCCACGTGAAGGAAAAACTACGGCGGCGGTGAACCTTGCCGTTACGTTGGCACAGCTCGGAGACCGCACTTTGCTGATGGATTCCGACTTGCGTAAACCAGGAGTGCGTCGGGCTCTGAATTTGACGCTTGGAAAGGACGTGGGACTGAGTTCTTATTTGGCCGGGGTTTCAAGCCTGGACGAAGCCACCATTCAGCATCCGACGATAACCAACCTCTCAGCTTTGACCACCGGGCCTGTGCCGCCGAGTCCCGCTGACCTGCTTTCATCGCATCGCATGCGGGAAGCGATTGCGGAATTGCGCCGCCGATTCAAGTTCATCGTGATTGACTCTCCTCCAGTGATGGCTGCTACGGACGCAGTGATTCTTTCCGCGCTAACGGACGGAGTGTTGCTAGTGGTGCGCAGCGGTGAGACACCGAAAGAAGCTTTCACGCGCACTCGCGATCTGCTGGCGGCAGTGAAATGCCGGCTGCTTGGCGTCGTGCTGAACGCGGTGGACTCGAGCGCGCCGGATTATTACTACTCTTACCGGTATTATCCGTATGCCTATGGTTACGGGTACGGCGAAGACGCGGAGAAGACTACCAAATTTCCATCAGGCTCCGAAGAGTCGGACGGGCCTTCGACCTAAAGGGTGACATTTTGCGTAATCTGATTACCGGCGGTGCTGGTTTTATAGGCTCTCATCTGGCCGAGGCGCTCCTAGCGCGCGGTGACGAAGTATCTATCCTGGATGACCTCTCCACGGGAAGCGTAGAAAATATCAGGCACCTGAAAAAGCACGATCGCTTCCACCATGTTTTCGATTCGATCATGAACAAGCATCTTCTGGCGGAGATGGTGGACGAATGCGATGTGGTTTTTCATCTTGCCGCTGCTGTGGGCGTTCGGCTGATTGTAGAAAGCCCCGTGCGCACCATTGAAACGAACGTTCACGGCACGCAATTCGTGTTGGACGCGGCGTCCAAAAAGAAGAAGCTGGTCTTCGCGGCGTCCACGTCGGAAGTTTATGGCAAGAGCGATAAAGTGCCGTTCCACGAAGACGCGGACCTGGTGCTTGGACCGACCAGCAAGGGCCGGTGGAGCTATGCGGCATCGAAAGCTTTGGACGAATTTCTTGCGCTCTCCTATTGGAAAGAGAAAAAGCAGCCGGTGGTGGTTGCGCGGTTGTTCAATACGGTAGGGCCGCGGCAGACGGGCCGATATGGAATGGTGCTGCCTAACTTTGTGCGCCAGGCTCTCGATGGTGAGCCGATCACAGTCTATGGAACAGGAAAGCAGTCACGTTGTTTCTGCGACGTTCGCGATTCCGTCCAAGCCATCATGCGGCTGGTCGCGACCGAGGAAGCAATCGGCGAGGTCGTCAATATCGGCAACACACATGAAATTTCGATTGAAGGGCTCGCCCAGCTGGTGAAGGAGAGGACGAAGAGCAAATCTCCGATTACGTATGTTCCATACGATCAGGCTTACGAGCCCGGGTTTGAAGATATGCCACGGCGCGTGCCCGCGCTCGGAAAACTTGAGCGACTTACCGGATTTCTGCCAGGGATACCTTTGAACGACATCGTGGACGGCGTGATTCATTACTTTCAGAACAAGAAAAGCGCCGAAAACGAGACGAGCGTCGCGTCCGATGCGGCCCAGTCAGTGGGCCAGATGGCAGCCGGATCGCCTGCAATCTAGGCCGCCAACACGCTACGCGACATAGTAATATCTCCCGTGAAATCCCATGCGCCGTCATGCAGTCAAACACTATTGCTGAAGAAGCGATGAGCGCAACTTCGTCGACAAATCGAGTGGAAGGAACGGGTGCGATGCGAGGGTCGGCGGAAGTTCCGTTTTCACAAGACGGGATGGGGAAAAAACGCACCAGCACTACGCTCTCCGTGATTGTTCCCGCGTACAACGAGCAATACCTGATCGCGACTAGCCTTGCACGGCTCTCGGTTCTGGGCGAATCGCCCCTGCTGCAAGAAATCAAAGTGATCGTCGTGAATGACGGCTCGACAGACGGCACGGCCGCAGCCATCGAAGGCTTCCGCACGTCGGTGGAATCGGGAACAGCGGACTCCAAGTTTTCCTGGGTCTGGTTGCACAGCGAAAAGAACGGCGGCAAGGGGGCGGCCATTCGCGCTGGGCTAACCCACGTGGATACCGAGCTCGTGGTGATCCATGATGCCGACCTCGAATATCACCCGGTGGATCTGCTGAAAATGGTTGAACTGTTTCTGATGGAGGACGCCGACGCGGTCTTCGGTTCTCGTTTCATGCCCGGCGGATACAAACGGGCTCTGTTCTTTCGGCACGCGCTCGGAAACAAGTTTCTCACTTTTCTGTGCGACTTCGTGTCCGACGTCAACCTCACGGACATGGAAACTTGCTACAAAATGGTGCGCGCGAGCTTGCTCAAGAGCATTCCGCTGGAAAGTTCCACATTCGATGTGGAGCCGGAACTAGCCATCAAACTTGCCAAACGCGGCAGCCGAATTTTCGAAGTACCCATCAGCTATTCCGGCCGGACCTACCGCGAGGGAAAAAAGATCAATTGGAAAGATGGGGTGCGCGCGCTCTGGGCTATTTTTCACTACGCGATGTCTTCTCGAATTTATGTGGAAGACGAGCAGGGCGCCGCAATTCTGGAACGATTGAACCG
>JBAVQA010000322.1:0-2065 GCA_049693595.1 Candidatus Acidiferrales bacterium | reverse complement strand
ACCCTTCGCGCCGCATAGTCTCGATCAAAATGGCGAGCTGTAGTTCGCCGCGAGCCAGCACGCGAAACGAATCCGTCGCGCCCATATCTTCGATGCGCAGCGAAACGTTGGTCAGCAATTCGCGGTCAAGCCGCGCGCGCAGGTCTCGCGAAGTCACGTATTGCCCTTCGCGTCCCGCAAACGGCGAAGTGTTCACCGTAAAAACCATGGTCAACGTCGGCTCGTCGATCAAAAGCGGTTCGAGCGGCGCCGGATTCGCCAAGTCCGTGATGCTTTCGCCGATTTGAATTCCTTCCACGCCGGCGATGGCGCAGATGTCTCCCGCCGCCACTTCTTCCGCTTCGTCGCGTTCGAGTCCGCGGAACGTAAACAATTTCGTAATCTTCGTCGGCTGAATCACGCCGGAAAGTTTCGCGATGCCCACTTCCGTGCCGCGTTTCAGCGTTCCTGAAAACACACGCGCAATCGCCAGCCGCCCCAGATATTCGCTGTAATCCAGATTCGTCACCTGAATCTGCAGCACCGCCGCGGCATCCCCCGAAGGCGGAGGAGTGGAAGCCACAATCGTTTCAAACAGCGGCTGCAGGTTTGTGGACGAGTCGCCCACCGCGCGATGCGCCACGCCCGTCTTCGCGTTGGTGTACAGCACCGGAAAATCGAGCTGGTCTTCCGTCGCGTCCAGGTCGATGAAGAGGTCGTAAATCTCATCCAACACAGCCGCCGGCCGCGCGTCCGCTCGATCGATTTTATTCAGCACGATAATCGGAGGCAGCTTCGCCGCCAGCGCCTTCTGCAGCACGTAACGCGTTTGCGGCAGGGGCCCTTCGCTCGCGTCCACCAGCAGCAGCACTCCGTCCACCATGCGCAACGCGCGTTCCACTTCTCCGCCGAAATCGCTGTGCCCCGGCGTGTCCACGATATTGATTTTCGTGTCGTGATACGTCACCGCGGTGTTTTTCGCCAGAATCGTGATCCCGCGCTCGCGCTCCAGGTCGTTGGAGTCCATCACACGTTCCACCAGATGGGCGTGCTGGCTGAAAATTCCGCTTTGCCGCAGCATGGCGTCCACCAGCGTCGTCTTGCCGTGGTCCACGTGCGCGATAATGGCGATGTTGCGTAGTTTTGAGTTCATTTTATGTCAATGCGTTATATCGATGCGGCCGAACGAACAGGGCTGCAAACGCGATCTTGCAACCCCGATAGAATTGCGAGAGGTTTCAGGAGCAACGAACGCTTGTTTATTTTAGCATGGAGCAGCAAATTCCGCCCCGTTTTCCCGGGTCTGGACGTGCCCGGCGCGGCTAATTCGACGGTCGCACAGTCCTACGAGGCCGTCGCCTCATTTCGATTAAACTCATGCAAAAACTACCAGCGCGCCAGCCCAAAGAGGCGGACGATGCTGTATGCTGCAGAAATTGAAGCGATCCCGGCGACTCTAATTGCATAGACTAGGGAGTAGGCGGGTTGACGAGTATCAAGATGGAATACGATGAACAACCCGAACGCCAATGAAATCTTGGCTGGGAAGCACGCCTCCGTTATGAGGTCGCTTTTGGAAATGTGGGGCGAGCGCATGCCCACGTGGGAAGAATTTAAGCAGGCTAAAGCCGCAGGTCGAGTAAGCACTGATACAGCGATAGCCCTTCGTGCCATTCATTGGCGCGGCGTACCGAAAACATGGATGGTCATCTATGGGATACTGACTCCATGGATCGGTTTTTTGGTGGTCCCAATGGCCATCGCGATGTATTTCTTCCGTGGCGTTAGCGGTTGGTGGATTCTTGGTGGCGTGTGCACCGCGTGGTTCTTCTTCAGTGTCACGAAGGAAGGTGCCTGCGAGGCCATCAAGGACGCCGCTACGCGGGATGAAGAAATGTACGAGGCACTCGTGAAGCGCGGGGCATTCCTATTCGGCCCCACTCTGTCGTCTGGCGAGGATCGGCAGAGCACCAAGGGTATAAAGTCTGACTGAGATTATTGGCAAAGACGGCTTAGCTGCACAAGAGGCGAACCGGTCAAGATGAGAATCGACGACAGAGATGAAACAGATCGAACGTATCTCCCT
>JBAVQA010000321.1:0-18446 GCA_049693595.1 Candidatus Acidiferrales bacterium | reverse complement strand
GACTACGGTCGAAACCCGGATTTCGTACCTGGCGTTTTTGATCGAGAAGACACTCTTCGGTGGTGAGCAGCGTGCCGGAACCATTCACGTCGATGCTTCCGCCTTCGAGAACCACGTCACGTCCGCCGAGATGCGCGCGGAAGATTTTCATTTTCAACCGACGCGCGGCTTGCGGCGGAATCGCGTCGTCCTTTTGCCAGTCGGGATAACGCGCCCAGGCGTTGAAACGGAACCGAGCGATGGCGACTTCCGGGCGGGGCTTTGCGCGTTTAACGAAGATGGGGCCAAAGTCGCGTGTCCATCCTCTATTAGTGGGGAAGCGCAGAAACTGCACTCTGCTCATACTGACGCCCGCGCTTTTCAAAACTTTGCGTGCTTGCGTTTCGTGCGCTGTTGAGTTCACCAGGATGCGAACGAGTTCGCCCGGAGCGATTTTGCGGACAATCTCGCCGTACACCCAGTGGATGGGAGCGATCTTTCCGGGCCAGTCAGTTTCGTTATGAGGCCAGCCGATCCATGTAGCTTCGTGAGCTTCCCATTCGGCGGGCATGCGGTAGCCGAGCGACGCCGGGGTATTTTCTTCCGTGGAGCGTGCGATGCGGAGCGGAGGCTTCAAGGTTTTTCGTCGAGGAAACGCTGTTCGAGCCCGGCGTAGGCGTCGATTCTGCGGTCGCGCAAGAAGGGCCAATTGCGGCGGACGTCTTCCAGATGCGCGAGATCCACTTCGCCGTACAAAATTTCTTCGCGGTCGGTGGAAGCTTCCACGATGACGACTCCCTGGGGATCGCAAAGGAACGAACTGCCCCAGAATTCAAGGCCCGCCCCGCCTTCGGCGGGAGTCTCGTGTCCCACGCGATTGACGGCCGCCACGTAGAGGCCGTTGGCGATGGCGTGGCTGCGCTGGATGGTTCGCCAGGAATCGCGCTGCGCTTCGCCGTTGGATGCCTTTTCGCTGGGGTGCCAACCGATCGCAGTGGGATAGAAAAGGATGCATGCGCCATTCAATGCCGCGAGGCGCGCTCCCTCCGGATACCACTGATCCCAGCAGATTAGCGTGGCGATTTTGCCGGCGCTGGTTGCAAAGGCGCGAAAGCCCAAATCTCCCGGCGTGAAATAAAATTTTTCGTAATAAGCGGGGTCATCGGGAATGTGCATCTTGCGGTAGATGCCGGCGATGCGGCCATCGGCGTCGATGATCGCAGCGGTGTTGTGATAAACGCCCGCAGCTCGGCGTTCGAAGAGCGGAGCGACTATGACGGTTTTCGTTTTTTGCGCGACTCTCCCCAACGCTTCCGTGGTAGGTCCGGGTACGGCCTCCGCCAATTCAAAATTCGCGGTGTCTTCGCGCTGACAGAAGTATTGCGAGCGAAAAAGTTCCGGCAAGCAGACCACCTGGGCGCCCGAGCGCGCGGCTTCTTCAATGCGAGATGCGGCGCGCGCGAGGTTTTCGGCGGGCTTGGCGCTGACGGCCATCTGCACCAGAGCAACTTTGAATTTGAGCGGCGTGGGCACGATACGAAAATCTACACGAAAAGGCGGTGCAAGGCTATACGGTGCGAGCGCGTCCGTTTTTTCGCGGCTTGAAAAAAGCGGAAGAGCAACTGCAGTAGGAAGACCAAACGCTCAGCGTTTTTCCTGCTTCGCTTTCAGGACTTTCTGGTCCTGATATTCTTCCCAGGTAAGAAATATCAGCAGGCCGTCGAAAAGAGTGAGAATAATAAGCGCCCACGAATGTGTATGAGTGAATCTGTAAGTTTGGTAGACCATGAAGGCGCCGAATACCGCAATCGTCAGCGGATAAGCCCAAAGCCTGTTGGCCCAGAGGCAGACTACCAGCACGACCTTAACGAGCCCATGCGAAAGAAGGTAGAGCGAGGCGAACATGGGGCTTCCGCTCGCTAGTTTTTGTGAAGCAGCGCTTATGTGGCTGAAAATAACATCGTGCCGGTCGCGGGCGAGTTCGTGCTGGCACAACGCCTGCAACCAAGTGTTCAACGAGTTGACTTTAAACCACAACAGCACGCCGCCCATGGCTTCCAGTAGTCCATCGACCCCTTTGATGGTGATGCCTACACGAAAGGAATCGTGGATCAGGATGTGAGTGAGCCGCTTTTTTAGCATTTGCTTGGGACCCCGATTTACGTCCGCGGGATACGCTGGTGCCATCATCGCATTGCCGGGAGGCATTCACAATTGTACCGAGCAGAGCGAAGGTTTGTTCTAGAATCGCGTGGCAGCAGCGAGGGGGTTGCGATGAGGTTGCGGGCGCTTATCATCAGTACCGGCATTTTGCTTTGCCTGTCGATCGCGCAAGCGCAGGATAAGGCACCGAACGTGGTGAAGTATCACGCGACACTGGAGACGGTGAAATACGTTTACGGCGTTGCGCCACCTGTAGCACGGCTCGCGCCTGGAGATGTTCTCGAAACGAATACGCTTGACGCATTCGGCGACGCCATCCAAAAGCCCGGCGATACGCTGGCACTCGTGAAAGGCGACAATCCGCTCACCGGTCCTTTCATTATAGAGGGCGCTGAACCGGGCGACACGATTGCCGTGGACTTTATGGTGTTGGAAGTGAACTCGGCGCAAGGAGTCGGCGCGTTTGCACCCGGCTTCGGCGCGCTGAACTCCACAAACTACACGCCGATGATTCAGGCTCCTCTTCCCGAGCGCATATGGCTCTATCCGATTCATCCTGGTGACAACACCGCGACTTTTCAGGCGCATGATTCGAGCTTCTCGGTGAAAATCCCGCTGCATCCATTCTTAGGATGTATTGGCGTAGCGCCCGCGGACGGAGAAGCTCGCAGCTCGGTGGTTCCGGCTGAATTCGGAGGCAACATGGACTCTTCGGAAGCGAGCGTCGGAAACACGCTGTATTTGCCCGTGAACGTGCCGGGCGCTCTGCTTTATATGGGCGACGGTCATGCGGCCATGGGTGACGGCGAGATTGCCGGGACGGCGATCGAGGTGCCGCTGCGAGTTCGGCTGCGAGTGCGCGTGATCAAGGGACAGAAAATTGATTGGCCGCGCTTCGAAAATAAGGATGAGCTTATGGCCGTCGGCATCTACCGTCCACTCGACGATTCGTTGCGCATCGCGTTTACGCAGCTCATTGGCTGGATTCATCAGGATTACGGTTTGTCCGAGCTTGATGCGTATGAATTGCTCTCGAAAGTTGCCACGATTCACCTGGCTGAGATGGTCGATCCGAATTACGTAGTCATTGCGAAAATTGACAAAAAGTACCTGCCTCCACGAAGAGTTTCGCGCTAAGTTATCCGGAGAGGCAAATCCTTTCGACTCGAGGACTTAGCTCTTCTCCGCGCAGCATCGTTGACAGTGAGGCGCTTGGCACCTAGAATCGGCGCCACGCGGGACGCCTTGTAGCATGTGCTAATTCCCGCCGGAGACCACCATCACGCCCGCGGCGACTAAACCTAAAGTTGCGATTGTTGACGATGACCATAGCCTGCGCTCGAAGATTGCGTCCGCTTTGCGGTCGGAGTTCGAAGTTTTCGAAGGCGAGGATATGGCAGCGGCCTACAGCCTCCTTCAGGGTTCGGCACTCGACGTCCTGCTCCTGGGCCTCCCGCTCGCAGACGCGGGGGTTCGCGAATGCACCGAGCTGCTTGCCCGGCTGGTAGGAAGCGAAATTGACACCCTCGTAATCGTGCTCAGCTCAGATGAAACAAAAGCCACTGCTTTGAAAGTGATCGATGCAGGCTCCTACGACTACTTCATCAAGCCCATTGACACAGACGTGCTTCGCCACCTGCTCGAGCGCGCTGTTGAAAAATTACACATTCAGCGCGAAAACCGAATTCTGCGCCAGGAGATAAGCCGCAAGAGTACCCATGGCGATTTGATCGGCTCGACCGACGCTATGAGCCACGTTTTCGATTCCATAAAGCGGATGGCCCGAGCAACCACCAACGTCATCATCCGGGGAGAGAGCGGGGTGGGCAAGGAGCTGGTGGCGCGGGCGCTCCACGAACAGAGCGATCGACGCAACCGCGCATTCGTCAGCGTGAACTGTGCAGCGCTTCCTGAGGGTCTAATGGAGGCGGAGCTGTTTGGCTATGAGAAGGGAGCGTTCACTGGCGCGGTGGCCACGAAGGAAGGCCGGGTCGAAATGGCCCACCAGGGGACGCTTTTCCTCGATGAAATTGCGACACTTACGCCCGCGCTTCAGAGCAAGCTACTGCGTGTACTGGAGGACCGTTCGTTCACTCGACTCGGAGGCAAAAAGTCGATTCGCGTGGATTTTCGCCTGATCTGCGCGACAAACGAAGACCTGGAGGAAATGGTTCGAGAGGAACGGTTTCGCGAAGATCTCTATTACCGGATTCACGTGGTGCCCATTTTCGTGCCGTCGCTGCGCGAGAGGATAGACGACATACCTGTGCTTACAGATTACTTCGTGAGCGTATATTGCGCTGCCAATAGTTTTCCGCCGAAGCGCATAGCTGACGACGCCATGCTGGCGCTAAAGCGCTATCCATGGCCTGGCAACGTCAGGGAGCTCCAGAACGCAATCCAAAGACTAGTTGTAATGACAGACGGCGAAGTGATCTCGTTGAAGGACCTCCCCAGTGAAATTGTGCAAGCTTCGGGCCGCGATTCGCGGAACCGTTTCCGCCTCCCTTCGGGGGGGATCAATCTGGGCAAAGAGATCGAGGCCTTTGAGCGCCGCTGGATTCAGGAGGCTCTGGAGCAGACCAAACAAGTAAAGGCGGACGCAGCGCGGTTGTTGGGAGTAGACCGCAATCGGCTGAACTACTTATGTCGAAAGTACAACCTATAGTTCTTGGGTTGACTTTTTAATCAACCCGATGAGAATTTCAACGTATTTGACCCGCTAACTTAGGAGAGAAAAGAAACTGAGTCCTCTAATTCCTTTCAATGTAACACTTTAACAATATCTCTTTTCCCGTCGACATTGGACCTAGCTTTGCACAGAAGAAGATGTCGCCCAAGGTGCATCTAAAGCGGAATAAACATCATGGCAAAAAAACCGTTGAAGAAGGCAAAGAAGCTGGAAAAAACGAAGCCTCTCATCAGAGTCGGATGGGAGTAAAGGCTAAGCGTTTCGAGCCGCAGGTGCGGTTGTTCGACCGCGCACGCATCAAGATATAGTTAACTTGGAACCAGCGAGCTGCCACAGAAGGACTGCCAACTCTTTTTTTGAGCGGCCCCCGCAGTCGTCTCCCAGGCCGACACCCCACTTCTTCAGACCTCATCTCTCCAGAGACCTTTGCAATCGCGCATGAGATGTTGGGACTTGGTCCATATACTGAATTATTCAACGCGATCGCAAAAAATTAAACACCTCAGATAGCAGGCCTCCTTCGCGCCTTGGCTCATGGCGACGATAAGTGCTTTCAAATCAAGCGCAGCTGCTCAAGAAGTCCGGTTGACAGTTTGGCGCGTAGATTGCACTAGCGGCAGTGTAGTCAGAACGAAAAACCAAAAATTCTAAGGAGACTCAAGACCATGGCAAAAGCAAAGACAGTGAAAAAGGGAAAGAAGCTCGGATCAGTGAAGCCGCTCACCACGCTTCCCACAACCAAGGGCGGTCCAGGCCAAGGGTTCCCCCACGTCTAATTTTTCTCAAGGCTGTAACGGCTGGCTTCGCCTTCGCGCCAGCCACCAGTTAGCAGTTGCACTACCAAGGGCTGCCGTCCCAGGAACGGCAGCCCTTTTTTCTTGGTGGCCGGGGATTTCGGGCTGCCCCAACGAGCCGGATCTCTTACCAAAATTGCGAACGCACCCAGCGCCAGGTCGCCTGCCCGGCCTGCCAGGCCAGGGAGTGCTTGGGTCCGGAAATTTTTGCTTTTCCGGTCATGCCTTCCCGCAGCGACCCATCAGGGTTTGGAATCTCCATCTCAACTGCAACGAAGTTCGCCAACTCTTGCCCTAAACGCTCCAGCTTCTCAGTCTGAGCGACCGGATGGTCCGGCGCCGCGGCCGGAAGAATCTTGTCGACGTGTCCCAAATAAGTTCGGAAGGGAAACGGGAGCATCTTCACTTTCGCAGGGGCGCCGGACTGAACGTCCGGAAGCTCCCGGTCCTGTACGAGAATGCGTGCCTTCATAGTGCTTCGATCCACCACTCGGGCAAACTCGTCCCCCGCCGAAAGATATTCGCCAGCCTCTTGGTCCACATTGGAAGTAATCACGATGCCGTCGATGGGGGCTCGAACTTCGAGGTTCTGCACTCTTTTCTGGGCTACGGAGAGCTCTTGCTGGAAGCGCCCCCGGTCACGAACCACTTGCGCCGCTTGGCTAAAGTCCGAGCGATCCTGATTGTTGCGGAGGTTGCTGCTGGCGAGCGCTAATTGATGCGTGAGCGATTGCACGTCGGCATTTATGTCGGGATTCTCCAACACGGCCAATAATTGGCCCGCTTTTACTTGATCGCCCTCTCGAACGAACACTTTTTGAATTCTGCCGTCCACCGTTGCCCGAACCCGCGCATCCTTTCCGGGCTCCAGCACCAGATCGGTAGTGACCTTTGACGAAAAGGGAGGCACCAGAAACAGGAGAACCAGTCCAAGCGCGCCAACCTGCTGCGCGCGGGTCATTTTCCAGGCCATATATTTCTCCTTCTTGTTCCGTATCCAAGCCCGGGCTATCGGCGACGCTTTTCGCAGGCTCGTTCTTGCAAAGAAATAAATGACGCCGAGGGTTGCGAGATAGCCCCATTCGTCGCCCATTTGGCTTACTAGAACATTCTTAATAAACACAAGCGCAAGAATCAGAAGCGACGCGCTGTAAAGGACGGCTGAAATCCCGAATAAAAAGAAAACGCGGCGTTGACGCTTGCTGGATGGCGGCAAGTCTATGTCATGTCGAAAAATGTATTTCTGCACCCAAGCTCGCAAGTAGCCGAAAGATTCCTCTCGCAGGTTATCAATGCTGAGGAATTGCGACAATGCGTAGTAGCCATCCGCTTTGATTAACGGATTCAGATTTATGAGGGCGCCCTGAATACCGCTGAGCAACATCATTTTGTAAAAGAAGTCATTCGTGAGCGAGCCGGGAGCGGTGAAATGCCAGACCAAGGCAGCCAAGCCGCAGATCACCAGTTCAATCCAAATGCCCGCGAAGATGACCCACTGACGCGGAGCCCCGGCCTGGAACAGAAGGATATCTGTAGTATCGGTGAAAAATGCGGGGGTAAAATAGATGAGCAAAAAACCCATTTGATGTACTTCACCGCCGTAATGTTTGCAAGTGAGCCCGTGACCAAATTCGTGTATGGCACCCAGACCCAAGAGGAGGATCCAAAAGATCCAGATGTCGTAGGCGCTCTTACCCGCAAAATCATATAAAGCTGAAGTGTCCTGCTGCACTCGCGTCCAATCGCCGGCAAGCAGATAAATCGCCACTACAAATATGAACAGTGAGAAGATGACAAAGCCCTTGGTAAACATCCATCCGAGAAAGCGATCCAATTTGGTAAGTGTCTTGTCCGGATCCCACGCTTTAAAGCTTATGTAGAGCACACTCGATTGATCGATCCTCCCTTTGCGCTCGTCGCGAATGCGCTCGAGCACGGCCAGGTTTTTTTCTCCGATCGAGCGCTCCCACATGGTGGCTTCCACCGAGTCAAGGAAGTCGAGCACATCGGCCTCGCTCGTCTTCAAATCGGGATCCTTTTCAGACATGGTCTGAGCGATTTCGGCAGCCGTACGCGTTCCGTCGCAAAGCGAAAGCAGCTGATATTCGGTGGCTCCATACCGGTTGTAAGAATTGGTCTCGCGGTTTTTGATTACGTAACTGATTTCGCCGGCCACCGTTTGTTCGCTTATGCGCAGGTCGGTGCGGAGTTTGGGGCGCTTAAGGCCTTTCGCGAGGACGCTGGAGACTTGCAGGCTGGTGGGACCGAAACGCATGTCGGAGAATCCTCTACGGCTTCGATGGCGACGTTCCGGGCCATCCGACGCGCACGGCCATTCCGGGGCGCAGATCGGAAATCCCCAAACCAGTGAGTTGGGCTACCACATCGTAACTATCGCTGGAGGGATCCACGGTAGGGCTCACCTTCACAACTCTCGCGTTCAACGACCGATTGGAACCGCCCAAGAGAATTAAGTTAACCGGCGCGCCGAGTGTGGGGCGCGGGCTTGCCAATTCGGAAATTTGAAACTGGACCTGAAGAGGATAAAGCTGACTCACTCGGAAGCATTTGTCACCCTTGGCGATGGCTTGTCCTTGCCGAACGTAGCGGCGAACCACCACGCCCGAAAACGGAGCGCGCAGAACGGTCTGGTCGATTTCAATTTCGAGACGGTGGATCTCGGCTTGGCCGCTTTCGACCAAAGCTTCGTATCCGTGCATGTCGTACTCAGCGCCTTTTGCTTCAAATTCCGCGGCTTCGAGATCCGCCTGACTCGACAAGCCTGCTTCCCGCAGCAACTGCTGACGCCGGTAAGCTGCGGCTTTAGCTTTCAGTTCCGCTGCTTTGTACTGCAAGTTATTCTGAGTCACCTTTAGATCGTCGCGCGCCTTGATGAGCTCCTGTTGCAGGCTGCGGTCGTCAAGCTGGCCAAGAATGTCACCGGATTTGACCACGCTGCCTTCGTCCTTGGCCACGGATGTTACTGTGCCATCGCGTTGCGAGGAGAGATCGACCTGATGTTCTACCGTGAGCACGCTTAGAATATCGCCCGCTTCCGGGCCCTTTGCGGACGTGCTTGGCGCAGGTGCCTGAGACGGAGCCGCGGTGGATGGCGATAGTGGAGCGTCCTTGGGGTTGGAAGCCACAGACGATTTGTCGCAGCCATTTCCAACAATGGCCAGTGCGGCGATTACGATCAATGCGGCGCGTTTCATATTGATGATTCCTCTTTCCTCACGGCACCCAAGGCCATACCTTTTGCCAAATCCATCGGAACGGCGAGCGCAGAATAACGTACCCGATTGGGTACCATCCGCTTTCGAACCATCCGCCGCGCGATCGGATTCTTGCTCGCCCGACCATTCCATTGCGAGCCTTTCCTCCGGCATTTTCGAATATCGCGCGCACCAGGAAATATTCGTCGCCAGAGTCGATTCGAGTCTGTGCGCCGATGCGATCGACAGTTCCCTCGAACGTCGTCGTGGGGAAAGCGTTTAACTTCAGAGACACATTTTCCCCAGGCTGCACGAGCGAGAGATCCGTTTCAGGGACGCTCATTTCCGCCGCCATGCGGTCCTGAGACACTACTTCGCAGAAACTATCTCCGGGCTTAACCATGGACCCGTATTTTTCTTCCACCTTCGGAGTGATCACGATGCCGGCAATCGGCGAGGTCAAGCGCGCGTCGTTGATACGCTGCTGCTCCAATGCGACTTCAGAGGAATATAGCTGGGAGCGTATCTGAGCCTGTCCTGCGGCCGCGGGATCGTTCCGGAATTCGGCTTCGGCTAATTCACGCCGCACCTGAGACAACGCCGCGTCCGCTTCGATCATCTTTATGCGATCCTCGCTGTCGTCAAGTTGCGCAAGCGGCTGTCCTGGTTTCACCAAATCGCCTTCGCGCACGAAGACTTGTTTCACCACCCCGCCCTCGATTGCGCTCACCATGCGGCGCTCGAACGGAACCACAGTGGCGTCCGTGCTGACGCGCATCGGCCAGGGGATAATCGTCAGGAACAGGGCCACAACGCCGGCGCGTTGCGCGTATTCCATCATGCGGCTCTGCGGCACGGCCGCGAGGAACTTCTTCTTTCTCTGGGCGAAAGGCTGCAGGATATTTGCCAGCGGCACTTGCTGATAAAGCTGCGCGTTGCGGATAGCGACGGTGGTCTGGCTGGCCAGGATGGCTAGGGTTTCCAAATGGCTTTCCGAAAGAAAATCGGCTTCCTTGCTTAGAAGAATCATCGCGCCGAGCGTCCCTTGATCGTCACGCAAAGGCAAACCGTAAAAGCCTTGATGCCCGTAGGCTTCCAGGTACGAGACAACTTGCGCGCGGGCTTCTTCCGGCTCAGCTTGCCAGCCATCATCATGCAAATTCGCCGAAACGTGACTTTCCTGCTCGGCCACCCACTCCATGCGTTCGCGCAGCTCGCTCATTTCCCGCGTTTTGGGAACCTCGGTTTCCCCGGAGACGGCGCCCAGGACGAAGCGACCGCGGTCGTAAAATCCAATGACGCAAGTCTCAAACGGAACGACCGATGCGGACTGCGCCACCACCGTAGTCAAGACGTGATCGAGATCCAGAGTGGAAGTAATTTCCTGCGAAATTTTCAACAGAGCATCGAGAGCGTGGACCTTTCGCTCGGATTCCAGCAGGTTTGCGTTGTGCAAGGCCACCGCGGCCTGTTCGCTGATACTGGAGAGAAAAAACAAATCGTCTTCATTGAACAGCGTGCCGTCTGTCTTGTTAATTATCTCGACGACGCCTAAAACCTCGTCGTCCTTTCGAAGCGGCGCTGCCATCCAGGACTGAATCTCGAAATCTCCTCCAGCTTCAACACGCGCGGCGAGCCCGGCTTCCTCGCTCGGGTCTTCGACCAACTTCGGGTTTGCTTGCTGCGCGACTTCGGCCAACAATCCTTCACTCAATGAGGCGGTGGCATCCTCTTCGATCGTAGGGTCATCGCCGATCTGCTTTGCAAGATTGAGTTCCTGGCCGTCAGGCGAAGCAAGCCAGAGGTTGCAGGCGCCGGCGCCCAAAATGTCGCGGATTTTACCCGCAACGATAGGGAGGAGTTCTTCCAATTCGAGAGTTGACGTGAACGTCTGGCCCAGATCGTATAGCGCGGTCAAGCGTTCGAGTGTGGCAAGTTGGGACTGGCGTTCCTGTTCAATCGCGCCCAGATTGGTCAGAGCGCGGCCCGCCAGCACGCAGGCTTCCTCCAGAAAATGGGCGTCTTCGGCGGTAAAGTCTCCGGCGCGCTTGTTGAGAACCTCGACTACGCCTTCCGGCCTTTGCGCTCCCGGCAGAGACGAATACAGTGCAGATTTCACCCGCGTGCGGCTGAATTCATCGAGATGTTCGAGGTCTTCTACTACGATTTCACGCGCAGGCAAGCGCCTGGTGGCAGCCGATCGATGCAATATTGCGAGCGTTCCTCCGGAGACAGGTAGTTCCGTGGGATGCAGAGGTTCGCCCGGCTCAGTCCAGCGCATGCGGCATATGAGTTCATCGGCTGTTCCGTTGCCGGTCCAGACAAGCACAGCACGCGCTCCGAGTGTGGTACCTACTCGTGCTGCGAAGGTCTTCAGCAGGGTATCTTGGTCGCGGCAAGCTAGAGATACGCTCGCGAGCTCGAAAAGCGCGGAAGATGTTTCCATCACTCTCCCAAAGGCAGGGATACTTCTACTCTCTTATTGCGAGTGAAAACCGGGCGCGCAATGAAGAGATAGTCCGGCAGCGTAACAAATGGGATGGATAGGCGTCAAGGAAGACTACTTTCGGTACCAGCCGTATCTGCCTAGAAGTTTTTCGCAAGCACTTGATTGCCGGGCATAATTCAGATAGCTTTGCAAAGCGCAGTGAGGCACACGTGAACATTGCCATTCGCAAGGCTGGCCGAGCCACCATTCTAGATCTCGACGGGCCGCTGAAGTTGGGCGACGCTGAAGAATCTTTTCGCAACCAGATTCAGCAGCTCATTGAAGCGGGATCCACGCACGTAGCGGTAAATCTTGCCGGCGTCACGGAGCTCGATAGCTCGGGGATCGGGGCGCTCGTTCGCGCGTTCACCACGCTGAAGCGCGCCGGCGGAAAGTGCACGTACTTCGCGCCGACTAAGCGGGTGGTAATGCTGTTGAAAATGGTCAGGCTCGACACGATTCTCGATCTCGCCGAAGACGAAGCCACAGCCCTTACTCGGATCTAATTTTGCTGAAGGGATCGTCTGCCCCATCATTTATCAGACGAACCAGTGCGTCCAGGCCCTGTCGCGCGGGCGGCACACACAAGCTAGCGGCGGTCGAGGGCGGGGTGTCGCACGTCGCGGCCGGCGACGAAGTAAATCACGTCTTCGGCGATGTTTGTGGCGTGGTCCCCGATGCGTTCGATGTTCTTCGCCACCAGAACCAGTTCGAAGGCCGAGAACACCACGGCGGAGTTTTCCATCATGTAGGTCAACAGCTCGCGGAAGAGCTGATCGCGCAAGCGGTCCACCTGATCGTCGCGCTGCAACACGCTATGAGCAAGTTCGATATCCCCTCGCACCAGGGCATTCAAGCTATCGCGGACCATCCCTTCGGCTAGCTCGCTCATCCGCGGCAAATCAACGTAGGGCTTCACCTGCGGATGGCGCATGATACGCGTCGCCGACTGCGCGATATTCACCGCCTGGTCTCCGATGCGCTCCAGGTCTCCGTTAATGCGCGAAACCGCAAGCAAGAACCGCAAGTCGGCGGCCATGGGCTGCTGCAGGGCCAGCAAGCGCAGAACGCGGTCGTCGATCTCAATCTGAATCTCGTTGATTGCGTCTTCTTCAATCAAAACGGTCTCGGCGAGATGCTCTTCCGCATCCAGCACAGCGTGGATGGCCTGATGGACGGCTCGCTCGGCGAGGCTTCCC
This sequence comes from Candidatus Acidiferrales bacterium, assembly GCA_049693595.1. Lineage (GTDB taxonomy): Bacteria > Acidobacteriota > Terriglobia > Acidiferrales > UBA7541 > Palsa-295. The sequence continues at coordinate 5,916 of JBAVQA010000321.1, read as the reverse complement.
ATCCAGAGCAATCGCTGTTTCAGTTCCTCAAGGTCGCGTTCAAAATGTCGTTCCATGTCTCCTCAGATCTTTCCGTCGTTGCAGTGCCAAAGCCCGTTAAGCCGCCCGCTTTATCCGAAGCGGCCCGTAATATAGGCCTCTGTGCGCGGATCGGCAGGTGTGGTGAATAGTTTAGATGTCTCACAATGCTCGATGAGTTTGCCGTCCAGCATGAAGGCGGTGAAATCGCTGGCACGGGCGGCCTGCTGCATGTTGTGAGTCACGATTGCCATCGTGCAACTATCTTTTAGATGAAATAGTAATTCTTCAATCTTGGCGGTGGTCACAGGATCGAGCGCAGAGCAAGGCTCGTCGAGCAGCAGCACTTCAGGATTCACGGCCAGGGCGCGCGCAATACACAGCCGCTGCTGCTGCCCGCCGGATAGTGCGAAAGCCGACTTGTGAAGGTAATCCTTCACTTCATCCCAAAGTGCCGCGCGGTGCAGGCTGCTTTCCACCAGCTCGTCGAGCCGCCCCTTGTAACCATTGATGCGAAGTCCGTAGGCCACATTTTCAAAAATCGATTTCGGAAAGGGGTTTGGCCGTTGAAACACCATGCCCACACGCCGCCGCAAGCTCACTACGTCCATGGAATGTATCTCTTGGCCATCCAACAATATTTCGCCTTCCACGCGCGTGTTCCGGATGATTTCGTTCATGCGGTTCAGCGTGCGCAGGAATGTCGACTTTCCGCATCCTGAAGGTCCGATTAACGCGGTTACCTTGTTCACCGGGATATTCAGGTTCAGTCCGAAGACGGCTTGTTTTGGACCGTAAAAGAAGTTCAGGTCGGAGATCTGAAAGCGCACCGGCGTCTCCTTTTCCGCAGCCATCGAGCGAGAATCGTTCATGTGTATTTTCGGCGCAAGCTTCGCAGCCGCACTGCCTGAAGACACTGACGGCATATCACGTGCTCCTGACTGCGCCGCTGCGGTTCAGCAGAAAACGGGCACCGAGATTTGCAACCAGCACCAAGCCCAATAAAACCAAGCCCGCAGCCCACGCCTGCCGGTGCCAATCGTCATACGGCGCGATCGCATATGTATATATCATTACCGGAAGCGAAGCGGTCGGCTGTTCGAAACCCGGGCTCCAAAAGCGGTTGCCGAAGGCGGTAAAGAGCAGCGGCGCGGTTTCCCCGGCAACGCGTGCGAGCGCCAGCAGCATTCCGGTCAGTATGCCGCCGCTCGCCGCGGGCAGCACCACGGTAACGATTGTCTTCCACTTACTGGCTCCCAGTGCCATTGCGCCTTCGCGCAGGTTTCCGGGCACCGCCCTAAGAAACTCCTCCGTGCTACGCACCGTGATCGGGATCACCATCATCCCCAGCGCCACGCCCCCTGCCAGCGCCGAGAAATGTTTCACCGGCAGCACTACCAGCGAGTAAGCGAAAATGCCTATAACGATAGACGGTACGCCGTTCAGCAAATCCGTCGTGTACCGTATGACGAACGAAAACGTCTTGCCCCCAAACTCCGCGAGATACACACCGGTAAGCAGTCCTACCGGCAAGCCCATCAAGGCCGCCAACATCAGCAGCTTCAAGCTGCCCACAATGGCGTTGGCCATTCCCCCGCCCGTTTCACCCACGGGCTTCGGAAGTTGCGTAAAAAAATTCCAACTCAGCGATTTGCCGCCGTTCCAGATCAAGTATCCGAGGATAAAGAACAGAATCGAAACCACTCCAAGCGCGGCTATTCCGGTCAAACTCAGCATCACGTAATTCAATGACTTTCGCCAGATAACACGCGCATTGCTCATGCGGGTCGGCCTCCTCCGCGTCCAGTAGCGACAATCAAAATCCGAGCCAGACCATTCAGAATAAACGTGATCAAGAAGAGCACCAATCCCAGTTCGATCAGTGAGCTCAGGTACAAGTCTCCGGTCGCCTCGGTAAACTGGCTGGCGATGGTGGAAGCGATGGTATCGCCGGGGGAAAGCAGCGAAGCGGCGATCGTTGGCGCATTGCCTATGACCATGGTGACGGCCATCGTTTCGCCCAGCGCGCGGGCCAGTGCAAGGAACACAGAGCCCATGATGCCGGTGCGAGCCCACGGGACCACTACCTTCCAGGTGGATTCCCATCGCGTTGCGCCCATCGACAGCGCCGCTTCGCGCTGCTCGCGCGGCACCGTCAAAAGAACTTCCCGCGAAACAGAAATAATGAACGGCACGACCATAATCGCCAGAACGATCCCGGCGGTCAGAAAACCGACTCCGTAATTTGGCCCGTGGAATAACGCCCCGATGTAGGGAACATTACCGAGCGTGTGAATCAGGACCGGACCTATCGTCGTGCGCATCACTGGCACGACGATAAAAATTCCCAACAGGCCATAGATCACGCTGGGGACGGCCGCCAGCAAATCAATCAAAAATGAAATGACGTCACTGACCTTTCGCGGAGCGAGCTCGGAGAGAAAGATCGCGCTGGCAAGCCCCAGCGGAACCGCGAGGCAAAGCGCCACTGCCGACGTAACGAGCGTGCCGTATATAAATGGCGCTGCGCCGAAATTATCAAAGTTTGGATCCCACACCCTGGTCCAGAAAAACATCCATCCAAATTTTGCTCGGGAAAGATGGGAATTGGCCCAGAGCTCATACACCAGCATGGAGGTGATGAGGAGGATCAGGGCTGAAACCGTGAGGGTAATCAGGTGAGCGATTTCGTCGCCGCCACGCAGACGGCGAAGAAATGCGCGAGGTCCCGCTTGCGGCGGAGCCTCGTGCGCGATTGTTGTAGCGGCAGCGGACATTTTACTGAATCAGCGAAATCGCCTTGGTCTCCCGTGCGATTATTTCTTTGGGCAGCTGGGCGTAGGTTAAGCCCTCATTGTACTTCTGACCTTCTACCAGCATCCATTTCAGAAAACCCTTGATGGCCTCGCGCTTCGCTGCGTCCTGAATTTGAGCGGGAATCAGCAGCCAGGTGAAACTTGAAATGGGGTAAACCTTCGGTCCTGGAGCGTTGGTGATCGAAACGCGGAAGTCTTCCGGAATGTTTTTGGCGTCAGCAGCGGCCGCGGCTGTCACTCCGACCAAATCTGCCTTCACGAAGTTTCCTGCCGCGTTCTGGACCTTCCCGTACGGAATATTGTTCTGCACGGCATAAATCAATTCGATGTAGCCGATCGCGTTGGGCGTTTCCTTAACCAGCCCGGCAACTCCTTCGTTGCCCTTCCCGCCCAACCCGACGGGCCAATTCACGGAAGTGGCCGCGTTGCCCACCTTTTTCTTCCAATCCTCGCTGACCTTGGCCAAAAAATCGGTCCAGATGTAGCTGGTTCCGCTGCCGTCCGAACGGTGGATCACTACGATATCTTCGTTCGGCAGTTTCGCGCCCGCATTTACTTTGGCAATCTCCGGATCATTCCACTTCGTGATCGTGCCGAGATAAATTCCGGCCAACGCCTTCTGCGTGAAATTTAGTTCTCCCGATACTCCCGCGATATTGTAAGTTGGCACTACCGCCCCGAGCACAGTGGGAAAATGCAGGATCTTGAACTTCGATTGCGAGAGCTGCTCGTCTGTCATGGGTCCATCGGACGCGCCGAAGTCCACGGTGCCGGCTTGGAGTTGGCGTATCCCGCCGCCCGATCCGATAGATTGGTAGTTAATCTGAATGTTCGGGTGCTCAGTGTGATAAACGTCAAACCACTTGGAATAAATCGGATAGGGAAAAGTGGCGCCGGCGGCATTTAGCAGCACCGTTCCATTTTGGGCCGCCGTGATGGCCGCCAGGCCGAGCGCGAGCGACACAACTAGCAGGCTCTTTTTCATGTTCTTCAATTCTCCTGGTCCCATTTTTTGTCAGAATTGTTACAACCATGTTACATCGACGAGAATGAGGGGTGAAATACGGGACGTCTCGGCTTCGCGGCCACGCTGCCGGGGTTCAGGCTGATTGGGAAACGGCATCCAGGCAGCTTGTGTAAGGACAGAACCGAATCACGCAGCGGCTCGTCAACGAGTAGATTATTAGACTCCTGCCGTAAGGCTGTCCTCGGCCGAAATTTCGATTTGCTTTGCGCGTCCGTGGCGGACTTCCAGCCCGCGAACCCAGAACAGGATATCCTCCGCGATATTTGTGGCGTGGTCCGCAATTCGTTCTAGGTGGCGCGAGGCCAGCACGTAGTGCAGATTCGGAGCCGCCAGAGAAGGGTTCTGGGTCATGCCGGACAGCAGGGACTCGAAAAGATGATCGCGGTATCGATCGACCACGTCGTCACTTTCGAGCACCTGGGTCGCGAGCTCCACGTTTTGGTAAATCAGCCCTCCCAAGCATTTCGAGACCATCGCTCGCACCGCTGTAGCCATTGGCTCAAGCTCAACTGGAATCGGCACTTCGCCCATCGCCGATAGCGAAATGGCGCGCTCGCTAAGGTTTACGGCCAGATCGCCCATGCGCTCAAGATCGTTATTAATTTTGAGTGTGGCGACAATCAGCCGCACTTCGGTATCGGCCAGGTTTCCCTGGCGCAACATGCGGATGGCGTGCTCGTCAATCACGATTTCCATTTCATTGATGCGCGGTTCGTTCAGAAAGACCTCGCTGGCCAGCCGCTCATTGCGCTCGAGCAGCGCCCAAAGAGCCCTGTTCACGGAGGCCTCCACCGTGCGCGCCTGTGATACCAGGTAGTTCACTAAAACGCTTTGAAAGATTCCGTCCGTGCCGGTTTTCGTCGCCGCCATTCGCCACCTCCTGCCTAAATCACCGGGGTCTAATTAAATATCTACGTGTACAGGATGGCAGGGAAAGACTGCAACTGAATTAATGGCAGGTGAATGCTGTGAGACAACTCGAGGCTTAGCCGGCCAGAGGAATGGAAAAAGAGAACTTCGATCCTTGGCCCACGGCGCTCTCAACCCACAGGCGCCCACCGTGCGCTTCCACAATGTGCTTGGCAATGGAGAGTCCCAGGCCGGTGCCGCCGGCTTCCCGCGATCGCGCAGCGTCCACTCGGTAAAAGCGCTCGAAAATCCGTTCCTGGTCGGCAAGCGGTATCCCAATTCCGGAATCTGAGATCGTAATGGTTACCTCGTGAGGACCCGCGGCTGCTCCTACGACTACGCGGCCACCGCGGGGCGTGTACTGGATGGCGTTGTCGAGCAAATTCTGCAATACGTCATGCAGCAGACTCGCGTCGCCGCGGACAGCCGGAAGCCCGGACGGAACTTCCATGCTGAATGAAATTTGTTTGCGGCTAGCTTTCAACAAGGTAGTCTCCGCGCACCCTTGGATCAGTTCCTGAATCCCGACGGGCAAAAACTCCAATTCAAGCTTTCCGGCCTCGATGCGAGCCAGTTTCAGCAAATCATCCGTTACCCGAGCCAGGCGTGCGGCGTGCTCGCGAATAATTTCCAGGAATCGGCGATTGTTCTTGGGGTCGTCGATTGCTCCGGCCAACAATGTCTCCGCGAAGCCTTGAATGGCTGTCAGGGGAGTCTTGAATTCATGCGAGACATTTCCGACGAAGTCCTGGCGCACGCGTTCGAGCCTTCGCAATTCAGTCACATCATGCAAAACAACAACTGCTCCAGAGGGTCTGTCCGCGGGCAAGTTTCGATCCGCGTCCAGGGCTTGCACCGGCGCAGCAGTCACGGAAAAACTGAGAGGTTGCACGATTCCTATTTCGATATCGCTTTGAAGCCCTTCCTCGCCTTGCAACGCTTTGCGAATAAGGCCGATCAATTCCGAGCTTCGAACCACTTCGATCAAGGGACTGCCTTCACTGGTCACCGATTGGACATTCAAGATTTCCGAAAACGCGCGGTTGCAAAACACCAGCCGTTCCTGCGCATCGACCACGGCGACGCCTTCGACCATGCTTCGCAGGATCGCGCTCGAGCGGTTGCGTTCGCCGCTCAACAAGCGTA
>JBAVQA010000320.1:0-10220 GCA_049693595.1 Candidatus Acidiferrales bacterium | reverse complement strand
CCGCTGCTGTACGAGCGCGACGACATCCTGCTGACGATGATCCAGCAGCGCGGCGACGTGGAACGCGTCAGCTCGAGGAATATGCGTTTGCCACTGCAAATCCGTCCAGGAGGCAAAGCAGGATTGGCCAACATGGACGGCGGAGATTTGGGCCGCGGTTCGGGAACGGTCTACGACGTGGCGCAAGTGACGCCGGTATTTTTCCGGCACGCGGTAGAAATCACAAAGTTGGTGGAATACGCGTCGAACGCGCCGGAAAAAGCAATCGAGAACGCGGCGAAACGCGAAGTGAAGAATGCGATGTTTCAGTTTCGCGCGTTTCTCGACAAGGTAATGCAGACCAACGGCAACGGGGTACTCGGCACGGTGGGCTCGATCACGACCACCGGGCTGCCCGCCGGCGTGGCGGCGCAATTCGGGATGGCGAAGCCGCCTGGCGCGCAGCTTTTCTATTACAACCAGACGGTGCAGGTTTACGATCCGACGCTGACAACGAATCGCGGCTCGGCCAACGTTTTGCTGGTCGATCCGTTCAATTCGCTGATTCAGGTGGACGCGTTGCCTACAGGAACCAGCGTCAACGATCTGGTCGTTCACGACGGGCTTACTGGGGCGCAGCCGACTTCGCTCTTCGGCATTCTGTACCATCAGACGAACGCGACGACCGGTACGTGGCTGAATTTGAATCGCGCAACATACCCGGTGGAACTTGCGACGCCGGTGGTGAACGGAAACAATTCCGCGATCACGCCGGGAGCAGTGCGCCTCGCCATCAACAAAGTCCGGAAGGCCTTGGGTTCGAATCAGGTTTCGAAGCTCATCGCTTACACGGCGCTGGAGCAGGAGCACCAGTGGGAGCAGCTCGGAGTCACGATTTCGCAAATCATCAAGGAAGGAGCGGGCGGGCGCGCGAGCGATCTCGATCTACTCTTTACCGGCGAAAAATCGATGGCGGGCGTGCCGATCAAGTCGTCCATCAATGCCAATCAGACGCGTGTGGATTTCCTGGATCTTTCGCACTGGGGCCGCGCGGTGATGCAGGACATTGATTTTTACGACGTCGGCGGGCAAACCGTGTTTCCGATTTACGGCGCAAGCGGTGGAATTTCTGCGGCGTATATCTTCTACTTCGTCACAGGATTCCAGGTGTGGAACGAGTCGCCTCGCAGCGGCGCGTTCATCAATAACCTGGCGATTCCGACGGGGTACTAATCGGCAGGAAACGGGAGTCACTGAAAAACTAAGGAGCGGGCCGCCAATCAGAGACCGCCCCGAAGTTTCCACTATTCTTTAGCAATCGATTGAACGCTCACCGTTATCATGTATGCGCCACAGGCGGAGGCCGGTATATCTTCCAGCGACAAAATGCGTAACTTTTTGATTGTGAATCTTCCGACAAACTTGCCCGTATCTTCAATGTACAAATCGAGTTCGGCCTGCGGAATTACGGATTTTTGTTTTATCGCGTCAAAAAGAGGCTCCATGCCCCCGCTGTCGCCGGCTGCGAAGCGGAGCTTTCCTGGGCCGCTACGTCCGGATCGCAATGCTCCCGAGAGTTCAATCCAGCCGTCACTATCCGGCTTTACTGTCTTATTCGTGTCCGCCTTGAGCTCTGGTTGAGAGGATGGATGAGTAATCGAAGAGGGCGATTTGGCCTGCACGCCCAATATCTCAAGCCAGCCCCTAGAATACTTTTCATTCGGTACGAAGTTTGAAATCGTGTGGCCGTTCACATCCATACGCAGATAACTATATCCGACCTCTTGTGAGCGCACAGATGACGCGATCAGTAGCCAAACTGCTGCGGCCCCGGTGAATGCTCTGCCTCCGGTGCCGCGATTCTTCAAGGGAATTCCGCAGTTGAATGACATTGGTTTGCCTCCGGCGCAGGAACGGATTCCATTGTCGCCGGATTATGAATTCAGCGGGCCACCAAGAAGTGTTACATGCCTCAAACGACATCAATCGGGGATCCAGACGGGTTTTCAACCTAACCGTCTCAGCCGGTCAATAATTCACGAGACTGCAACAGGCGCGTAACATTGGGCAAAATTCGGATGGTAGGATGGCGCGTTAGCCTTTCCGCTACGAGAACCGCGGAATGAAGGAAACCATCAGACCATGCTGCCACCTAAACTGATTCTTGCACCGATCGACTTTAGCGACGCATCGCGGGCCGCGCTGGATGTGGCGGCGGACATGGCTTCGCGCTACGGGGCTGAGCTAGTGCTGGTGCATGTACAACCCGCCATTCAGGACTTGCCTGGTGGCGTGTCAATGTTCAAGGAAGGGCAGTACGACCAGAGCCTCGACGACAAGGCCGCGAAACAACTGAAGGATCTGGCGGCTGCGGTGTCGCAAAAGAATGTAAAAGTGCGCACGGAGCTTGGGACGGGGAATGACGTCGGCATGGAGCTGATACGAATCGCGGAGAGCGAGCATGCGGACTTGATCGTTATTGCAACGCACGGCATGACTGGATGGCGCGAGTTTGCATTCGGCACGGTGGCTGAAAAGGTTTTGAAGCAAGGTGATTGCCCGGTTTTGCTGCTGCGTGCCAAAGCAGCAGGTAATACGAACGAGAAAAATAAGGCTGCTTCCGCTTTGGGTGGTTCCGCGTCCTGATCCGCGCCGTTGTTATTGCTTTCACAGCTGCACGGCCCCCCTTGTCCGGCGTGAATACTCAGCGACAATCCATCCGATGCGCTCGCAGCTCCCGGCTAGGCAGGGATTTCGCTCACGATACCTATGTGTGGTGATTCAGCGGGCGCAGCATGCTGCGCCCCTACGAATGCCGCGTTGACGGAGCGGCGTTTGACGCGCGCGGAGTTTTCCTCGATAAACCCGACCGCGGGTGCTTTAGAATAGGCAGCCTTGGCTACGGCGGCGCAACTCGAGCGCGTGCGCATCGTTTTGGTGTCGGTGCGCAACCCGCTGAATATTGGGGCGGCTGCTCGAGCGATGAGCAACTTTGGGTTTCGCCACCTGCGCGTGGTGAACCCGTACGAACCGGCGTTTCGCGAAGCGCGTTCGGCTGTGGGGGCTTCGTCTCTCCTCGCGGAAGCTGAACAATACAAAAGCGTGGCCGAGGCTGTGGCGGACTGCACGCTTGTGGTGGGAACAACGGCGGTGCGACATCGGCAATTGCACCATCCGCTGCGGAGGCTGGAAGACGGCGCTCGGCTGATCCGAAGGCGGATTGGAGCGAGCCGGGTGGCGCTGCTGTTCGGGTCGGAGAAGTTTGGGTTGTCGAACGAGGATCTGAGCCATTGCCACTGGCTGATGCGCGTCCCTACGCGCGAAGAAAACATTTCGATGAACTTGGGGCAGGCTGTCGCGGTGTGCTTGTACGAAATCGTCCGCGACGCGAAGGCCGCGCGGCTGCCTGAGAAACTTCCGGGGGCCACGGCGGGTGAAGTCGAGCGGATCACGATGAAGTTGCTCGACGCGTTGCATGCCAGCGGCTTTCTGGAAATGCGGCGGGTGGCGGACGCGGAGGAAAGGATTCGCCGGCTGGTGCGTCGGCTTAATTTGCCTGCACGCGATGCGGTGATTTGGCTCGGGATTATGCGGCAGATACTGTGGAAGATGAAGTCAGGGCTAGAATCGAAGAACGAGAAAGACGCACAGAGCTAGGATTCTTGCAGAATTGTTAATATGAATCGGAAGTATGTACTTAACGCAAAGGAGCAATTCTCACGGTCTGGGCCGCGAGCCGGTCAAGTTAGCCACCAGAGCCGCGCCGCCCAGTACAGCTGTTGAAAAGTACCGTTGCTATAAACATCGCGATTTTGTATAAATAAGAGAGGAAGTAGAGGCGAATGAAAAGCAAAGAGGAACCGAAAATATCGGCAGATCAGAAGGGCAGTCCGTTCGAAGTCGTAGCGGCGCATTGCTTTGATAGCGGAACTTTTGTGTTCCCTGACGCTGAGCGGCGAGATGTCCCATACGTGGTTTTGGTCGATCTCGGGCAGCGAACTATTCTCGTATCCACTCCCCTGAAGTAGAGGTTACCTTTCCAGTCTGCAGAGGCTTCAGCTGGTTCTGCATTTCGGCCATAAAGTGATTGAAGATCTGCTGGACTAGATCTGCTGTTGCTCCCTGAATTTGTGGCACAGTAAAGTTGAAGTTTGGAGTACCCGTTCCGGTGATCGTGTGTGTTTGCACGTAGACGTCCGTTTGCTTTGTGCTCTCGATGTATTTGCCTTTCACCCTTTTTATGAGGGGATTCACCGTAGCCGCTTGAAATTCCTGCTGAGCATCGAAAAGCTTTCTACTTTCGAATTCCGACGCATAATCCTCATACAAATCCCAGATTAGCTTGTCGCAGCCGAGAGACTCTGCTTCAATAATTGGCAGGTCGAGGTCAGTACGCATCTCATCGCGGGAGATCGTGTGGCCATGCGCATAATACGCAACCGTTAAATGACGAATAATTTTTTCTATGCGAGAATTCGGATGCCGTGTTCCTCGGTTTAAATTAAGCAACTTCCGTATGAGCAATTTGTTTCGCAGGTATGTTCGATTGATGCTTCCGAGCTGGTCCGGCTGAACCCTGTCAATCAGCTTATTGAGTGCTTCGTGGGAATGTGTCGAAAAGCTGCGACCGAGAGTGTTCTTTGCAAATTCGATGAATGCATTGATGTCTTCTACTCCGAACGAAATGGTTGGGGCATCAGCACCCGCCCCGGTTTTCACTTGTAGGGTGGGATCAGTTGGAGATAGCTGCCCCCGCGGGCCGACGACTCGCTCGTCACACCCGATCGCAATCATTGTGGCCGCACTTTGGCACACGTAGGGGATCACGGCTTGCAAGGTGTCGCAATGCCCGCACAGTAGTTTCACAATTTCCCACGGAACACCCATGTCGCCACCATAACTCACAATAAAGAGCGAAAGTTTCGGGAATTTCTCGCCGGTAGCGACGTGCTGTTGAAGGATCTTTGCGCAATCCTTGCTAATGAACTGAGGGGGCGGGGGAAGGTTGAACCTATCCGTCGTCAAGAAGCAAATAACTTTCGAGTTGAGTATTTTTTCAAGTTCGCGGATCTTTTCGAGACGTTGTTCTTTGCCCAATTCGCCGTAGCTCCTTTCCGGCCCGCGGTTGTTATTTCAGTTGAGTGTAGCAGATGATATCACATGAAACCGTTAATTTGATTAGGGCGATCGTTTTTGAAACTCGGCTGAAAGCTACCTCCGCGCAGATTGTAACTCTTTCAACAGCTAATCAGCTTGGCTAATACTGATCTTGATTCGCGTCACACGAGAAACGCATGAAGCGCCGGCTGGCGTGCAGGAACGGGCTACGCGCGCGGGAGGGGTGAATCGTTATGGCGAGCCGAACTTTCGCGTGGTGTGGGGCGGGTCGCGGCTGGCGTGGATTGGCGGGAGATGGACGGACCGCGATGCGCACGGCAATCAGGTTCGCGAAACAGTGGAGTTGAGACGTGTGCCGAAATACCTTCCAGAGGATCGCTGGCACATCGAGCGATGGATGCCGGCGGAGTCGTACGGCTCGCCGGAGCAATGGGTTGCGCAAACGACCGAAATCGAAGATGGAGTGCGAATCGCGGCGCTGGGGCCGTACCCGTCGCGCGGAGATTACGAGCATTGCTTTACGCTGGAGAGCGCGGGCGGAGAATTTATTCCGCTTACGCCGGCGGCGTGCGATTGGATCGTGCGGGCGATCGAATGGTCGCGGAGGCAGCGGCGGACCGAAATGCGCGGGGCCATTGCGGCGAGGGAAGCGCGTCGCGAGCGCCATATGGATCGCGGCATGGACGATATTCTCGACGACGCGGTGCCGGCGTTTCACGGAGAGGCGTTTGTGGTGAGCGCTTAGGGCACAGGCAACGGTGAAGAAGCTTGGCGGCTTAGAAACACAGAGGTGAGCAATTCGCGCAAGGTTGCCAAGCACTTGTGCCGGGCGCAGGATGCTGCGCCCCTACGGATTTGTTGGCGGCCTTCCATGAATGCGGCGTCGGCTGTGGATTGCGTCGATTGGGTGATCAGCCCGTCAACAAAAGTCAAAAGAGCCGGCCCTTCGACTGCATTCAGGGCAAGCTGGCGTTACGAAAGACAAGATGCCGGGCTGAAGCCCGGCGCTACGAAAGGAAGAGACATTGAACGGACTACTTGGGCAGGGAATTCATCGGGACATATTGGTGGACACGCGAGCGAAGGAGGACACGGCTGCAACGGTGGCGATTGGCTCGGTGTCGGAGCAGGACTGGTACGTGTCGCGCACGCATGGGGTTTACCACATTCCGGCTTGCGCGAAAGGGGAGGCGTACGCGCTGCTGTTGCTGACGTCGCGCGGGGACGCGCTGGATCTGGGCGACAACCGGCGCTTTCCATTTACGATTTCGGCGCGCGAGATTGCCGTAGATTTGCTGCAGGACCTGCAGGACCACGGCGTGTTCGTTTGCGCGGGTGCGCGGCCAGCGGCTGAAGAATTGACCGCGGCACGGGAGCGGCGGGATGCGTTCTATCACAAGCTGATTGGAGAGGGGGACACGATGTGGGCGCGGGGGCACTCATTTCGCGAGATCTCCGATTTGCACCGGCGGGCGGCAATCAGCTTGGGAGTCGAACGCGAGTGGGCTTACGTTCCCATGCGCATGAATGATTGCCCCGCATGCGGCGAGAAAGTGAAGCAGGGAGTGGCTGTTTGCAAGCATTGCGCCGCAATTTTGGACGCGGAAAAAGCCGCGAAGCACGGTCTTGGCCTCGGTGTGAAGAATCGGGGCGAGCGAGCGGCGTCGGCTGTGCATGGAAAATCGAACGAAGACGCGAACTACCGAAGATAGCGGACCGCGCGCGTTGTTTTGACGAAAAGTAAAATCTGCCCGCCTAAAGGCGGCCGCTACAAAGGCACTAGAATTTGCCCGCCTGCCGCGACGGCAGTTCTGTATAAATTGGCGGGATTGCGGTACAAAAGCGAGGGTACAAAGCAGGGACGAGGCAAAACGACATGACACGAATCGGCAAAATTCGGCGGGCTGGCGATCAAACGTTGCGCGCGGCTTCACACTTCGCGCGAGCTGTTTGTCCGTGGCTAACCGGGCGGTTAATGAGACGGCCAACGGTGAGCCTAGCGGGATACCTGGTGCTTGCTCTAATTGCGGCTCTCGTTGCGCCCGGCGTCAGCGCGCAGGGTTCGCGAAAGGACGATGTCGTGTTCGGCCCGGAAGGGCATCCGATCGCAGGCGCGACGATCACCGTGTGCCAATCCACCGGGACCGGAACGCCATGTTCGCCGCTGGCAACGCTCTTTACTGACGCGACGCTCAGCGTGCCATCGCAAAATCCGTTTCAATCCGATGGTCTGGGCAATTATCACTTTTACGCTGCGGCGGGGCGCTATTTGGTTCAAATCACAGCGTCGCAAATCAATGGGACGCAAGTTTTTCCTGACGTAATTCTTCCAGCAGATCCTTCTTCCACCGGAGTGGGGAACAATATTTCCGCGTTCGGTCTCACGCTGGGCGGAAATTTGAGCGTGGCGGGAAACGCGAACATCACTGGGACGCTCACCACGACTAGTTTTAATCCTGGAAACTTCACACCTTCTTCGCTGAGCGTCCTAGGGAGTGAAACGGTGACCGGTCCCAGGCCGCGTATCGACGTGACTGCGTTCGGCGCGAAGGGCGACGTTCTGACTGACGACACGGCGGCAATTCAGGCCGCCATAAACGCGGCTTGCGCAAACGTAATTGACGGCGTCAGCGTACCTCCGGAAATAGACTTTCCGTCAGGATATTACACGGTTAAACAAACGCAGATCCCTTCTACGGCTCCGATATTTGAATTGCCGTGCGGCTCTTTGACTTTTAAGGGAATGGGCACCAGCAGTGGCCTGGCATTTTCGCGCTCGCCGATGACCAGGCTTGTCAGTGCTCCGGGCGCCAATCCCAATAACGCGCCCGTGTTTGACTGTCGATTTCCCACTTGCGATCAAGCTGTCACCTTCCGAGATATGGAAATTGACGGGTACAACAAGGCTCTTTGGTTTTATAAGGTGACAGACGCGAAATTAGAAAACGTGAACCTGCTGGTGCAGAACACCGGCCAGGCGGACAACAGCGCGTTAGAGCTTACTAACCTGTTTTGGTTTGAATGGCACGGCGGCGAATGCGCTAACTCGGGAGCAGTCACAACAGTCTACTGCGTGCTCATGACCGGCGATGTCGCCATTGGGGGAGAAGCTCCGCTCGTCGGATTGGCGGAATTCGACAACCTTCAAGGAGCCAACGGCACATTTCATTACGACCAGCGAGTAAACACTTCGGGCAGCGGACCGGGGAATTGGGTGTTCCGAGACGTTCGAGGATTGGAAGCGAATCATGGGCCATTTCTATTGATCACCAACAGCACGGGAAATCCCGGATCTGCCGCCTTGCCGATTGTTACCAACGTAACCTTTAACAATGTGACTACGGCAGACTCGACCGGTTTTCCCGCTTTAATTGAACTCAGCTCTGCAGGGACGAACCTCAACGGCGTACTCATTGACAATTCAATTGGCGGGAACGGGGGTTCGCCTGCAATTCAAAACGACAACCCAAGCAGCTCTTCCGTATTTGGCTGCAATATTCGAGCGGGCGGAAATTTCTCCTCGTCCATTCTCGTGCAGGACAACAACGGCAACCCGATCTCGGGGTGCTCGGTGCAAACCTGGAACGGGTTTGACTACTTTGTACGACAAGGAAACAGTCCCGGCGCTCCAGACCCGCGGTTGCGCAGCGATGTGGGCCAGTTCGGCGGGTACGTCGGCGACGCGTTGCGAGCGACTTTTAACGGAAGCCGGTTCGCCGGGGTAAGCATCGATCCAGTGTTGGGTCTGCTGCTCAACGATGGAACTGATTTCGGTTATGGCGCGAGCATCGCGGAGAACGCGGCAGGGTCGATAGATATTCAGTTTCCCAGGACATATCCACCCACGGGCGTCGCAGGTACAGCTACGACGGGCGGCTCGATCGCGGCGGGGACCTACTTCGCAACGATGTATTCGACCACAACGAATTGCAATTCGACGGAGTCGGCGCCTTCGCAACAGAGCACCGGCGTGGCACTGAGCGGCGCGAACAACGCGATCACATGGAACTGGACCGCTCCGCTTGCCGGGCTCGCGACGGTCGCCGGGTATTGCATAGCTACTTCCACGGTGCCGAATCTGAATAACGGGCAATGGGTGCCGCAGCAGAACAATTACATATTTATCTCCGGCGCTGGCACGACCAGCTTTACGATGACGACGCTACCATCTTCCGGAGGGCAAGATTCGATGATCAGCACGATGGTGGCAGCACACCGTTTCACGCCGAGCGCGCTGGGCATCAACACTACAAATCCGCAATTCAGTCTCGACGTGAATGGCACCGCAGCGGTGAACGCGTTGAACGGAGTGCAGAAGGCAGAGCGCTTCGCAGGGGCAGACGCGGCGGCAAAAATTACTGCATGCCTTGCAGCCGCTTCGGCATCCACATCCTCGTCGGTTTGCGACGCGCGCGGAATGACTGGAACGCTCACCGGAGCGCATCATGTAACTATTCCTGCCGGCACGGTATTGCTCTGGGGGCAGGGGCAGCTGACCGTCACCGATACGACTACGAATGACGCAGTGGAATTGACGGGCGACGGCGCTTCCATCAAGGGCTATCAGGAGAGCGGCACCGGCACGATCGCCAATCCGGACACTTCCGGCTTCATCGCGTGCGGCAATGCGGGATGCACCACGGTGAAAAATCCGAATCAAGCCTCGTCAAAGATAAATTTCGTGCACATCGAGGGCATGGCGCTCACAGCTACGGGCGCGAATTCGAAAGTGATCGATATGACCAGCATCGGCCACTCGGATATCGAGAACAACAACATCACGCTCGGCACCGGCGGAACTTCCTACGGAATTTACGGCAACACTTCGGTGGGCGACCTTGACGGCACGAATACTCTGTTCAAGCACAACAACATGAATCCGCAGTCCAGCGGCGACACTTGCTTTTATCTCGCCGGAATCTACAACGCGATCGTGCTGGAACAAAACGCCTGCATTCTGCCGCCGGCAAGCTCCACCGGCTACGTCCTGGCGAAAGACAGCAACGGAAATTATCCGAATAACGACGAGATTTACGGCAACGATTGCGAAAGCTCCTCGGCAGCGTTTGGGCAGATTTGCTACAACATCATCGGCGCGACGAGCGTCACATTCGGCCCCAACA
>JBAVQA010000319.1:0-2894 GCA_049693595.1 Candidatus Acidiferrales bacterium | reverse complement strand
GAACCCGGGCTTTGTAGTGGTGATCGACGACTTGACAGACCTCTTGCGCGCGCAGAAGGCTGCCGCGTGGCAGGAAGTTGCGCAGCGCATCGCGCATGAAATCAAAAATCCGCTTACGCCGATTCAGCTTTCGGCGCAGCGACTGCTTCGGCATCTCGACCGCAATGCGCCATTGAAAACGCAGCCTGCGCGCAGTGAGTTCGAAAAGCTGGTGGCGGAATGCGCCGGACTGATCGAGCGCGAAGTGCAGACGCTCGAATCGCTGGTGGACGAGTTCTCGCAATTCGCGAGATTCCCTTCCGCGCGGCTTGCGGCAGCGGATTTAAATTCCATTGTGTCAAGCGCACTCGATTTGTTTCACGGACGCCTCGACGGCATCACGGTGAAAACCGAACTCGCCTCCACGCTGCCGCCGGTGAAAGCCGATCCCGAGCTGATGCGGCGCGTGGTTGCCAATTTGATTGACAACGCGGCGGAGGCGATGGAGGGCTCGACGGTTCGCAGGTTGCGGGTGGCGACGCGCGTGGAAGGTGACGGCGATGCGGTGGAAATCGAGATTTCCGACAGCGGCCACGGTATTTCTCCCGAAGATAAAGAGCGCCTCTTTCTGCCGCATTTTTCAACCCGAGAGCGCGGCACCGGGCTGGGGCTTGCGATTGCGAGCCGCATTATCGCCGAGCATAACGGAACGATTCGCGTGGAAGACAATCTGCCGAGCGGCGCGCGTTTTCTGATTCGGTTCCCAGCCGCGGAAGTTGTGGCCGCACAAACGCAAACGGGTGGGCAGGCTTAGCGGTTTTTACTGGAATGTAACTTTTCGCGCATACCCTGTGGCTCGAAGCGATCGAGTAGTTCAAAGGCTCGGAAACCAAATGCCAGCAACGATACTGATAGTCGACGACGAAAGCGGAATCCGGCAATCGCTGGGTGCGCTGCTGCGCGACGAAGGGTACGAAATCGAAGCGGTGGCCTCGGGCGAAGAATGTCTCGAGCAGATCGGGCGGCGAAACTTCGATTTGATTCTGCTGGATGTGTGGCTGAAGAAAATGGACGGACTGGAAACGCTCGAGCGGATTCAGCAGCTCGAAGGCGCGCCGATGGCGGTGATGATTTCCGGGCACGGAAACATCGAAACGGCGGTGCGCGCGACGAAACTTGGGGCTTTTGACTTCATCGAAAAGCCGCTCTCGCTCGAAAAAATCGTGCTGGTGGTGCGCAACGCCCTCGAATACGTGCGGCTGGAATCGGAAAATCGCCGGCTTCGCGCCGAACTCGAAGAGAAACATCAAATTCTCGGCAACAGCGTGCCGATGAAAGCGTTGCGGCAGCAGATTGCATTGACTGCGCCGACGAACGGCCGCGTGCTGATTTACGGCGAAAGCGGCACGGGCAAAGAGCTGGTGGCGCGCGCGCTGCATGCCAGCAGCTTGCGAGAGGCCATGCCGTTCGTGGAAGTGAACTGCGCCGCGATACCGGAAGAATTGATTGAATCGGAAATGTTCGGGCATCGCAAAGGAAGTTTTACGGGCGCCAGCGAGGACAAAGTCGGCAAGTTTCAGAAGGCCGATGGCGGAACGCTGTTCCTGGACGAAGTGGGCGATATGAGTCTGAAGACGCAGTCGAAAGTCCTGCGCGTGCTCGAAGAGCAGCGCGTGGAGCCTTTGGGCTCGAATACGCCGGTGACCGTGGATGTGCGCGTTGTAGCGGCCACAAATAAGAAACTCGAAGAAGAAATCGCGCGCAACGTTTTCCGGGAAGATTTGTTTTACCGGCTGAACGTGATTCCCTTTTACGTGCCTGCGCTGCGCGATCGAATTGAGGACATTCCGATTCTGGCAGCGCATTTTTTGCGGGCCTTCTGCGAGGAGTACGGCAAGAAACAAAAGGAATTCAGCGCGCCGTCGATGGACGTGCTGCTCAGTTATCCCTGGCCCGGGAATGTGCGCGAACTGAAAAATCTGGTCGAGCGGCTGGTGATTATTTGCCCTTCGCCGCGGATCGAGCCGCATCATTTGCCGCCGGAGGTGTTTCGCGGCGCGTCGAAGAGCCCGCAGAAGCCCTACGAGAGCTTGCAGGAGGCGCGGTCCGCGTACGAGCGCGAGTTCGTGCTGCGCAAGCTGGAGGAAAATCGCTGGAACATGACCAAGGCGGCGCAGGCGCTGGGTCTGGAGCGCAGCCATTTGTACAGAAAAATGCGAACGCTGGGCATCGCGCCTGCAAGAGAATAGAACTTATTCCTGGTAGTCGGCGAGCTGTTCGAGCTGGCGGTGCCAATCGAGCTGGCGAACGATCGCGGAATTTTGGCGCCAGTGCGGCTGCACTTTGACCATGAGTTCCAGAAAGATTTTGGCGCCGAGGATGGTTTCGAGTTCCAAGCGAGCCTGCGTTCCGATTTTCTTGATGGTGGCGCCGGCCTTTCCGATCAGAATTCCCTTCTGGCCTTCGCGCTCGACGTAAATTGTGGCGCGTATGCGCGTCAGTTTCTCGGTCTCTTCAAAATTGTCAACCAAGACGGCGATGGCGTGCGGAACTTCTTCGCGCGTGATGAGAATTGCTTTTTCGCGAACAAGTTCGGCGGCCAGGAAACGCTCAGGCTGATCGGTAAATTGGTCCGCCGGAAAATGCGGCGGCGCTTCGGGAAGCCGCGTGAGCCAGGAATTTACCAGGTCGAGGCAGCCTGCGCCCGTGAGCGCGGAGATGGGAAAAATCTCGGCGAACTCGAATACTTTGTTGTAGCGCTCGATCAGCGGCAAAAGAAGCTGCTTGTGGATGCGGTCCACTTTATTCAGCAAAAGATACACAGGCCCATGAAACCTCTCGACCCACTGAATCGAAAAGCGGTCGCCGCCGCCGAAATCAGCGGTGGCGTCAACGATCAGCGAAAGAATGTCGAT
>JBAVQA010000318.1:0-37362 GCA_049693595.1 Candidatus Acidiferrales bacterium | reverse complement strand
GGGCCGAGCCATACTCAACAGTTCTGTTAGATCCGTAAAGCACTGCTTGACGGGAAAGCGGTCGGCAAGCTGCGTCGCCATCAGTGGCTCACGGTCGCAAACTGCGACTATCTCGCACCCGCTGATCCGCTGGATCTGCGAGGCGTGTGAATCGGCGATCTTGCCGCATCCCACGATGGCGATTTTAAGCATGCTTTCCGCGCTGTCGGCAGCTTTGGAAATAGTGCTGCATTCCGACCGCAGTCGGCACTCTTGGCACCCAGCCTAGCCGAGTCTTCAATTTCTGATTGCTATAGCGTGTCTTTTTCCAATACGCGTGCCATCGCCTCCTGTTGAAAGCCGGCAACAATTGCCCCTCTGACCATTGATGGTACTTCTCCCAGAGATAACAAAGAGCATAGCAAACAGCATGGGGCACGTAGATGGATCTGAATGTTCTTACTTTTTTCTTGTACCAACGCAGAAACTGGCGGCTGGACGGAAGGTCATCATCAACAACGTTGAAAACCTCGCCGTCTACACCCCGGACAAGACCAGCCAGCACAATTGCGTCGGCGCAATTCTCAACGTAGGTGAAGGGAATAGTATTAGCCCCCCCGATGTGCAGGAACACCCCGAAAGTGTCAATTCCTACCCGTCCAACGATCGCCTCCTTGCCTGCACCATATACACTCCCAGGCCTGACGACTACAAAGGGAATCCCGAATTTCTTGTTGTACTCGGTGACGAGCTGCTCCTGTTTAACCTTCGCGAAGCAGTAGGCCTCTCCGCGGAGTTCGCCATGCTCTTCAATCGGACATGATTCATCCAGAAGACGCCCCTGCGGCTTTTGGCGGTTTGTGTACACCGAAAACGAACTAATCAGCACGAATCGTCGAACTCGGCCGCACTGCAGGCTGGCGTCTAATAGGTTGCGCGTCGTAACCACTGAGTTCATGAAAGCGTCGGGAAAGGATTTTTCACCAGTGCCCGCGGCAAGATGAATGATCACCGCCGCATCCTCACATGCCAACTCACAATCATGGCGAGAAAGAAGATTACCTTTGATCAGTTTGATCTGCGAGCCCGGCGGACGACGGTTGGAGATTTCTTCAATTCTGGATAATTTTCCCGAGGGCCGGGCAAAGCAAATCAAATTGCGAAAGCCACGATTCAGTAGACCTTCGACAACTCGAGAACCAATGAAGCCCGCAGCACCGGTCACGAGAATTGGGTCGCCCGGCGAAATGATGAAGGAATCGCCCTTTAGCGCCATGGAGCCCGGGTCTCTTTGTGAACCAGCTTCACCGCTGACGGTATTCAAAGTGGTGTCATTCATGATCTTGTCTCAAACGAACCATGGGTTCAAGTTTCTTCTCGATAGCCACGTCCTGACAATCAATGGGATACCGCACACAAACCTCTTGCGGCAATCCCGAGGTTCAGTGTTGGACGATCCTGGCAATGAACCGAGGTGGTGGGGCCCAGCTCAAAGGTTGACACGCGACTCTTATTCGAAAAAATTGTGAGCCGATCAATCATAACCACGAGCAATCAACTGAGACTTGCCACAGGCTCCTCATAGGTCCGCAGCCATTCTTCAAAAACTGCCAGGCTAAAGAGCACTTTATGATTGTCGTTCCGCCCGCTTGCATGCTGCTCGAACAGCTCATGGACAGGTCGCGGTCGAAGATATTGATAGATCCTGGACTCATCATCGAGCAACGTATCCGCCATCTTGCCTTCGATGGCTCCCCGGAACCAGTCATCCACTACGTTACTCGCAAAACCTCGTTTCGGCCGCTTCACAATCGATTCGGGTAAAAACGTCCGGCACACTTGTCGATGTAACCATTTCCGGGAGCCATTCCTCACTTTAAGGCTCGCCGGTAATCGCTCGACATATTCGACAATCTCCTTATCCACGAACGGCACGCGCAGTTCGAGACCATGCGCCATCGAGAGCTTGTCGGCGTACATTAGAAGTTCGTCTGGTAGTGTAGAGCGCACCTCGAGAAACTGAAGCCCCCCCAGCTCATCCGTCTCACTCATCAGCTCGCCCATATCTTTCCAGCAGTTGAGAATCGTGTCCCCAGCATCGGGCGGCAGAAGTCCTTCTTGAAACAGCCCTTCGACCTGGTCTCCAGGCAAGAGCGACAGAACATGTTGATATCGGTGCATCCGATCTGGGATCGCTAGAGAATTCACCCCTCGCTTGAGGGTCTCGTTTCTCGGCAGCGCACTCACTGTTGAGGCAATCGGACTTCGCAACCATTGCGGCAGGCCTGCCCACATCGCTCTATAACGCACACCCAAATGGCGGCGGTAACCGCCAAACAATTCGTCCGGCCCTTGGCCGACAAGCGCCACTTTGACGTCTTGACGGGCTCGTTGACAAACGAAATACATCGGAACAATCGAAGACGTTGCGATGGGTTCTTCCAAACTCGCAACGATTTTAGAGAGATTTTCCTCGAAAGCTGATTTGGTTATGGTCACGCTCGTGTGCTTTGATCCCAGTACTCGGGCAGTCTCAGCGGCATCGGCCAATTCATCGTCGGCAAAGGACGAGCCATATCCCACGCTGTAAGTCGGCCATGAACTCCCGTTCAAATTCATCAAAGCGAGCAGCAGTCCGGAATCGATTCCACCGCTCAGTAGCAGGCCCACTGGCACATCACTGATAAGTTGGCGCTTGATCGCACCCTTATAAAGGGACAGCAATTCCTCCGTTGCTTCGGCAGGCGACTTAGCCGGTTTGAACGGTTCTGGCTTGAATCTGTACCAGCGACTTACTTCGCAAACACCATTCTCAACTGTCAGTTTGGTGCCCGGGGCGAGTTTCCGCACTCCCTCGAATATCGTGTAGGGTGAGGGCGTGAAACGGTACCGCAGGAAGAGATTCAGGGAAGTAACATCGATCTCAGTTTTCCCAGGCATGGTGGTGCGTATGGGGCGCACTTCTGAGCCGAAATACAAGCTGTCCCCGTCAATGCGGTAGTAGATCAGCTTGATTCCGAATGGATCGCGGGCAACAACTAACCGCTTCTGGCGAACGTCCCAGATGGCAAGCCCGAACATGCCATTCACGCGGTTCAGTACCTCGTTGCCCCACTGCTTGTAGCCGTGGATGATGACTTCGGTATCGGAGTTGGTCCGAAATATGTGGCCGTGGCTTTGCAGTTCTCTTTTGAGTTCAGGGAAGTTGTAAATTTCTCCGTTGAAAATCACCCAAACGGACTCTTCCTGATCCGACATGGGTTGATGCCCACCGGCCAAATCAATGATCGAAAGCCGACGAAATCCAAAACCAAGTGGCCCGGCGATGAAATAGCCTTCGTCATCCGGCCCGCGGTGGACCATGGACCTGGTCATCGCCTCAAGGTCCGCGCGCCTCACGGGCGCTTGGTTTCGGAAGTTAAATTGCCCGCATATCCCGCACATAAAATCTCGCCAGTAGCTAACTTTCGATCGAACAGCTGACTGCTGATTGGACTTCGAACACTTGCAATTCGGTCATAAAACAGTCCGGTCTCGAAAGAACTTCTGAACTATTCAGACAAAAGCTGAAATTTATCAATCGGCTTGAATGTAATGGCAGATTTGAGAATGACCTTGAGCTTCCTCATCTGTTCTCGGCGATGGAACGCCATGAGTTCCTTGGAAATCGGGCGTTGTAGTCTGCGTAGCGCTGCCAATCCATAGCCCAAACCAAGCCCAAACCCTTCGATGAAGTATGGAGGTTTGACCATCCGAAAGCCGACGCGGAAAAGTTCCCAAACCGGATGTCCACCGAGGTAGTAATCCTTTTCGCCATAGGAAAAGGCCGCCGCGAATGCACTGCGTTCAGCCGTTCCCAAATGTCTGTGGTGGAAGAACGACTTCTCCCGGAATGATCGTGTCTTCCAGCCTTTCATGCGGGCAGTTGTGACTG
Organism: Candidatus Acidiferrales bacterium; assembly: GCA_049693595.1. Classification (GTDB taxonomy): domain Bacteria; phylum Acidobacteriota; class Terriglobia; order Acidiferrales; family UBA7541; genus Palsa-295. Next base: position 33,449 of record JBAVQA010000318.1, on the reverse strand, counting down.
CGATCCAATCGATTCCTCCGGCCTTATTTGCGAAATAACCCCCTAGTTCGTCGAAGCACTGGCGACGAAAAAGTTGGCATTGGCCCGAAACGTGAAGTTGTCCTTCCAAGCTATCGGTTTCCGAATTGTAGCCTTCCTCTTTGAAAACTGTGCCCGCAACACCCAGACGCGCATTTTCTTTGAACTTATCCAGGAGAAATTCAAAATGATCTTCCTCGAGTGAAACGTCCGAATCTAAATTGCCGATGACTTCGTAATCGAGGCCTTTCACTCTCTCTTGCCCGGCATTGAACGCATATACCTTTGCAGCAAAATTCCGCTCCCGGCGGACAGGAAGGTTTACGAGTTCGATCCAGTCGTATCTCGTTGCGTATGGCTCCACAATGCTTGCCGTTGAATCTGTCGACCCGTCATTGACAATCACCCACTTCACAGGCAGAAACGTCTGCTGAATTACGGAATCAAGCGTCTTCTTGATGAATGCCTCCTCGTTACGAGCAGGCGTAATCAGAACATATGATGGCAGGATGTCTTCTTGCTGCATATAACCCTCTTCTACTCCTGCAGGTCCCACGTTAGTTGGTGTCATGCGAGGGTTGCTGCGCGTACACTTCAGTCCGCTCACTGATCACCGATTTGTCGTACACTTCTTCCGGTTCATAGACGACCACATGGCTGCCTCGATTTGAGAATCCGAATGGGATGCACAGCAGGTTCTTAAGCCGCGCCCGCAATTCCTTCCGCCGTTCGGGCGGCACGTAGAACAGCATGAAGCCGCCTCCGCCCGCTCCAAGAAGCTTGCCCCCAAGGGCGCCGGCGCTGCGCCCGGCGTCATAAATTTCATCGAGGCGGCTGTTCGTGATGTTTTTTGTCAGCGTGCGCTTTACCTGCCAGGATTCGTGGAGCAAGTGGCCAAATTCATCGAGCGAACGGTTCGGATTCGTAACGATGGCCTCGGCTTCGTTCACCATCTGAAACATCATGTCCAGCTCATGCTTCCGGTTCCGTGTCACTTTTATCTGTTCTTTGGCAATTTCCGAAGCGGTCCGCGCGAATCCGGTAAAATAGAGCGCAAAGTTTTGCTGCAGGGCAGCCAATCTGTCCGGGGAAGTTATCACCTGCCTCACTTCGATCCCGCCGTCGGTGTTGAAGTTGATGCGATTGAAGCCTCCGCACGCGGCGGTGACCTGGTCCTGCGAACCGACAGATTCCTTCAGTACTTCCTGCTCTACCCGAATGGCGTCAGACGCAAGCTCATGCTTATTGCGCATCTGGTCTCTGAGCCCATAGAGCCCCAGCAAGAGCCCTACCGTAAAAGACGAGCTCGTGCCTAGGCCAGTCCGGGCAGGCAGGTCAGCAACGTGGTGGATTTCCACCCCCTCGTCGACGCCTAAATACTGCAAACAGGCACGCACGGACGGGTGCTCGATCGCGCTGTTTTGATTAACGTTTTCCACTTTCGAATACGAAATCCGGCTGTGGTATTCGAAAAATGGCGGCAACCTTCGGCAGGTAATATAGCAGCACTTGTCGATCGCGGTTGCCAGTACGGCTCCGCCGAATTCGCGGTACCACACAGGGTAGTCCGTGCCGCCGCCAAAGAAAGAGATGCGGAATGGAGTGCGGGTTATGATCATGCTCTTGGTTTCCTGTTCTTCATTTTAGTTAGCGAGGCTCCCGGCAAACTACCTGCCAGTCCGAGCCGGATCTATGTGGCCGTGCGATCCGTGGTGAGCGTGCTGGCGCCCCCTTCGCAATGCAGTATCTCGGAAATTACATCAAGAATCGACGTGGCGACAATATCAGCGCGCCCCGCGCTAGTACTTGAGCGTCCTGGTTCGCCGACCGTCTCATTTGTTGCCAAAAGAAATGCCGTTCTGCATCCTGCGTTCCTGCCGGCCTCTATATCGACATCGGAATCGCCGATCATCCACGATGCGGACAGCTCAATGCCGCGCGACCGAGCTGCTTCGAGCAACATGCCGGGCGCAGGTTTGCGACAATTGCAGGGCGGCTCCATCTCGTGCGGACAGTAATAAATTCCGTCAATGGTAGCTCCGCCCCGCGCGAGAAGATCGCACATTCTCCGATGCATCTGCTCCAGTTCTGCCGCGGACATAAGGCCCTTCGCGACGCATCGCTGATTGGTCACCACTATCACGCAAAAACCGGCTTGCTTTAGCTGAGCGATACCTTCGACCACTCCCGGAAGGACGTTAAAGTCCTGCCAGCGGGTCACGTATTCCCCTTCTGGGGGCTTTCGATTAATCACGCCGTCACGATCTAAAAATACTGCTCTGGTCATCGAATTTAGGTTTGTCTGGAGTTCTTGCATAAGAAGGAAGCTTAGCGGGGCCGGCTCTCGGTGGTTTCGATTTCCGGTTTGGGACCAGCAGCCTCCGCAAGACTGCGGAAGAGATCTTGCGCGCGCGCATAATCTTCAGGTGTCCCTATGTCGATGAATATTCCGTGCTGCTCGAGCGCATAGACCCCCTGCTCGAGCAAGCGTGGAAAGACGTCCTGTTCAAGGCTGGCTGGTCCATCCGGAAGATGCTGCAGGATCGCGCGGTTGAACAGGTACACTCCGGCATTTATGCGGCCGGGAACGGGGATCCCCATCTTCTCCCGAAAGCCAACGATCCGGTTGAGTGCATCCGTTTCAACGGTTCCATATCGCGACGCATCCGGAACTCGGCGAACCGCCATGCTGATCAATCCGCCATGCTCCCGATGAAAGCGAATGAACTGGCGAAAATCGATTTCCATGAATGAATCCCCATTCATGACCAGGAAATCCGAAGAGTCGGATAGAAATCGTTCCGCGAATTTCACCGCACCGGCAGTTCCGAGCGGCTGCGATTCCTTTGAATACGTAATGGCCACGCCCCACTTGTGCCCGTCTCCGAATTCATTTTCGATCTGGTCGGCAAGATGTCCGGTACACATCACTAGCCGTCGGATACCCTGCGATCGAAGTTGCAAAACCAGCAGCTCCAGGAAGGACAACTTCCCGATCGGAGCCAGCGGTTTTGGCATCGATGATAGAACGGATTGCAGGCGAGTACCCATCCCGCCGACGAGCAAAACGGCCAGCATTCTTTCCGGAGCGCTGCCGCATGTCGAAAGAATGTCTGTCTCAGAATTCACTTTCAGTACCCATTCCGTTTCTGGTGCAGCGAAGGCAACCTCGGCTTCGCGGGAAATCAGAGCACCGCGTTCCAGTATTCCAGCATGGACTTCAGTGTCTGCTCGATCGAATTTCTTGGTTTCCAGCCGGTATGTTTTCGGATCTTGCGCGTGTCACCGAAAATGATTCTCTCATCAGAAGGACGCATGAGACGAGGAACGGGACGGACTTGTGCTTTCACCCCGGACAGACGGATCGCGGCGTCTAGGACTTCCCCAATCCGGTATGTGCGGCTCGCACACAAATTGTAAGCCTCGCCCCGTTTCCCTTTCATTGCCGCATCATAAAACCCTCGTACCGTGTCGTTCACGTCGAGGAACGCTCGCCGGGGCTTCAGGTTTCCGACTTCCACCACCGGAGGCTGTAGGCCCTTCTTAATCCTGACCAACTGTCGCACAAAATCCGAGGGTGCATCATTCGTCTTGCCCGGACCCGTCGTGTTGAAAAGACGCACGTTGACCGCTGGAATGCTGTAATCCAGGAAATATTCGCGAGCTAGCAGATCCAGGCAGACCTTGCTGATGCCGTAAGGATGCAGCGGTCGAAGGGGCTGGTCCTCGGTAACGGGAATGGCCGCTGCTGGCACGTATCCGTACTCGGCGCTGGAGCACGCCGAAACTATCACGGGTCGCCGCCTCATATGACGCGCCGCCTCAAAAAGGTAAAGTGAACCGATGATGTTCGACTCGAAGGTCCTGACCGGATCCGCCCATGAGACCGTTGGTAGACTCTGCGCGGCAAGATGGAATATGTGCGTCGGCCGATATTCTGCCACCACTTGCGTGACGCGCTGGCCGTTTCGCAGATCGCACCGCACGAATTCCAGGTTTGGCAGCCTCGGAAAGGAAGCCGTGCCCTCCGCGAGATAAGACCCAACTACGTTCCAACCCCTGGCTTGGAGGAACTTGACCATGTGGGATCCGATAAATCCCTCCGACCCTGTCACCAGCGCCATTTTTTTCATTGGATTTTTCAAACTGCTAATTTCAGTGCGCTACGGCACAAAGCTCAAGTCAGGTAGTCAACAACCGCACTGCTGTATTGGAGCGTCTTCTTGCTACTTTTTGGTCCAGATCGCGAAATTGCGCGTCGGTCCTAGTCATTCGATGCACGTTTTCCGCGTCGCCAACGGGCATCGAAGCGATGTCCCCAATTCGAGGCACTTGATTATAGCTGGCGTGAACCGAAAACGGCATCACGCTGGTCGCGTCGTGAATTGGTGGGTAAATTCAACGACGGTCGACAGCAGCGTCGGGTCGTAGATGGAATATGCGAGCGCATCTCCCAGCGCTCGTGAAATACTAGGCGCGACCCGATGCGAGGTAACGGTCAAAAAAGATAAAGTGTCGCCAGCCCGTCTGGTTGAAAATGCGACAGGGTAATGGTACTGCCGCGTATCAAGTGGGCTCCGGCCCTTGACCTCCATTCCGCGAAGCCCTGGAACCCACAAACTCCATTTAGATTTGGAAAAACATTCCTAGCGAAGGGCACCGACCGCGGCAAATTCCTGGATCTTCTGGACGACGCGCGACTGCGCCACGGCCTGAAGTTGCGGATACATGGGAAGCGAGAGGATCTCTGCGGCAACCTTTTCGGTGACCGGGAAGCCACCGTTCTTGAACCCGAATGCTTCGTAGGCCTTTTGCAAATGAAGGGGAATGGGATAGTGAATGCCCGTCTCGATTTTGGCGTCCGCGAGGTGCTTCTGTAACCCTTCGCGGTCCTCCACGCGCACGACGTACAGGTGATGGACCGGGCGCGACCACGAGGGGTGGTGAGGAGCGATGACGCCATCCACCGACGACAACATCTCGTCGTATCGAGCTGCCGCTTCTTGACGCTGCCGATTCCATTCCGCCAGATGGCGGAGCTTCACGCTGAGCAAGCCTGCTTGCAGGGCGTCGAGCCGGCCGTTGTATCCCTCGATGTCGTGGTAATACTTCTTTGCCTGGCCGTGATCGCGCAACGTGCGCATCTTGCGCGCCATTTCCTCGCTATTCGTCGTGACGGCGCCAGCTTCTCCGCAAGCGCCGAGATTCTTTCCGGGATAAAAACTAAACGCTGCAGCGTGACCCATCGAGCCGGCCTTCTTCCAACAATTCTCTTTCCGCGAAAAGTATTCAGCTCCATGGGCCTGGCAGGCATCTTCCACCACAATCAGGTTGAAACGTCGGGCCAGCTCGAGGATGGGATCCATGTCCGCGCATTGCCCGTAGATATGCACCGGCACAACGGCAGTGACGGGAGCGCGATACTTCCTGTGATAGGGTTTCCCAGTCTCGCGGTCCACATAGCATTCCCGTTCGAGGTATTCTCGCAGCTTCGCGACGTCCATCGAATACGTCTGATCTTCGATGTCCACAAAATCGGGCCGGGCACCGGCTTGGCTGATCGCTTCCGTTGTGGCGATAAACGTGTGCGGGACGGTGACAACGATGTCTCCTCGTTGTACGCCTGCGGCCATCAGAGCAAATCGCACAGCGTCGGTGCCGTTGGCCACACCGACGCAATGCTTCGCGTTACAAAACGCGCCGAATTCGTTTTCAAAATTCTCGACAAGTGGGCCGCCTACGAACCCCGCCGTTTGCAGCACTTTCTGGAAAACGGCAGTGAGCTCAGGCTCGAGCTGCTGGTGTGGGGTGACCAGATCCAAAAATGAAATTTTTCCGGTAAGGGACACTATGCGATCCTCGATTCTTCGGTCACGTACCGCAACAGCTTTGCCGGATTTCCCGCGACAATTGCGTTCGCCGGCACATCCTTGGTCACAACGCTCCCGGCGCCGACGATCGCATTCTCTCCGATCGTAACGTTTGCCAGAATTGTTGAGCCTGATCCGATGGAAGCGCCCTTCTTTACGATCGTCTTTTCCACCTTCCAGTCCGCTTCGGTCTGCAATTGGCCGTCTCCGCCGGTCGCGCGTGGATAGGAATCATTGACGAAGGTTACGCTGTGGCCGAGGAAAACTCCGTCTTCGATGGTGACGCCTTCACAGATGAACGTGTGACTGGAAACCTTACAGTTGTTGCCCACCGTGGCATTCTTTTGAATCTCAACAAATGCCCCAATCTTCGTATCGTCGCCCACCGTGCATCCGTACAAATTGATGAACTTCGAAAACTTGACGTTTTTCCCGAGCTTGACGTCCGGTGCGATGCAAATGAATTCGTTCATAGCTGGATGACTTTACCTTTTTGGTGGAGGGACTGGTCGGCGGCTTCGAGCATGCGCACCACGTGCAACCCGGCTACGCCATCGTTGAACGGCCTTTTCTCATTGATGATGCAATCTACGAAGTAGGCAGCCTCTATCTTCAGAGCTTCTAGTTGTTCCAATCGAGGCGCCCACATATCGCCGGAACGGTAGCTCACGAGCAGTTGATAGACCCCGTCGCCGCTCATTTGCACGCCCTTGTCATACACCTTCAGCTTTTCGTCAGCATCCAGGTCATTCCAAACCAGCATTCTCTTTTCGCCGCCGATCAATGTGGTGCGTACCTTGACTGGCGACAGCCAGTTCACATTAATGTGCCCGATCATGTTGTTCGGGTAGTAGAGAGTGAGGAATGCGATGTCGGCAACACCATTTAAATGGCGCTCACCAGTGGCGACGACAGCCTCGGGCTTATCCTTGATAAGATAATCCATAATCGAAAGATCGTGCGGCGCCAGGTCCCAGAGCACATTTACATCATGCTGAAAAAGTCCGAGGTTCACCCGCATGGAGTCGTAGTAGTAGAGATCTCCCAGCGTTCCGTTATCAATGAGTTCCTTGATGCGCTTAACGGCGCCGGTGAACAAGAACGTATGATCCACCATGATTTTTAAATTCTTGCGTTCCGCTAGTTCGATGAGTTCCTCTGCTTGCCCTGTAGTGCAGGTGAACGGCTTCTCAACGAATACGTGTTTGCCATTTTCCAATGCGATCTTTGCAAGCTCATAGTGCGTCCAAACCGGTGTCACGATTGCGATAGCGTCAATATCCGTAGCCGTGAGAATGTCGTTGCATGTATCGATCGCACGAATCTCCGGATAAGCCTGCCGGGCGCGCTGCAGTGACTTCGGACTCTTGTCGCAAATAGCGACCACGCAGGAATGCTCCTGTCCGTGAAAATTTCGGACAATGTTCGGGCCCCAATAACCATACCCGATCACGCCCATCCTGATCACGTTACTAGAGTCCTGCTGTTTCTGAAGTTTTGTGGCAGATTCAATGTCTAGACTGGTAGCCATCTTTTTCACCTTGAGCGTAGGACCTTGAAAGGACTAAATAATTGCGGCTGCCGACTGCAAACCAAGCAAAAACTAAGGTGCGGTCTAAATCCCCAGCGCGCTAACCCGATAAGTTTCGAAACGCTCGAATTCTGCCAAGAGTCTCATCGGACTAATAGGCGCCGTTGCCTGAAAAGACTGCGCGAGGAGTCTGAAGAAGTATTTTCACATCTAACATGGGTGACCACATTCTAGCGTACTGGAGATCCAGTCTAACCATTTCGTCGAAAGTAGTGGTGCTCCGGCCCTGCACTTGCCATAACCCAGTGATGCCCGGCCTCGACTCCAGCAAACGGCGGCGATGCCAAATGTCGTAGGCTTCAATCTCATAGGGTATAGGAGGCCGCGGGCCCACCAAGGACATCTCGCCTTTCAGCACGTTCCAGAATTGAGGTATCTCGTCAAGGCTCGTACGCCGCAAGAGTCTTCCAATCCAAGTAACCCGAGGATCATTCGTAATCTTATAGACGCCCTTTTTGCTTCCGTCCTGCGCAGCAGAAGCCGCTTTGCCAACTATGAATTTCCTGACGTATTCCTTGTGAATAGCGGCATCGGTTGAAACGTACATCGACCGAAACTTGATAAATACAAACCGCGACCCGAACTGGCCGACGCGTTCCTGACGAAAGAAAATTGGGCCTTTCGAGGTTAGCTTGACGATAATAGCCAGCCCTAGAAAAACTGGTGAGAGGATTACGACAGCCAACGAGGCTCCCAGGACATCCATCGCTCGCTTGGTTAGCAATGACAGCTTCTTTTTCTCTTTAACTTCAAACAGATCGGGGTACATCGCAGGATCTACTGGGCGCTGATGCTCATCTCCTTTCCAACCTTCTGGAAAGGCATAGAAAGAGATTTGGAAACTGCTCAGCTGAGTAGCTTTGAAAGAGTTTTGAAGTCCAGCTGTAACTTTAGTTTCTATAGTTTTGACGGCTGCGCTGACATCGCACTCTCCAAGCTCAGTGAAAATTACGCCAAAAACAGAATTTGCCTCGAACCATCCCGCCAGGTCGGTCTCACGAATCGAAGCGCATAGGACGACTGCAATCTGTTCCAAAAGAACGTCCGTTTTCTTATTCTTCAACCCCCCGTCGATCAACATCAGAACCAAATGCTGACGCGAACGCTCCGACCTCTTTCTTTCTCGGGCCAGCATTCGACGAAACTGTTCTTCGGAAAGAAAACCCGCCATCGAGCCGGCGGAATTTCCGTCGGTTCCGATTGACTTCCGAATCTGTCCGATAATTTTTGGTTTTGTTGTGGACATGCGATTCACTCAACCTCGTTACTAAATCGTTCTCCGAAACTCATTTCACCGTTAGCTAAGTTTGCGGTTACGCCACAACCTGAAAGGGCCTGCGCGCCGCGATTGTTTTTTCTAATCTCGATCGCTGCGACAAAGACGTAGGAGAGACCAATGCAGAATCTATTTCTACCGATACCGAACGCTGAAGCAGTGTGATCGAGAGCACCAGCCGATGAGTCCCCTTAAAATCCATTAGGATTCCTTCAATACCGCACAAAGAACCCGACTCGATTCGCACTCTCTCGCCGACCTGCAAAAAAGGCCATGGCTGGTTCGGCATACCCGAGGCTACCAAAGTCTGGATAGCGCTGATCTCAACCTCATCAACTGGAAGTGGCACGCGGTTCGCACCTACTATTTGCATTACGCCAGGAATTTTCATTACGGGCAACCGGTCCTGGGGATCGAAGCGGCAAAATAGATAGCCAGGAAACAAGGGACTTTGCACTTCCTTTACCCGGTCAGACCAGCGCTTCCTGCACTTGTAAAGCGGAAGAAACGACTCGTAGCCTTGTCCACATAGATAGTTCGTTATGCCTAACTCATGGCGCGCTCGTACCTGCAGGGCGAACCAAGGATACTCAGTGGCAACATCCTGTCTGTTTGCTTTCTCGGTGTCGCATTCGGTTTTGAGACTTATTCTCATAATTAGTCACTGCGCTTGTGCTACCGCCATGAGAGTCACAATTAACCTCTCAACAATAGAATTGCACGACGGGTGCCACTACGAACTCCTGTCGCACTTTGGGTAAATCTATGAAGCTTAATGCCTTAATTGAGAAATCCCTTGGGCACTTGTCGTCTTTGGGACACTAGTTCGAATCACTTTATGAACATCGCTATCCCAGAGTTCCACTTGTTTTCCTACGCCCAAGACCAGCCTAACAAAGGACATAGAGTAGATTTCCCAGGCACCCGTCTTCAAGTCGCGCATGGCCGAAGCCACTCCCGTCTTGCCAGGTTCCTGTTCGAAGCATTCGGCCGGCCAAATGGTACTCTCAGGACTAACTTGATTTGGCTTCTTCTTGCCCATATTCGTAACCCGCGTAATAGTAAGATCCATAAGTCTGGGACTGCTCTACAGCATTCAACACCACGCCTATTACATTCCTACCTTGCAGTTCTTGACAGGCTCGTTCAGCCGCTCCGGTTGGAGTCGAAGCCGCACGCACCACCAAAATCACACCATCAACATGGTCGGCGAGCAAGCTTGCGTCCGCCACGGGCAGTAACGGCGGAGAGTCCAGGATGATCCAGTCAAAAATCGGCGTTACCCGCTCCAGCAAAGTCTTCAGCCGACCGTTTAACAGCAATTCACTGGGGTTGGCCACTTCTTTCCCGCCTGGAATAAAGCAGAGATTCCCTTCATGACCGTGTTGAATAACTGTTGTCTCGTCTGCTTCTCCAAGCAAATAATCCGTCAAACCCGGAGAAGGTGGTGCGCCGAGCGGCACGTGGAGACGGGAACACCTCAAGTCTGCGTCGATAATCAAACATCGACGATCGTGCTGACGGACAATTGCTTGCGCCAAATTGTTGGTCACAAACGTTTTGCCTTCTGCGGGCACGGAACTGGCAACCAAGAGAGTACGGAGCTGTTGGCTCCCGCGTAATTGGTAAAGCCGTGATCGCAAAGTCCGAAATTGTTCCGCCGCGATTGCGCTCAAAGCGGGATTGGAGAAAATGTTCACTTTCGGATCCGGGTGCCAGTGAGGATGTGCACACTGTTGGCACAGATCTTCGAAGCGTTTTAGATTCCCAAGCTGGGGAGCGATGGCGGTTGAATGCTTGAATATGCTGGGAGCGTCATCCGATCCTTCACGGGCCTTCGGGATGACCTCCGTCGCCGTGCTCGGTAGAGAAGGCGAGTTATCGGGAGGCTGGGCCGCAGCTCTTTCTTGTTCAGCTTTTTTTAACGCTTCGTGAATGCGACTCATGGTTTCCTTTCGCGCATCGTTACCGGCATGATATTCGCCTCGCGCAGACGACTGAGCAATTCATCTAGATTCTGGAGCAAGACTTGGGCGTCTATAGGCTGCTTGTTGCCGTTCGAAACCCCTACAGGAGCGATGGGCTCTATCTCGTCGAGCTGAAATTCCCGCGCTACCTCTTCCACCAAATAGGCGGGAACGGGCCGCAAGTGGTCCACGTATGCGTTGATCAAGGCATGTTCGCAAAGCAAATTGACGATTCGAGGAATTCCTCGTGAATATAAGTGCACGGTCTGAATCGCTTCCTTCGAAAATATCGGCTCTCCATTTGCCCCGGCGATGCGTAAACGTTCAGCGATGTACCCGAACGTCTCCTCCAGAGTTAATGGCCCGGTCCGGCACCTTAAGGTGATACGTTGCCGAAGCTGCCGCAATTGTGGCAATTTCAGCTTCTCTTCCAGTTCCGGCTGCCCTGTGAGCACGATCTGGAGCAGTTTTTCCGTCGAGGTTTCGAGATTGGTCAGCAAGCGAATTTCCTCGAGTACCTGCAGCGACAGGTTCTGGGCCTCGTCCACAATCAGAACCGCTGTCTCGCCGGCTCGATACCGATCGAGTAACCATGCGTTGAGACGGAGCAACACCTGGCTCTTGTGCCGCGTCTCACACGGAATTTCGAAGTCAGCCATCATGAAATCAAAAAGCTGGCTGACATTGACTTGTGAATTGAAGACGAACGCCGTCGCAACTCTCTGCCCGTGCAACCAATCGAGCAGCCGGTTCAGCAGGGTTGTCTTGCCCGTTCCAACCTCTCCCGTAAGTAAAATGAAGCCTTTGCGATTTTGAATGCCATAGGTCAAGCCCGCTAGCGCTTCCTGAATTTGTTTCGTCAGAAAGAGATAGCGCGGGTCCGGGTTAACATTGAACGGGCTTTCGCGAAGCCCAAAAAATTTCTGGTACATTTCGTTTAGGCCCTCGCTCCGGCTGCGACGGAAGTATCGTCCGGTTTCGGAATAACGGCATGCTTGGACTTTGGGCCTGCCAATAGTTCGATCGCCGGAACCATGGCGAGCACCGGCAGCTTCAACGAAAATTCGATGTCTCTCTCGGTTCTAAATGACGTGTCTCGAGACTCTAGAAGGAAAGCAATACCGAGTCCCAAGGCTAAGCCGCCGGCCAATCCGCCCAATGCGAATGCCGGACGGTTTGGGAAGGAAGGCTGATCTGGCAAGTTGGCGGGATCGAGTATTTTAAACTGTTCACCTTCTTGTTGGCGTTCAAGGTCGGTTGCCATCGTGGATTGATCGCGCTTCTTCAATAGATCGTTATAGAAATCGAGTGCCGTTTGGTAATCGCGTGTCAGCTCCTTATATTGCTGTTCCACACCGGGGCTCGATTGCACGCGGTCCTGATAAACTTTAATCTCCTGCTGAATCTTGGCTTGTTCCTTGGTTTTCTCAGCGATCACTTGATCCGTAGTATGAACTTGTGCCCGTAATTGCACGATTTGAGCCGGTTCCGATGCCATTTTCGCCGGTTTACCGTCATTGGAGGCCTTGGGCGAATCTGTATCAGCGATCTTTTTTTGCAGCGCAGCGATTTCATTTTTAGTTTTCACTACATCCGGATAGTCGTCCGTATACCGGGCTTGGAGATTTGCAAGCTGCGTTTGCAAGGCGGTCAACTGCGCATCCATTGTTTGGGGACTAGTACCACTTTGAGCCGCTTGCCAGGCCCCCAGCTGTTGCGTCAGCATTGACTCTGCAAAGCTTTTGTCTTGTTGCGCGCGCGCCAGCGCTTGCGTCGCCGCATCAAGTTGCGAAGTCAACCCCATTAGGAGATTCAGGTTTCCTTGCTCTTCGTCCGGGAGTGATCCGATGTAGCGGCTCTTGAAGGCCGCCAGTCTCGTATCCTGTTCATCGAGTTTTGCTTTTGCATCTACAAGCTGTTGAGCTATAAATTGGGTGGTATCTTCGGAGCGCTGCTGCCGAAGGCGAATACTCTCTTCGATGAACAAGTGCGTGATAGCCGAGCAAACCTCCTGAGCCGTCCGCGGATTGTCCAAGGTCACGATGATGTGAAAGCCCGGTAACTCCTGTGCCCGTGTCTCAGCCATTGGCTGGATGGGGGTTATTTCAATATCCTTTTGAAGCCTGGCAACGAGCGCGTCGGGAGGCAGGCGGCTCACGTCTCCCGAATACAGTCCATATTGATGGATAATGGGCTCGAGTCGCGTCCGGCTTAGGATTTCTTCCTGCATACTCGCCAGACGTGCATTGATTTCGGTCGTAAGCACGGGCTTCACAAAATCCGTTGGCACAGTGGGCGGCTCGATGAGCACGAGGGTTTGCGACTTGTAGCGATTCGGAAGTAACCGCGCGACGCCGTAGGCCAGCGGTGCTCCAACTACGGCTAGAACCGTTATCAAGATCCACCGGCGTCGTAAGATTGCGATGTAGTCTGCTTGAGTTAATTCACGCTGAGTCATTCCACCCTCTTTTTCCGGTTCTCGAGTTAATGCTGCTATTCAATCGGGATTGGCTGTTTACGCCAGCCCACACCAAACGTGATTAGATTACGAAGAAAGCTTGATCCGCATCCGGTTCCGGTGCAGAACGAAGCATTCGAGTTTTGATACTGCAATTGGTAGCCCAAGTTCAGGTTCAGGGAACGTCCCCACAAACGGCTATAATTCAACCCGGTAAACCAGTAATCGAAAGGTTGATTTGAAAACTGGATCTGCGGTAAGCCATTAGTAGCCAATTCCGTGTTTCGAGAGTATCCGACGTTCCAGCTACCGCTAGAAACTCGCGATAATTGCCGTGCAGCGGAGCCCGTCACGGAGTCAGCTAATGAGCCGGCAAACACGCCGGATCCGCCGGCCACGCCATGGCTATAGCTAGCGGATAATGCAGTCCGTTCCATTTGATATTGCACCGATGTCGAGAGATACCAATCCAGGTTGTTCGTGGAACCTCCCGAAGGTAGGCCGATGGTGCCGACGCCTGTTCCGGGGATCGTAGGCGTATTGATGAATGTAAATTCTGGCCCGGCTCCTATGCGGAATGCCAAGCGTCCTGTGACCTTCCGGCCGTAGGAGAATAGCAAGGTGTTCGTGTCGATCGATTCATCGAAGTTGTCATAGCGAAATCCACTAAATACATAGGAAATTCCAACAGTATCCTTGCGAGTTATTTGGTAGTTGTATCCCGCTAGCGCAATTACGTCACCGTAATTTAGCAGATTCCCATTAAAAGAATTCGAAAGAGAATTCCCATTAAAAGAATGCAAAAGAGAATAACCACCAACAAACGTGAGGGATGAGCGCGGTGTAAGATATACGTCGACCTCGCCGAGAGAGGTATTGAGGAAGCGCTGGCCTTCGGCTGTGATAATTGTCTGGCCGGGAACAAGCCCTCCCAGCCCCGAGGTCCCGCCGGGCAAAGATATGCCGGGAAATCCACCTGATCCGAACCCACTTTCAGGAGTGTAAGCCGCTTGCTCTATAAGCGTAAGTGCCCAACGCCGAAAGGTGAATTTGTCCAAAAAATTCAAGTCCTGCACAATTCCGTCGCTGGAACTACTATCGTTCGAAAGGACGCCGCCTCCGATATAGCCCAAGGTCATGTCAGACCTGCCCGACATCCAGCGCAGATCGACCCCTCCGGTGAGAGAAGTCCAAGTGGTTAATCCGCTACCCGCTCCTCCAACCGGAGGCTCCGTATCTAGTGTGACCGCTAGATCAATGTGCGGAGTCCAATAGCTATGGTTCGTCGAAGGTACACCGATGGACGGGTCCTGGGCCCCGGTCAGTGCGCTGTTGTCAGGCGTAAGCTGGGCGGGAGGGGCGTTCGGATCGGTATTGTCGGCCTGCGACGCAAGCGGAGAATGATAGGCCGGGATGGGCTGGTCCTGGGTCTGCTGCTGGGCCTGGGCAGCAGACGCAACCAGCGCAACAACGCAGAGAATAATCCCGAATATGTATGCCGATTTGCGCATGAACTCTTCTATGGCACCACGATCGTGTCCCCGGCCTTTAACAAAATATCCTGCTCCGGGTGCTTCCCGCTCACAACTTCCTTGTAATTAACCGGATACTTCTGCTGTTTTCCGTTTTCCATTCTCAGAACGTAGATACTCTTAGTCTTCGCAAACTGCGTGAATCCTCCCGCACTTGAAAGCCCCTGCAGCACATTCATTTCCGGCAGCATAGGAAACGCACCGGGGCGAGTCACTTCGCCGATAATGTAAATTCGCTGGCTGTTGATGGTCGTGACGATCACTGTTACCTGCGGACTGGTCACGAATTTCTTCAGGCTCACGGTGATCTGCGCCGCTAATTGTGATGGTGTCAAACCCGCGGCCTGCACATCATTCAGCAGCGGAAGAGAAATTTTCCCGTCGGGACGCACCGGCACCACACGGGAAACTTCGGGCTCTTTCCATACGCTGACGTCCAACACGTCCTGGGCCCCTATGATGTAATTGGGATCCTGTGTAGCGGCTTTCGCAGTCGCTGTGCTCGCGTCCGCGGCAGACTGAAGCGTCGGCTGCTTATCGTCCGCAACTTGCTGAGCTTGCGCGGGCATTACAACTGCGAACAGTGAAAGGATCATCCACACCTGCAATGGTCTTAACATCTTGATCTCCTACGTCGGCTATTCGGTTCTGGAATCCGGCAGGCCGATCTGCTTCAACTTATAGAGAAGGGACTTGTAGCTGATCTGCAATTCTTGTGCCGCTCGCTTACGGTTCCAGCGGGTGCGCGCCAGGGCTTCCAATATCATTTCCCGCTCGGCCTCTCGAGACGCGGCTCGGGCAGCAGCCTTTAAGGAGTAGCTGCGCATCTCCGTAACCTCGGTCCTCACCTCGATTGGTTCAGCGATCAGCTCAGGCAGTCCGAGATTTTCCGCACCTAACGCCACGATTTTCTTCACTGCATTTTCGAGTTCACGTATATTTCCCGGCCAGGAATAATCCAGAAGCATTCGGAGCGCGCGCGGGCTCAACGAAGGCCGCGGCCGGCCAAACTCCGCTGCATACTTCGTCAAAAAAGACTCCACGAGAAGAGGAATGTCTCCTTTGCGATCTCGCAGGGGAGGCAGACGCAAGCACACTCCGTTGATGCGATAGTAAAGCTCACCGCGAAAGCGTCCCGCCCTCATTTCATCATCGAGGTTCCGGTTGGTTGTCGAAATCACTCGAGCGCCAAGCGATCCCCGGCGAGGCTTCGCTTCGCCGTCCGGCAGTGCGTAAAGGAGGCTGCGCTGGCAGGGTGCGTCAAGTTCACTGATCTCATCGAAAAAAACAGTCCCCGTCAGGGTTTTGAACCCTTCGCCGGATATCTCCGCCTTGTTTAATCCAAGCTCGCCTGCAAAATTCGGTAGATTCATGGATGCGCATGCGATCTTAATCAGTGGTTCGTCGGCATTGGCCGAAAGGTGGTGGATTCTTCGAGCGAACATTTCTTTGCCAGTGCCGCTTTCCCCTACGAGCAGAACCGGAATATTGGTCGGCGCAATCTCAGCAACCACGTTTTCCAGTGTTTGCATTGCGGCGCACATGCCGCCCACAAAGCCCCATTCCTCTTTCACAGATGCGATTCCGACCCCGTTGCTCGCCATAATTGTCCTTCTTATCCTTCATTCACAGCGGTTCGCATGTATATGGAACCACTGTACGCCCAGTAATGACTGCAATGGGGTTGCCAGGGTCCAAAAATTGCTTCTATTGCATCAATATACTGCTAACCATCCTTTATTGTTATGCTTACAGACAATTTAATTCAGAATAGGCTAACCGAGTGCCCTGCCTAAATCCTAGGAACTTTCCACGAATGGGTAAAATACTTTCCCTTTATGCCCCTCTGCCGAGAACATATGATCTCACAATTGCAGTAGTGACGTCCGATAGAGGTAAGGTTGCGATGGGGAAATAGTAAAGCCCTTGTTTTTAACTGGATAGAAGACTGGTTAGCTGAACGGGTGCAATATACAACGGCGAGCTGGATTGCGTTCGTTCGAAGCGATAGAATTCCACGAGCGGGTCGAAGCTAGCTACGAAAGGTCGAGATGAAATTTAGCAAAATACTGCGCCCATGGCTTGGCTTGCTCATCGCCGCCGTGCTGATAGCGGGATGTTCTCGCGACCCGCAGATTCGAAAGAAGGAATATCTCGACAAAGGGCTTGCTTACTTCCAGAAGGGCAAATACGAAGAAGCCGTTATCGAATATCAAAACGCTATCCAGATCGACCCGAAGTATGCGGACGCGCATTACGAGTTGGGGCGTTGTCTTGTCAAAAAGGGAGACTGGACCCATGGCTTTCAGGAGCTGAGCAGCGCCGTTGAACTTGATCCTTCTAACTTAAGAGCGCAGCTCGATCTTGCGGATCTGTATTTCTCCGGCCGCAGGTTTCAAGACGCGCACGATCGCGCCGCGCTCGTATTGAAAAACGACCCCCGCAATGCGCAGGCGGAGATGATTCTTTCCAATTCGGATGCCGCGCTCGGAGACGCGAAAAAAGGTTTGAGTGAGGCTCAACAAGCCGTACAGATGGATCCGAAGCGCTCCCAGTCTTATCTGAGCCTCGCATTTATGTATGAAAGATCGAATGACATGGCTCCCGCGGAACAAAACTATCTGAAAGCGATTTCGTTGGATCCGAAGTCCGTGCCTTCGTTAATTGCTCTCGGAAATTTTTACCAGCGTCAAAAACGCTGGCCTGATGCGGAAAAGCAATATCAAGCGGCCATCGCTCTCGATCCACAGAGCCCATCACCTCGAATTGCTCTCGCTAATCTTTATCTCGCGGAGGATAAAAAGCCCGCGGCCGAACAAACGATTCAGCAAGCCAAGACAGCATTGAAAGATAATCCTTCCGGCTACCGGTTGCTCGGAGATTTCTATTCGAGCCAGGGCGAAGTGGACAAAGCAGTCGCGGAGTTCAGCGCGCTCCATTCTCAGCATCCCAAAGACAATGCCATCGCCCAGGCATACGCCCAGCTCCTGATCCAGCAAAACAAATTGGACGAAGCTGCCAAGGTCAGCGATGCCATCCTGAAAAATGTTCCTTCGGATCCGGCAGCCATGATCCTCCGCGGCGCAATTTTTAATCGCCAGCAGAAATATACAGATGCAATTCATATGCTGGAGCCGGCGCTTAAGGACGCGCCCGACAATGCGGTGGGACATTTTCAACTTGGACTTGCTTACGTGGGCACAAGGAACCTGGGCCAAGCCGAGACCGAATGGCGAAATGCCGCCCGGCTGCAGCCGTCTATGGCCGACGCCCATCGGGCGCTTGCGGCCCTCGCATTGCAAAAGCACGATTCGAAACTCTTGGCGGAAAGTGGCGCGGACCTCAAGTCTATATCCCCTGGCGCATCCGACGGATACATCTTCGAGGGTGAAGCTTTTTTCTGGCAGGGAAACCCGGTTGCTGCGGAAGCCGATTTGAAAAAGGCTATCGATGTGGCGCCACAGAATCCTGACGGATACACCAAAATGGGCAGTCTGCGCATGGCGCAGAAGAAGTATGACGAAGCCGAGAAATATTTTGCTCAGGCGCTCAAGCTCTCTCCGTCGTCTTCCGACGCGCTTACCGGGCTCGTGGACATAGCAGTTGCACGCAACGAACCGGCCAAAGCTCTGCGCACAGTGCAAGAGCAGATCGCTCTTGTGCCTGACAGCAGCCCTTTTTATCTTCTGCTCGGCCAAATCGAACTTCGCAGCAAAGAACACGAAAAAGCCGAGAGCGCGGCTCAGAAAGCTGTTGAGCTTGATAAGCACAACGTGCAGGCAGTTCTTTTGTTCGCGAACATTCAGGCCGCCCGGGGCTCGCTTGATCAAGTTATCGCCACTTACCAGCGAGCTATTCAGGACAATCCGAACGATGTGCGCTTCTACGTAGGTCTTGGTGGCGCATTAGAAGCACGCAATGATTGGCAGCAGGCGGAAGATCTCTACAAGAAGGCCTTGGAGATCCAACCCGATTATCCGCTCGCCGCAAATAACCTCGCATACCTAATGTTGGAACACGGAGGCAACGTCAACGTGGCATTTTCGTTGGCTCAAACCGCGCGCAAGGGTCTACCCAATTTGCCAAATTCGGCGGACACTCTCGGTTGGGCCTACTACCAACAAGGGGCTTATAACGCCGCAATCGAAGCGTTGCAGGAAGCCGTGAAAGGAAGCCCGGATAGCCCGACGTATCATTATCACCTTGGCATGGCTCTCCAAAAAGCAGGCAATTTCGCTTTGGCCAAGAAACAGTTTGAAGCTGCGTTGCAGATAAATCCCAATTTCAGCCAGGGCGCCGAAATCAAGAGGGCCCTCGCCGAGCCGCAGTCGCAAAAGAATTAAATGGGAATTCCTCCACGTTTGGTCCTGCGTAGAAGCCGTTGGGGGGAACTGACTCTACATCAGACCATGTAATCTGGAACCCGCTCGTGCCAACACCTTCACCGGACTCCATGATATGCGAGTGTGCGACACGGCCCTTTGTGCTGTTGGTTTCTCGAGACTGGGATTTTCCTTGGACTTTGCTCTCTAAATACTCATCAAATGATGTCAGATTCTCTAGTCGCCAGTGCTGACTTGCTCGCGCTTCGCATCCTCACTCGTCAGATCACCTCAGCTTCCATGTGTTTAAAGACCGTCACGATCCGTTTGACGTTGAATCGCGTTTGCTTCACGGCGAATCCCCATATCCGGACCGGGTCCTCGGTTCTCGACAGACAACCCAGGCCGGCCTATTTCCGTGGGCGCTGTCCGGATGGTGTATAGTTTATTGATTCCTTCCCGCTGGTGGCCAGATCCGGTTGCTACTGCAATGCGGGCGGAAAAGAAATGCGAAGGGCGTCATGCCTATCAAGCTGCGAGTAGGAATTCTCGGTGCAACGGGGACAGTTGGACAGCGTTTTATTCAGATGCTCCAGCGGCACCCGCAGTTCGAAGTCACGGTTGTGGCGGCTTCGGAGCGCTCTGAAAACAAGCCATATGCCGAAGCCTGTTCGTGGAAACTTCCTGGAGAAATGCCGAGCTTTGTGAGGACGCTTCGCGTTCAGGCGCCCCAGCCGCCGCTTGATTGCGACCTCATCTTTTCAAGCCTGCCGGCCGGTATGGCGCAGACCGTCGAAGAAGGCTTTGCGCGCGCTGGTTACCCCGTCATTAGTAATTCATCCGCCTGCCGGATGCAGAAAGACGTCCCGCTGCTGATCCCCGAAGTGAATCACGCACACTTGCGGCTATTGGACGAGCAGCGCACTTCCCGCGGATTCGCAAATGGCGGCCTCATTGTCACCAATCCGAATTGCTCGACCGTGATGATAGCGTTGGCACTGGCCCCGCTTCACGCGCGGTTCGGAATAACGGCCGCCGTCGTCACAACCATGCAAGCTCTGTCCGGCGCGGGCTATCCCGGCGTGGCTTCGCTCGATGCCGCCGACAATGTACTGCCCTTTATTGAGAACGAAGAAGAAAAAATCGAAAGCGAAACTCTAAAGATCCTCGGTCGCATGAAGGGCACGCAAGTCGAGGCCGCATCGTTTCCGGTCAGCGCGCAGTGCCACCGCGTCAACGTATCCGACGGCCACATGGGGGCCATACGTGTGAAGCTGGCACGTCGCGCCAGTTTGCAGGAAGTTCGCGAAGCCCTGGCTTCCTTCACGAGCTTGCCGCAGGAGCTACGATTGCACACCGCGCCCGAGCAACCTGTGATTGTCCGCGACGAACCAGATCGGCCGCAGCCGCGCTTAGACCGCTGCGCGGGCGCCGGCATGAGCGTCACGATTGGCCGCGTCATGCCCGACCGGGTTCTCGATTTTCGTTTCGTCGCGCTAAGCCACAATACCATCCGAGGCGCCGCCGGCGCGGCGATCCTCAACGCCGAATTGCTCATTGCAAAAGGCTACCTCGGTTCGCCCCGCTCCGGAGCGGCTTGAAATGAGCAAGCCCGTCCGGGTGATGAAATTCGGCGGTACTTCCGTGGGCGACGCCTCTTGCATCGCCCGCGCCGCGCAGATTGTCGCCCAGGCGAGCCAAGAAGCCTCACTTGTCGTGGTCGTCTCCGCCATGAGCGGCGTCACCGACCGCCTCGTCGCAGCCGCAACTCGCGCGGAGACAGGCGACCGCGAAGAAGGTGCTAAACTCGCTGGCGATTTACGCAATCAACACGAACTCGCTCTCAAGTCCCTGATCCAAGGGCAAGAACCCCGCACGTCGCTCATGTGCCGGATCACCGAAGTTCTCGCCGAAGCGCAGCGTCTTTGCGAAGGCACGGCGCTGCTGCGGGAACTCACCCCACGGTCCCTCGACTCGATTTCGGGCCTCGGCGAATGCCTTTCCGCCCCGCTCTTCGCCGGGGTCCTCACCGAACTCGGTGTGCGGGCCGAAGCCATTGATGCCACCGAGTTAATCGTCACAGATTCCCACCATGGGGGCGCCGAGCCTCTCCTTGACATGACTCGGGCGCGCTCCGAATCTCGCCTCCGCCCTCTCTTGCAAGAAGGAATCGTTCCCGTGGTTACCGGTTTCATCGGTGCGACGGCGGAAGGCGTCCTCACAACGCTCGGCCGCGGCGGTTCCGATTATTCTGCTACCATTCTCGGCGCTGCGCTCGGTGCCAGCGAAGTCATCATCTGGACCGATGTCGATGGAGTCCTCACGGCAGATCCGCGTCTCGTCCCGGACGCTCGCACCATGCCCGAAATCTCCTATCGCGAGGCGGCGGAACTCGCCTACTTCGGTGCAAAAGTCTTGCACCCGAAAACTCTCCGCACCGTAATGGAAGGAGGTATTCCAGTATGGATCCGAAACAGCTTCGCTCCGGAGCGTCCCGGTACGAAGATCACGCCCCGGGGCCGAACCAACGGCGGTGGTGTAAAAGCACTCACCGCGATGAGCGATGTCGCCCTGATCAGCGTCGGCGGGCCCGGAATCGTGGGCGTTCCCGATGTGGTCGGTCGGACCTTTTCGACCACCGCTGCCGTGCGAGCCAATGTGCTTCTCATCTCGCAGTCCTCCTCGCAGAACGACATTTGCTTCATCGTTTCCTCCAGCGATGCCCGGCGCACCGTCGAAGCGTTGCGCGAAGAGTTCTCGCGGGATCTGGCGCACCATAATGTCGAGCACATCACGCTCGACCCCAGAATCGCCATCGTTGCAGTGGTCGGTGAGAATATGCGCGGCATTCCTGGCGTTGCTGGCCGCACGTTCAGCGCACTCGGGCGCGATAACGTCAACATCATTGCAATTGCGCAGGGCTCGTCCGAGTCCAACATTTCCTTCGTCGTAGGGCGCGACTCCATGAGAGCCGCACTGGCAGCCACTCACCGCGAATTCAACCTGGGCGGCGCGGAGCCCGGTTCCATATGAGTGACCGCCACATCGCAGAGCGCGTCGGTCCGACCGGTCTCCAAAGCACTGTCCAGCGGTGCATCGTTGCCACGTGCGGTTCCACGTACGGCATCCGCGAGCGCATTTACGTCTGCCCGCGTTGTAACGGTCCGCTCGAAATTCAACTCGGACTCCCGTCCCGCGCTGCCGCCGGCTCACTTCGCAAACAGTGGGAGGCGCGTGCCACGTCATCGGATCCTTTGAATCACAGTGGCGTCTGGCGATACCGCGAGTTGCTTCCGTTTGACACGAGCCCCCCTGTCGTAACGCTGTTCGAAGGGAATACGCCGCTCTACGACGCGCCGCGCTGCGCCGAATACAGCGGCCTCTCGCACTTGCGTCTCAAGCACCTAGGCTGCAACCCCACTGGTTCGTTCAAGGACACCGGCATGACGGTCGCCGTGACGCAAGCCGCGCTACTCGGCGCGCACACCATCGTCTGCGCCAGCACGGGCAACACTGCCGCCAGCCTGGCAGCTTATGCTGCGCGTGCCGCTCTGCAGTGCGCCATCATCGTCCCGCGCGGGCAAGTAACCGCCGCGAAGCTTGCGCAAAGCATGGACTACGGCGCCGCGGTTCTTGAAATCGACGGCACCTTCGATGACGCCATGCGCGTCGTTTGGGGCCTCGCCGCCGACTCCTCGATTTACCTAGCGAACTCTATCAATCCGTTTCGCATCGAGGGACAAAAGACCGTCGCCTTCGAATTGTTGCAGCAGTGCTCCTGGCGAGTGCCGAATCACGTCGTCTTACCGGGCGGCAATTTGGGAAATAGCTCGGCGCTCTCAAAGGGGTTTGATGAGTTGCTTCGCCTCGGCCTGATTGATGGGTCCCCGAAGATGCACGTCGTGCAAGCTGAAGGCGCCGCTCCTTTGGCTCGATTGTTCGCCGGAATGGGTAAGGTTCAGCTTCGGGATAACGGCTCTTCGCTCCCGGATTGCATTATTCCGGTCGAGCATCCTCAAACTTTGGCGACCGCAATCAAGATCGGCGCACCGGTTTCTTGGCAGAAGAGCCTGCGTGGAGTCCTGCGGTCCGGAGGTCAAGTGCTCACTGTTACCGAGCAGGAAATCGCCGACGCAAAAGCCATCATCGGCCGCGACGGAATCGGCTGCGAGCCCGCATCAGCCACAACCGTCGCGGGCATCCGCAGGCTAGTCACGTCAAAAATAATCCGCCACGATGAATCCGTTGTGGCAATTCTCACGGGTCACGTGCTCAAGGACCCTGATTACGTCAGCGACTATCATCGCGGCACACTCTCGCTTCCCTCAGGCGGCGAAGACAAGGACGGCGTAGTGCAAAAGATCCATGGCGCTTTCCGGAATCCCCCCGAGCGCGTCGCGTCCTCAAAAGAAGCCATCCTCGAGAGTCTCGACCGGAGGCGGCGCGCCAACACTCAAGGCATGAAAAGTTGAAGCACTGAAGGTATGTGACGGTCGTGCAAAGAGTCGATCGCCGATGAACAAGCGGTCCCAGCCAACGTTCGAAGTCCGAGTTCCCGCTTCGACAGCCAATCTCGGCGCGGGGTTCGACTGCTTTGGCCTCGCGGTGGACCTTTACCTCACCGTCCGCGCGACGGTGCTTTCCGGCGCCGGGAATCGGTCGCAAGTTCGCAGCCGCGGTGCAAAGGGCAGTTCACTCCTCGCGCGCGTCCCGGGGGAAAACCTGATCTTCCGCGCGATGCAGCATGCGGCGGAACGCGAAGGCTTCGCATTGCCGCCCGTACGCCTCGCCGTGCACAACGCCATTCCCATTGCAGCAGGTTTGGGAAGCAGCGCAGCCGCAATCGTCGCTGGTGTTTCGCTCGCGTTTGCCGTCGCTGGCCGCAGCATCTCCACCGGTTCCGCGCTGCGCTATGCGACAGAGCTCGAAGGCCACGCCGATAACGTCGCTGCCGCTTTGCTCGGCGGCCTTGTGGTCACGGCCGCACATGCGGATGGCGCGGTACTGGTGGTCCGCAAAGCGTGGCCCAAGGAAATTCGGATCGTGGCTGTGACGCCGGATTTCGCCCTCGAAACAAAGAAAGCACGAGCTGTGCTTCCTGCCAGCGTCAGCCGCGAAGATGCGGTTCACAACTTGCAGCGTTCCGCCCTGTTGATCGCAGCGCTAGAGGAAAAGCGCTTCGACCTTCTCTGGGACGCCATGCAGGATCGCTTGCATCAAAGGTGCCGCGAACATCTCATCCCTGGTCTCGCCGGCATACTGCAGATGCCGCGCGCCCCGGGACTGCTCGGCGTCGCACTCAGCGGCTCGGGCCCCAGCGTAATCGCACTCGCGACAGATCGCTTCGACGCGATAGGGAAGTCCGTCGCGCATCTCTTCGAGAGCCACCGGCTCGCCGCCACCATTCGCTGCCTCGATGTCGCCGACGGCTACATCATCGCGGGATCAAGCCTGGCGCCGCAGAAGTAGTTCCACTTATTCCGTTCGGTTGCGTTTCATGGCGGGATGATGAAGTGCTCTATGACAAGCGGCGCAAAGAGTTACAAGATTTTCCTCGCGGTCGTCACCCAAGTGGCTCCGAAATTGAATATGGTGAACCTGCAGTTCGCTCGCTGTTCCACAATCCTGGCATCTCCAATTATCTCTTTCCAACACCTGGCGACAGAGCCGAATGTAGCAATCACCTTGCAACCTGATTCTAGAAAGTTTCGGCTGAGCGGGATTCACGCAGATTCCTTTAGGCTCTTAATGAGTTCGAGTCTTTCAGGTCCGGGAAGAAAGTCCACAACTCGTCGGATAGACGCCGAGAAGATTGCAGGATTTGACCCATCTAAAGTCGCTCCTGCCAGAAAGTCCGCACAGATCATCTCCAGGCAATAGCCACGCGACTTCTGTGTCCCTAGCATCAGCGAAGCAGTTTCAAGCGCCTGCTCGATGATTGGCAATTGGCTCTTGTAAAGCTTGAAATAGATGATTTCCCACGGCTCGGTTTCTTGGCCCGTGAGGTGGCGTTCTACCTCTCGTTTAAATGTATCTTTCGGTAGCTCCTGGGCTTTGTGCAACCAGGTTGCACAATCGAAGTCACGTCCATCTCGGCGCGCCACTTTGGCCATCTCGGTGGCCTTAGTCCAACCGATCTCTCGAAGACGTTGCTTTGGAATCCGCGTCAAATTCTCATGAATCGCCATCAAGTAATACGCCTTTCGGCGCGACTCCGGGAAACGCTTCTCTAGATACTCATCGAACGATTTCAGGTTCTCTAGCCGCCAGTACTGACCTGATCGCACTTCACATAGGTATTGGCCCAGCTCCACAAATCGCCGATCGCGCTCTCGCTCTTTTGTCTGCTCCCAAGACAAGATCTCGTCGATCTTGCCGAGAACGACCAAGGCTCGGCGTCGATTAAGCTCTGGAGACATGAGCGGCCGTCCGTTAGTCCGCAAGCTCGTTAAGCCAATCAAGATCGCTCGCTCCTGGCCGGCGAACCAAGACCGCGTCGACCATTTTCTTGTCATTCAAGCACAGCCCTAAATGCGAACAACTGACGCAACCGTTCTGAGGGAAACGAATCCCGCTGTGGGCAGGAAACTGACCTGCTTCGACCTGGCCGATTGTTGTCTCGACCAACCGACCAAACTCCCGGCGCTGTTCTTCCGAGATCGATGCTTTCAAATATTGAATCTCGGGTAGCTGCTTGCGCACGAACACAACGAGTGCCACATCGGAAATGCCGCTAATCCAGGAATAACAAATGAGTTGAGGGTCTAGTGTCAGCAGCCCCTCCGGCTCTTCGGGATAGCGACTCGTAGTAGTCTTCCAATCCATCAAACATGCCTTACCATCGAGCGAACCCAGAGCATCAATGTAGGCAACGAACTCGTTGTTTCCGGGAAGCGTTCGAAGCATCTTGACCTGCAAGCTTTCTTGCGGACGTCGAATGCGGACGCGATCATCTTGGGCAAATTTCTGGAGGAGATGGACTCCCTGGTGGGCTAAGCGGTCCCAGGAATCTCCCTTCTTGTATTCAAACGGAGAATCCCGAAAGGCACCCCATTCCTTGAAGAGAACTGCGGACGGGTCCTCTCGGCGGAAGTAAGCCCCGAGCGCGGTCTCAAAGCAGCGACCGAAAACCATCGCTGCACGCGTGTCTTTTTCTCGCCATCCATCTAGATATCGGTAGCGATAGCTGCGAGGACAACGAAGGTATTGGCTAATCTGCGTGTAGCTGTATGTCACTAGAATCTCCCGTCACTACGCCGTCGCGAGCATCCTTCGAGATGAATTCCCATTCGCTGGAGGGCGCAAATCCTGCAAGATCTGAATAGGTGCGACCCCCAAAGATTTTCTTTGTGGTTCGTAGGACTCCGGTGAGACCGAGCAGGGCTTTTTCGTCCACCTCGTCCCGCCCGAGCAAATCCCGGTCGTATCCAAAATCGCGAAGGAACCAGTTCAGTCGCCACAGAGCCTTTATCGTGGCGTAGAGTCGACCGGAGATTTTGCGGGAAGCGAGATCCTGAGGTTCGAGGATCGCGAAGCTGAGAACGAAGAACGGCTTCTGCGGATGCCAACGATAGTAAGCTCGATCGACCCGCACGAGGAATACGCCCTGCAGAACTTCATCGCCGCGTGATCCTTCTGAATGCAAACCAGGGAAATGGCGTTTCATAGCTTCACCTCCGTGGGAGGAGCATAGGAATTGAGCTTGCAGAGCAAGCTATCCCGATCATTTTTTGCAGCTGTTGCGAGTTCACAAACAAAGGACTCGACCAGGTCTCGACTAGCTTCTTTGAGCGTTGCGGTGCCGCAGAAGTCGGCAGCGTAGGCCTTCACCAGAGTGGGATCGAGGTTGTGCCGACGAATCAGCACGCACAGTTGGTCACGCAGTCGCGGCTGACCGTTATTCGACCCGTTAGAACTCGGATGTCCATTTGAATGCAGCGGAGCCGCGAAGGATTTGGGTGGCCCGGAGAATGATCCCAACTCTTCAACCGAACAGAGTCCGATGCCATAAGCTTTGCGCAAAGCACGATTGACCGCTCTCGTTTCGGCCACGCGCATCTCCGCGCCGCGGACCAGAAGAGATGTGTTGGACGGGTCGGCGTCACCATAGCCGACAAAAGCCTTCAAGTCCGACCCTTTATAGACAGTTGCCTTAAACACCCATCGGCTGGCATGTGAGTCGCATTGCCGCTCTTGCAAAACGGTACGGATTCCATGGCAATGCCGGCGAAGGGCTATTTGAAGAAGACCTGTATGGGTGATGTACCATCTATCGTCAATGCATAAAATCTCGCGGCGAGAAACAGAAAGGCGGAAGGTTCGTGTCAGGTCGCGCAGAGCGCTAAGAGTTGTTTGCGACAATCCCGGATAAAGCTGCTTGACTAGCTGGAGATTCTGACGTAGTAGAGTAGTCTTGGTTGTTCTTGGCATGGGAGTGCTCCTGTTCTGCTTGATCTTTTTGTATACACAATGATATCACTTTGACAGCGTCTGTCAAGCCGGGAATCATTCTTTAGTAACATGCCCAACCCGATCAGCGAATCTAGAGTCCGCGTGCTTCTGCGCATTCCAGCGAGCCTCAAAGCGAGACTAACTGAGCTTGCTGAGCGAGAACATCGCTCGCTGAACAAACAAATAGAATCAATGCTTGAGTGGGCTTTTCAGGAGGGCGTACAAGAGGGAACTCGTGAGTCACGGCACTCAAGAGCCGAGCATGGTGAACGTAAGTAATCTGGGTGGGCCGAAACATAATTCGATTGCTGTCTCGAAAGACCGCTAGCCTGGCCGCAAAACATTATTCTTCCCCATCCTTTAGCGGAGGTGGGGTTCTTGGAACAACATCCTCTGGTTCAACTTTGTCGTACACAACTCGTATTTCGACCGGACCTTGTTCATGGAGTTCGTCCATTTCGCGCGGCCAGCCCTCCGTTCTATTCGCAACTTCGATAGCCGCGGGACCTTCCCTTTCAGGGCCCCGCGCGCCATGGCCTTCGCGATTCCGATCGGTACTGGATCGCCCGCGGATCCCCCGCAATTCCGCTACCGAAAGTTCCGCGACAAGGCGATGTGCGTCCGCGTAGGGCGTTCTGCGAGGTCTGCCGCCCGGGTTCGCGCTGCGACCAGGCCTGGAAACGTGTGGCGATGCCGGCCTCGACGATAGCCGGATTGCCACGCGGGTTTTTTCCTCGCTTATTCGGTTCCATAAATTCCTCCTCCAGCCTGTTCTCAGGCAATTCGGCGTTACCAAGACAATGGCTGATGCCGTGTTCAGAAGTCATAAGCGACAAACCTCAAGTATAAAAGCTTTGATTCTCAGGCGTGTTCGCAACGCGCACGTTTACGCGTGTGGAACGAAAATCATTTGCATCTCCGATCAGAAAATCGAGACCTCGACAATGGCGTGCCACTTCGAACAGGGAATTAACTCGGAAAAGTTATCGATACCAATAGCAGCGCAGGAAGTGAAACCACAAAGCCTTCCGAAACTCTACAATGTAGGACAAGATCGCAGCCTGAGGCTGAACGCCCGGCATAGAGTTCTAGCCAGCTGCGGATTAGGATTCAGACGAGATCGGTCGTCCCACTGATTCTTCGACCAATTTTTCAGCCCGCTCCAGTAGCGATTGCACTTCGGTCAAACAGGGTCGGGGCAATTCACGTAGGGCGGGAGCAATTGCCATGAGCGCGTGTAACCTAGCAATGAAGATAGGTACTAACGAGGTCCGGAATGACGGTCCGGCGGTTGCCATAGGAACTCCTAAGGAATTGAGTTGAACGCAAACGCAAGCGACAAATGATTGACACAGAACATTTCAGTATCATGAAAGCTGCAAGTCAAACTTGCGACGACGTGCCCCGGCCGAGCAGAAAGGATTCCGTACGCAGACTTCGAACATGTTACGATAACGACCCTCTATGTCTTTGTCAATTTGGAACATGTAGCGCATCGCCGATTACTGGAAGCAATCGAATTACCAAGCTCATCTTTGCGCGTTCGCCGCAATTATCGATAAATGAGTTAGTTATACCCCGCTCTTTAGATCAGGCGCAGGGCAGCTGCATCGCTTAGCGCGTAAATTTTGACAGCTTTCAGGTAGATATTTCGGGAGCACGTGCCGTGAGCGGGAGGCGGCGGAGGATCCAGGCAAGCTCAAGGCGCTCCGGATGGGCTTCGTTATTCGGCATAGGAGCAGCCCAATCAAACTCCGTCCACAGATCGCGTTGCAAGACCGCCCGCCGCGCCGGGTCAGAAATCTGTTGGTCAGCGCGCGTGCGGGAGAATTCATCGAGCAAACGAAGCGCTTCGGTGTGAGAGGGGCCCGCGAAAAGGTACTTGGTATCCAGCCAGAGAAGCGGGTCGATATCGGCGAAGCCATATTCGTTCCGTTTTTCGCGGACCGCACGTAGAGTTCGCGGTAAAGACAGTTCGAGATTTGCTCTGGTCGGGATTGAATAAGGCAGGGGGAGCAGCTTGACTCTCTGGTGTCTGCGCGGCATTGGGGCGCGCGCCGTAGGCACAGCAGAGGCACAGTCCGCCAACGAAGACCCGGCGGTCATATGAACCCGTCGAATGAGGCTGCCCCCACAACCCAGATGCGAGGAAAATGTTTCGGCTTCAACGACGTTATCGACTGCCTCCGCGCGTCCCCTGGCAGGACGTTTCTGGTGAATAGCGCTGAGCTCCTCCACGATGACGTTGCGGCAATGCTGGGTTCAAACATGGCGCAAAATCGGATTTATCGGGTCCGCGGTGAATACTGCGAGTTGGTCCGCGCCAACCAGGGCTGGGAGCGCGGTCTCGTCTATTCACTGCCACATTGGGAGGAAATCATCCTTCGATTTCTCCCGCCTCGTTCACCATACAGATCCGGTCACGCAGGGGTTCCAGACGTCTTACTTCCGCGCGCGTCACAATGTTGGCGCCCTGGACCGCGGCGATGCGAGCCAACGCCTTCAAGAGTACTTCGCTTGCGCCGATGCCCGTCAAAGGAACTTCAATCTCTGCTGCCTCGCGTGACATGAATTTCCTCCCATCGGTCGCCCTGAAAGCAACCAAGTGAAATCCGCAACGACCCTAGGAGTGTCATACTAGGTTGTTACTGCTGGGTAACGCAAAAATGAATAAAGAATCCGATTCTTTAAATCTTCGGAATGACCGCCCTGCGACTAAGTCCGCAGGCGTCTCTGTAAGTGCCCGAGGACCAAATTTCCCAGCTCCAGGAAACTTGTCGCGCCATTCCCACGGCTATCGCCGACTAAACGAAAGGCAACTTCGGCACGCTCGGCTGCAATACCGTCAATTTCCGGACGGTCTCCCACATAGAGCGCCTGATTCGCTGCGATTCCCATTCGCTTTAATGTGACTTGTATTCCGAGAGGATCGGGCTTGAAACGCTGCACTGCAGGATCTTGCGCCGACACAGCTACCTCAAAGAGTTCTCGATACCCATTGCTCGCAGCTTCCCCTCTGACGGATAGTCCGAAAACACGCCCAGGTGTAGACCCTTATTCTGGAGCTCTGACAAAACACCGTGCACGCCTTCATACCGATAGCTCGAAATGAACCTGAATGGCTCCTCTGCGAGCCACTGTCGCGCCGACTCAAGCACGAATTCCCTCGGCAATCCGCAGACTTTCACCGCGTATTCCAGATGCGCTTCCTCGAGATCGGCGCCTCGCGGAGGAGAGCTTCGGAGAGATTCTGGAGCCAAGGCATAGGAGCGAACAGCCCGGATTACCTGCCGCATCTTGATCGGCTGGTGCCAGAAGCGGCGCAGAAAGCGAAACCACAGAACCTTTCGAATCCCTTCCAGGTGATAAAACGTCCCATCCACGTCAAACACGATCGCTTTCAGTTCCGCTGGAAGTTCACGCTTTTTGTTGTTAGTTCCGTGTGATTGAGTGGTTGTTTTGATAGCCATACTGGCTCTCGTCTGGACCCTGTCATGTTAACGAAGAATCTGCTTTCGGGGAGCTAAAAGGCACCAAAAACCCCGCCCGGATTTGTGCTCTGGAGTAAGATGCACAAGAAACTATGGATGCAAAAGCTAAAAAAGAGACTCTGCGCCTGCTGACAAACGGGATCTATGTACTGACATCCCGGAATGGTGACGACTATGGAGTCGCAACAGTTACCTGGGTTACTCAAGTCTCATTTCAGCCTCCGCTCGTAATGGCCGCATTGAGAAAAGACGGAAACGTCTTTCGTTGCTTACGGGCGAGCGGCGTCGCAGTATTGCATATCGTTGGAAGCGATCAGCAAGATCTCGCGCAGAAGTTCTTCTCCACGACAAAGGAGTCCAACGGTCAACTGAATGGCGAGCCGTTCATCGAGGGGAAAACTTTCGCTCCCGTCTTGAAAAACCTGGGCGCGTATCTGGAGTGCAAGCTCGTCGATACCTGCGAAGATTACGGCGATCACGCCATTGTGATTCTAGAAGTCGTCGAAGCCGCGAATCGCGGGACCGTAGTGCCGCTCGTCGTAAACGATTCCCCGTGGAAATACGGCGGCTAGCAGTTAGGCGGAACAATTTCTCTCTTTCCACCGGGACAGACTCTACTGCCCCAGTTTCCGATTGGGGCCAGTGGCCAGGGATTCCTAGCCACTAGCCACTCGCCACTGGACTTTTCATTCCGCCATCTTCGCGACATGCACGTCAAATCCCGTCTTCGGCAAAAGCGACGTCAGCTCGAACGCCTTGAAGCCATCGCCGTTGATCTCGGTGTGACGAAAGACTCCCGGTTCGCTCTCAATCGTTTCCCTGCGGCCTTGCATATTTGCCAGGAATGACTCCGCCTGAGCCAAGGTCGCCTCTCCGCCTTTCGCGCGCGTCGCCACAGCTTCCGATGCATACGAGCGCACCAGCTTCGGCCAATATTTTTCCAGCAACTCGGTGCTGGCGAAAATATCGGACCAGATAACGCGCCCGTTGACCGCAACCACCACTCCCACCGCGTTGCGATCCCGCAGTTGCTTGATCAGGCTCTGATAGCCCCGCTCGATCGGTTTGGCCACCTCGTCCACTTTTTCCTTCACGTCTTGGTTCTCCATTACGACGGCGTAAGAACTTGTGTCGCGTAATTCCTGAGCAACCGGTGCCGAAGGCGATGCACTTGCTACTCGGCTCGCCATCGACTGCTGTTGCTTTCGGACCTCAGCCCAAACCTGGCCCTGATCTTTGTCAGCCATCGCTTTGGCTCGCACGGAAGGCTGAGCCATGAGTGTTCCAGCGCTCTTGGCGCTGGCGGCGGTGCCCGCACTGCGGCCGCCCGCTGATCCGTACGTCGCTCCCGACGATCCGAAATGATCGCTGGTCGCAACCCATCGCCCTGGCTCGACGCAGAACACATTCAGGTCAATCGGATCGCTCTCCGACGGAACGATGCGATCCATGCCGATTACGCGGTCCTGCTTGCCTCCGGCCACAATCTCGCCGGCCAAAAGCAGCAGGGGACGCTTCGAGTTATTTACCAGCACCAACCGGTTTACTTCCGCACTATCGCGCTGCGCCGCCGGCGCCACGCGCTGCCGCACGAGGCCGCGTACATTTCCGTACTCGGTGACCACCACTTCTCCCGAGCGCAAGCCCTCGTCCAGCGTGAGAAACTCGCTTGTAGCGTAGGATTTGGAAGCGACTACCGGAAACACCGTCAGGCTTCCGTTCCGGATCGGCTCCAGTACTTTGTAGCCGGAGGCCAACGTCTCCTGTCCGGCGCGAACCAACCGCTGCTCCGGCCAGAGCATTCCGGCCACTGCCACCATTGCAATTACGGCCACAAACAATTTCGGACCCATAGCTACCTCCCTTTGGCGGCTGGTGCGCCGCGTCAGGACTTGCAGTCCCCGCCGCCGCAATCTCCGCGCCGCTCGACTCGACTTGGGGGAAGAACGAAAGAAGAGCCGGACCTTGCAGACAAAATTATCGTTGCGCGCATCCGGTGAATTGGTAGCATCAGGAGCAGCGGGCCGTCGTGTCCTCTTCTTCTATTAAATGAGCGCCACCACACCGATCTCCGCTTCCATGCAATCGGCCGTCGCCGAGATGCTGGCGGAGCTGTACGCGAAAAGCGGGTGCGACAAGTTCGGTCTTACCCGCGAAAGTTTCGCCGCGATCCTGTGTGCTGTGGCCATGAAATGCCTCCCCGCGGAAGCAAGCGCGTCCGAGGCTCGCAGTTTTCTGCTGACCCTGCGCGTGGACGAACTCGCTCTCGCCCGGGCCTGCGCCGCCGGTGACAACTCCGCCTGGGAGATTTTTCTCATCCGTTATCGCGAAAAACTCCATCAGGCTGCGCTGGGCATCGCGCGCGAAGATTCCGCCGCCCGCGACCTCGCTGATAGCTTGTATGCCGATCTGTACGGCACCTCCACGCGCGACGGCCAACGCGTTTCGAAGCTGGAATCATTTACCGGCCGCG
>JBAVQA010000317.1:0-2031 GCA_049693595.1 Candidatus Acidiferrales bacterium | reverse complement strand
TATCGGTGACGCCGGAAGGAATGATTCGCGTTCACACGACAAAAGTGAAAGCGCTGAAGCTGCCGGTTAAAGGCTTGATGGACCTTCTCGGGGTTGATACGGCGGATGTGCTCAGTACAAAGAAAGTTGAAGGCGTCACTATCGATAAGGATGATTTGATTCTGGACCCTGGAAAAATTCTTCCGCCTCCCGAATTGGAAGGCCATTTGGTAAGCGTCGAGGTCGGAAATCAGGACATCGTTTTGGTGTTTAAATCTCCCGACCAACCGGGAAAGCAGGCGGCCGTGACCAGCAGTTGCGGGGGACGCAATTATCTGGCGTTCGAGGGCGGCACAGTGCGCTTCGGCAAGCTCACGATGAGCGATACGGATTTGGAGTTAATTGACTCTGACCCAGCCGATTCGTTCGATTTTGCCATCGATCATTACAACGACCAGCTCGTCGCCGGCTATTCAAAGATGACGCCGAAGGGCGGGCTCTGCGTTCACATGCCGGACTACAACAAGATTAAACGGGCCGGCAATCCTAAACAGTAACCTCCGAGATACGCTTCAAAGACAAGTCATAGTGCTCTCACCGGAAGACCTGAAACGTCACCTTAGGGCCCCTTCGTCAGGACCTCGCGGCTTGTGTTTACGAGCGCAACGCGGATAAGATGCCGTACAACACCGGATCGAATAGATACAAAAGATGTTTGCAGGACCGTTCGGAACCGCACACGGCGGGGAACTTTTGGGGGCCAGATTGCGTTTCATGGTGTGAGGCCGATGGGGATGCAGGATGACTCGAGGCTAAGGAAGATTGGAGGCCGACGCCCAACTGGTACAGGAATGTCTCCGGGGCGAAGGGCCGGCCTGGGAGGAACTCGTGCGGCGACATACGCGGCGAGTGTTCAATCTGTGCTACAGGTTCACCGGCAATGCGACGGAAGCCGAGGACTTGAGCCAGGAGGTTTTCCTCCGTATCTACAAGACGCTGGCGAGCTACAAACCTGCGTTTGGGGCGTTTCCAACTTGGCTCACGAGCGTGACCCGGAATTTGCTGGTGGATCACTACAGGCGGACGCGGCGCGACCGGCAGACGGATTCGATAGACGACTCGATGCCGCAACTGGAAGAGAAGCATTCATCGGCGAGGGCGCCCGACAAACTGGCGGAGGCGATGGAATTGAGCGTCCAGCTGCAGCGCGGTTTGGCGCGGCTTTCGCCGGAATTGCGCGAGTCGGTGATCTTGCGCGATTTGCAGGGACTCGAGTACAACGAGATTCAGGCGGTGCTGCATGTGCCTGAAGGCACGGTAAAATCGCGGATCAATCGAGGACGCATCGAGCTGGCGCGCATCCTGACGGAAATGGGTGTTCGCCCGAGTTAATTTGCGGGCAAGGATTAGGAGCAAGGATTCATGGACTGGAACTGCGCATTTACGGAAGAACGGCTGAGCGATTATCTCGACGGGAAACTTTCACCGGCCGAGGCTGCGGCGTTTTCCGCGCACTCGGCGGGGTGCGCGAACTGCGCGCAAACTGTTGCGCTGGTGAGCGGCCTCGTGAACCGGATGCACGAGATGGAGATGATCGAGGAGCCGCCGCATCTTGCGGCAAGAATTCTGGACGCCACACTGGGACCGCGCGCGCAGAAGGCAGGCTGGAAGGGATGGTTCGATTGGGTCCCGATGTTGTGGCAACCGCGATTCGCAATGGGATTGGCGACGGTGGCGGCGTTGCTGGTGGTGGTTTCGTACACAGTTGGTCTGACGCCGGCGAAGCTAAGGAAAGCGGACCTGAGCCCTACGAACGTCTTTCGCTCGGCCAACAGGCAAGCGCATCTCACTTACGCGCGAGGCGCCAAATTTGTGAACGACCTGCGCGTGGTTTACGAGATTCAGTCAAAACTTCAGCCCGAGCCGGAGCCCCCGCCTGCAAGTAATCCAGCGCCCGCTCCGAATCAGGAACACGATTCGCAGCCGCCCAATACGACTCCGCAGCAGAAGTCGCAAACCGCGCCGCCTCCGGGCCGCACGCAGGTCCGCAAC
>JBAVQA010000316.1:0-3696 GCA_049693595.1 Candidatus Acidiferrales bacterium | reverse complement strand
TATTGGGGCCGCCGACAACCGTCACCATCAAGTCGCCGTCTTCCCAAATCTGGGCGTTTCCCACCGGAGGCTTCAGCTTGTCTCGATTCGCGTCGATCCACCCTTGGAAGTTAAAAGCCTTCAGCGTTTTGATCGATGGCATTATTTCGTCCTCCCGGCTCCGGCTTGCGTTTTCGCGTGTGCCACGGGCTTGTACGCGATCGCTTTCATTTCAATCAACAGATACGCGTGTGGCAATTGGCGCACGGCAACGGTCGTTCGCGCCGGGCCTTGTTCGTCGAAGAATTGCGAATAAACCTCGTTGTAAGCGTCGAAGTCTTCCATCTTGACGAGATAGGTGGAAATTTCAACCAGATCTTTAAGGCCGGCATCCATGCTTGCGAGAATGCCGCGAATATTTTCTATCACGGCTTGTGTTTGCTCGCGAATATCAAGATGCGTCGTGCCGAATTTGTCGGTTTCCGCACCGGCAATGGAATCGTCAGCGCGCCGCGAACTCGTCCCCGACACGAAAAGAAAATCGCCGGCGCGCTTTATATGCGGAAACTTGCCGCGCGGCTTGGCTTTGCCTTCGACGACTTTACTATCCATTTCAGATCACCTCGAATTTACGCTCGCGAGATTCCGGTCACAACTTGACACAGATATTGTTCAGTTCGGAATAAAAATGTAGCGAGTGCAGGCCGCCTTCTCGACCAATGCCTGACAGGCCCGCGCCTCCGAACGGCGTGCGCAGATCGCGCAGAAACCAGCAATTGACCCAGGTGATGCCGACGCGCAACTTTTCCGCGACGCGGTGCCCGCGTTTTAGATTCGTGGTCCACACGGAAGCGGCCAAGCCATATTTCGTGTCGTTTGCCATGGCAACGGCTTCTTCTTCGGTATCGAAAGGCGCGATATGGCACACCGGTCCGAAGATTTCTTCCTTCACGCAGCGCGCTGATTCGGGAAGGCCGGTGAAAATAGTCGGCTGAATATAGAAACCGTTGTCGCGAGCGTCGCCCAATTTGGGCGTGCCGCCTCCGGTTACGACCGTAGCACCTTCCTGTTTCGCGAGTTCGTAGTAGGAAAGAACCTTTGCACGGTGCTCTTTCGAGATCAGGGGACCTGTGGTTGTTTTGCTGTCGGCAGGCCAACCGAGCGACAAGCCTTCCGCTTTTTGTTTTAGCGCCGAAACGAAACGATCGAATATCGGGCGTTCGACGTAAACACGCTCGGCGCAAAGGCAGACTTGGCCAGTATTGAGGAACACGGCATCAGCGAGGCCGCTGACTGTTTCGCCGAAATCACAATCGGCAAAAACTATTGCCGCGTTTTTTCCGCCGAGCTCGAAAGAAATGGGCTTCACCGTAGGCGCTACAGAGCGCATGATGGCCGATCCCGTTTTCGATTCGCCGGTAAATGTAATCGCGTTCACGCCCGGGTGGCTGGTAAGGAATTCTCCGGCCGAGCCTGAGCCGAAACCGTGCACCACGTTGAAGACTCCAGGAGGCACTCCCGCCGATTGCATCACTTCTGCGAGCAACGTCGCAGTGGCCGGAGTTTCTTCTGATGGCTTCACTACCACGCAATTTCCGCAAGCTAGCGCCGGAGCAGCTTTCCAAGTGAGCAGCAACAGCGGCAAATTCCATGGGGTAATAATGCCGACTACTCCGAGTGGTTTGCGAACGCAATAATTGAGCGCCGAGACGCCATCAGGAGTTTCCGTCCGAAATGCTTCGATCCCCGCATTTTTAATAAGGTCCGCGAAAACGCGGAAATTCGCAGCGCCGCGTGGAACGTCAATTGTCGAGGCGAGCGAGACTGGCTTGCCGGTATCCGCAACTTCGGCTTGAACGAAATCGCTGAAGCGTGCTTCGATGCCGTCCGCGATTTTGTGCAAAAGGGCAGCGCGGGCGGGAACGGCGAGCTTGCCCCAATTTCCGCTAAGCGCGCGACGCGCAGATTCGACCGCTTGATTTACCTGCGATTCATCAGCTTCCGAAACTTGCCCGATCGCAGAACCGTCAGCCGGATTAGTATCGGTGAACTCGCGCGAGCCGCGTACGAACTTGCCGTTGACGTAGTTCTGGAAAAGCTTCGAACCGGATGTCACTCATTCTCCGAGACACGCACAGAAATGCGAAGCTGTAGCACGCTCATTATACTCAACTGTGGAAGATTAATGGCTTCCGTGGCGTGCACGCACACGCCAGGAGCGATCCGGGGAAAATTAGTTCACATGTTTACGGATTGTTTTTATATATTCGCGGCCGCGCTCGAATCCGCGCTTGAAGGGTCCGCTCTCGTGCATGCGCGGGTATAGATCACCGAGAACTTTCTGGCATTGCTCGTAGGTTCGGTCGCGATTCTTCGCATGCAGAGCGGCTTCGAACCCGCAGCGAAAATAGCGCTCGTCGTCCTGAAACTTGCCGCCGCTGGTCTCGTACTTCTCTTTTTCGGCGTCGCGCAGACCAGACCACCAGTTGTCTCGAGCTTGATCGATACTCTCGGCGCCGGCATTTTCCAGCACGCCGCGAACTGCGTCGGCTTCGTTATTATCGGCCATCACTACAACGACGGAGCGGCCCTTGCGCAAGGCATCTTCGTAGACGAACATCTCGTCTTCCGGCAATCCTTCGAAGACGTTGCCCTCGATGGCTCCGCCGGCAGCTCCGCCGCCAACCGCGCCTAGCGCGCCAAGAATCACTCCGCCAACAACTCCAATCGCGAGCACTTGCCCCACGCCAGGAATCAGGAAGCTTGCGAGCATCGGTACCAGCCCCACGCCTCCGGCCACCCCGATGGCGCCTCCCAGAGCAGCGCCCATAGCCTTGCCCATCCCAGGTTCTTCTCCTGCAACAGTGGGGACGGCGGCAAGTTCCTTGGCGGTCGCGTGAGGCGTAAGAACGGTGACTCGATCCTTGGGAATATCCAGCGGGACGAGCTCAGCAGCACCGCGCTCTGCATCTGGTCGCGATTTGAATACGCCTACGACGGCCTTCATGAGTCCTCTCTTTCGACCCGTATAATATGACTCCACTTCCGCTAACGCAACCCTACAATAAGGCCATCGAAAACAGGCGTACTGATCCGGTAAAGCAGATCGCGGATTGGTCTCTCAGCAGCGTTCGATGATTGTGGCGATGCCTTGGCCTACGCCGATGCACATGGTGCAAAGAGCGTAGCGCGCTTTGGTTGTCTGCAACTGATAGGCCGCTGTGGTGACCAAGCGAGCGCCGCTCGCGCCCAGCGGGTGGCCGATGGCGATAGCTCCGCCATTAGGATTCACGTGCGAGGCGTCATCCGGCAGACCTAGATCACGCGTGACGGCAAGGGCCTGCGCGGCGAAGGCTTCGTTCAGCTCGATTACGTCCATTTGCGAAAGTTTTAGCCCCGTCTTATCGAGGATTTTGCGCGTGGCGGGAGCGGGAGCGAATCCCATTATGCGCGGCGCGACTCCCACGGCGGTGGTCGCGACAATGCGAGCGAGAGGAGTCAGACCGTATTTCGAAGCAGCCGTTTTGGAGGCGATGATGAGCGCGCACGACCCGTCGTTCACACCGGAAGCGTTTCCCGCGGTCACGGTTCCGTTCGGTTTCACGATAGGCTTCAGTTTAGAGAGTGCGTCGAGCGTGGTGTCCGGCCGGGGGTGTTCGTCCCTGTTAAAAATCTTCGGATCGCCTTTTTTCTGTGGAACCGGAACGGGGAAAATTT
>JBAVQA010000315.1:0-17583 GCA_049693595.1 Candidatus Acidiferrales bacterium | reverse complement strand
TCAATCTTGCGTGCAGCCGCAACGATTCCTTCCATCGTGGGCGGCTGCTCGTAGTACCGCGCCACGCGAGCGAAATCCTCCACGAACGTTGAGAATAGTTTTGTGGTATGAGGAATTTCGCTAAACCGAAGACAGTGAGACTCCATGGGGGAGGTCATGATACACACGCACGATGCTCGCAGCAACGAGAGTGGGACGTGCGCAGGCCTCGGAAGTTAGCAAAAGAAAAATGAAAGCCTAAACGATGCCTAACTCGCCTCAACACCGGCTCCCCACGCTTGTCCGCATGAACGTATTCCATAGGTCGGGCTAACTGGCCACGACTACCACTACAACAGATGCGCGGATTGAGCCGTGAGATTCGACAACAACGCGTCAATTTCATGGCGGGCAGATTCACCAACTGGAAGAAGCGGCGGCCGCGCGGGGCCCCCATAGTAGCCCATTCGATCGAGGGCATATTTCAAACCGGCAATTCCGTATTGCGGGCCGAACATTTTCGCCGGTGCGATGAGCTGCTGCGCCAGTGAATGCGCCTTGGCGCTCTCGCCCGCGCGCGAGGCTTCGTAAATCTCCACACAAAATTCCGGAAACGCGCAGGCCAACGCGAGAATTGCTCCTACAGCGCCTTTTTCCAGCGATTCGTAGAGAGTGGACGCCGAGCCCACCAGCGTCTGAAACTCTTTCGGTGCCGCGGCGATAATATCGGCGATGCCCTGCACATCACCCGAGCTGTCTTTCATCCCAATAATATTGGCGTGCCTGGAAACCCGCGCGATTAACGGCGCTTCCACGGTGATGTGTGTGAAAATCGGCACGGAATAAACCATGATTGGAATGCGCGCAGCATCCGCCACTCGCAGGTAGTGCTCGGCAAGCGCATCTTCCGACATGGCGGGCTTATAAAAACTCGGCGTTCGCACCAGCCCCGCCGCGTAGCCGAGCGACGCAGCGCGATTCGTGTGCTCGATAGTTTCCGCAGTTGATTCGGCTCCGCTCCCCGCGATCAGGATTTTGTTAGGCGCCGCAGCTTCGCGCGCAGTTTCCCAGATACGGTAAACCTCATCCCAGCGCAGCAGAACAGACTCGCTCGTCGAACCGTTAATCGCATATCCTGCAAGCCCCGTCTCGTTGTAACGCTTGATGTTGTCGCGCAGGTGCGAAAGCGAGACGCTGCCGTCAGCCTCGAACGGAGTTGTAAGCGGCGCAAAAATGCTCTGAAGTTTCACCACGTTATTTTATATCAAGAGCGAGCTAAGATTTCAGCGTTTAGAGTCTCGAAGTTAGGCCGCAAATGCCCTACTTGCGCTCCGCAGCAGCCGCGCTCTTGCGCCGGTGTAGGTCCTGCAGCGCGCCGACATCAGCTGAATGCCCCGCCATCGCCCGAATCCCTCGCGCCGCGGCGCTTGCCGCCGAAAGAGTTGTAATGCAAGCAATGTTGTAACGAATGGCAGCCCGCCGAATGGATTTCTCGTCCCAGAAGGATTCCCGCCCCAGCGGAGTGTTGATGACCAGATCGATCTTTCCGGTCTTGATCAAATCCACAATGTTCGGCCTGCCTTCATTTACTTTGTAAACCGACTCAATCTCGATCCCCGCGCTGGCCAACGCCGCTGCGGTACCTCGCGTGCCCACCACCTTCAGGCCCGCCGCCAGAAGGTCCTGAACAACAAACGCGAGATGCCTCTTGTCATGATCGTTCACGCTGATAAACACGGTTCCTTCGAGCGGCAACCGCTGTCCTGCTGCAAGTTGCGCCTTCGCGAAAGCCAATCCAAACGTTGAAGCGATGCCCATCACTTCGCCGGTCGAGCGCATTTCCGGCCCCAGAATCGTGTCAACGCCCCGGAACTTGTTGAACGGAAAGACCGGCGACTTCACCGCGTAGAAATTTCCCAGCGTGAGCTCTTTCACGCCTTTCGTTTCAGTACATGGAAGCTTCAAATCGCGCAGCTTGCGCCCGGTCATCAGACGCGCGGCTACTTTCGCCAGCGGCACGCCCGTCGCCTTGCTCACATAAGGAACTGTGCGCGACGCGCGCGGGTTCACCTCCAGCACGTACACCGTGTCCCGCTGGATCGCGTATTGCACGTTCATCAGTCCCACCACATTCAACGCGCGCGCGAGCCGCGAAGTATATTCGCGAATGCGCTCCAGTATCGAAGGCTTCAGCGTCACCGACGGCAGCACGCACGAAGAATCCCCCGAATGAATTCCCGCTTCCTCAATGTGCTCCATGATCGCCGCGATCACCACGTCCTCGCCATCGGCGAGCGCATCCACGTCCACTTCGGTCGCGTCTTCGAGAAACTGATCGATCAGGATCGGCCGCTTCGGGTCCGAAGCCGTTCCCATCAGCGCGGCCTGCGCCACGTACTCTTCCACCGTCTTCAAATCGTACGCAATCACCATCGCGCGTCCGCCCAGAACGTAGCTCGGCCGCACCAGCACCGGAAGCCCGATCTCCGTTGCAACCTTCACCGCTTCCTGAGGCGTCAGCGCCGTGCCCGCGCGCGGCTGAGGAATTTTTAGCTCGTTCAGCAACGCACCGAACCGCCGCCTGTCTTCCGCCAGATCGATCGACTCAGGATCCGTCCCAATAATCTTTGCTCCGTTGCGTTTCAATTCCAGCGCCAGATTCAGCGGCGTTTGCCCGCCGAATTGCACGATCACTCCCTCCGGCTTTTCGCGATCGAGAACCGCCAGCACATCCTCCAGCGTGAGCGGCTCAAAGTAGAGCCGGTCGGACGTGTCGTAATCCGTTGAAACCGTCTCCGGATTGCAATTCACCATCACCGTCTCATAGCCATCTTCTTTCAACGCGAATGCCGCGTGACAACAGCAATAATCAAATTCGATTCCCTGCCCGATCCGGTTCGGCCCGCTGCCAAGAATCACGACCTTGGGCCGTTCAACCGCTCCGGTTTCGTCTTCCTCCTCGTACGTGGAATAGAGGTACGGCGTGAACGATTCGAATTCCGCCGCGCATGTATCCACGCGCTTGAATACCGGACGAACGCCCAACTCGTTCCGTCGCGCGCGCACCTTGTCGGGCGTCGTGTTCCACAGCTTCGCCAGCTCGATGTCGCTCGTACCCGAGCGTTTCGCTTCCAGCAGCAGTTCAACCGACGTCTTCTCCAAGCTTGTGGAACTCACGCGGCGGTCCACTTCCACCATTTCCATCATCTGGCGGATGAACCACGGATCCATCTTCGTCAGCGAGCAAACTTCCTCGCCAGTCATGCCGCGCTGGAGAGCCTCAAACAGCCAGTGAATGCGGTCCGGCCCCGGCACGGTCAGCTTCTCTCGCAAAAGCGCAGTGGAAACCTCCGCGGGCGCGCGCCACGGCGTGTGCGGCTCGAGTGACCGTATCCCCTTCCCTAACGCCTCCTGAAACGTCCGTCCAATCGCCATCACTTCGCCCACCGATTTCATCTGCGTGGAAAGCGTCGTATCGCTTCCAGGAAATTTCTCGAATTGCCATTTCGGAATTTTCACCACCACGTAATCAATCGAGGGCTCAAACGAGGAGGGCGTCTTCTTCGTAATGTCGTTCGGAATTTCATCCAGCGTCATACCCAGCGCAAGTTTGGCCGCAATCTTAGCAATGGGAAAACCAGTCGCCTTGCTCGCCAGCGCCGAACTGCGCGAAACGCGCGGATTCATTTCAATCACTATCATTCGCCCCGTTTCCGGCTCAATGGCGAACTGAATGTTGGACCCGCCCGTCTCCA
Source organism: Candidatus Acidiferrales bacterium (assembly GCA_049693595.1). Taxonomy (GTDB): domain Bacteria; phylum Acidobacteriota; class Terriglobia; order Acidiferrales; family UBA7541; genus Palsa-295. Next base: position 13,849 of record JBAVQA010000315.1, on the reverse strand, counting down.
CTCCCACCGCGCGGATGATCGCCGCCGCCGCGTCGCGCATGCGCTGGTATTCCTTATCCGTCAGCGTCTGCGCCGGAGCCACCGTAATCGAATCGCCGGTATGAATCCCCATCGGATCGAAATTCTCAATCGAGCAAATCACCACGAAGTTGTCGCGAACGTCGCGCATCACTTCCAGCTCGTACTCTTTCCAGCCCAGCGCGGATTCCTCGATCAGCGCCTGATGCACCGGACTCGCATCCAGCGCCCGCGCGATCAGATCGCCAAACTCCTCGCGATTGTAAGCAATCGATCCCCCGGTTCCACCCAGCGTGAACGAAGGCCGAATCACCACCGGATATCCAAGCTCGTCCGCCAGACGCACAGCGTCAGGAATCGTAGTCACAACTTCAGACGCCGGTACTTCTAGCCCAATCTCGCGGCACACATTCTTGAACAGCAGCCGGTCTTCCGCGATCTTGATGGCCTTCAACGAAGCGCCAATCAGCTTCACATTGTATTTTTCAAGAATGCCCGCCTCGGCAAGTTCCACCGCAAGATTCAGCCCCGTCTGCCCGCCCACCGTCGGCAACAGCGCGTCCGGCCGCTCCGCCGCAATAATCGCCTCCAGATATTCCTTCGCCAGCGGCTCAATGTAAGTCCGGTCCGCAGTCTCCGGGTCCGTCATAATCGTCGCCGGATTCGAGTTCACCAGCACCACCTCATACCCCTCCGCACGCAGCGCTTTGCAGGCCTGCGTCCCCGAGTAGTCAAACTCGCACCCCTGCCCGATCACGATCGGCCCCGAGCCAATGATCAATATTTTCTTAATGTCAGTCCGTTTCGGCATCGTCCCTAGTGTCTCTTCATTCCCGCATTAACGTCAGCTCGCATCGGCATCGTCCATTAATTCGCCAGCTTCAGCCCATTCCCAGTCGACCTACGCCCATTTCAGCCCATCCTCGGTCCGCTGTGGCGTTTCCCTTCTTGCTCACCCACTTCGGTCCATCCTCGGTCGAACCCACCTCCACAACCCTGTCATCCCGAGCCTGGTTTTAGGCGAGGGATCTGTTCTCTCTCAAACCTCCCAGCCGTCCAACTCTCCGCGAGGTCTGAACTTCTTGCTGGCCCGCTTCGACCCATCCTAGGTCGATCCCACCACCACAAACCTGTCATCCCGAGCCCGCCTTTAGGCGAGGGATCTGCTCTCTTTCAAATTTCCCGGCCCACCAGCCCTCCGCGAGGTCCGCCCACGTCGGGTTCCCCGCTTCAATCAGCGCGACTTTCCTTGACCGTCGCCAACCCTTAATCTCTTTCTCCCTCGCGATCGCATCGCGCACATACTGAAAAGCTTCAAAGTAAACAAGCCGGTTGATCCGATACTTTTCAGCGAATCCGGGAACGCGCGCGTCCTTGTGCTCCCCTGTACGCCGCATCAAATTGTTGGTCACGCCTACATACACCCGGCGTGAAAGACTGGCCATGATGTATGTGCAATAGTGCCTTTCCATCGCAAGAACAGATTCCTCGCTGCGCTCGGAATGACAGGTTGGTTGTATTGGCTCGAGTGCCGATAGCGATCCGCGACCCGTCAAACACCTTCTTTCATCATCGCGATAAAATCATCAAACAGATACCGTGCATCATGCGGCCCAGGCGAAGCCTCCGGATGATACTGAACGCTAAACAACGGCAGCGACCGGTGCCGCATCCCTTCGTTCGTGTGATCGTTCAAATTCACGTGCGTAATCTCCACCTCGCTCGCCGGCAACGAATCCGGGTCCACACAAAACCCGTGATTCTGCGACGTAATCTCCACCTTCCGCGTCCGCAAATTCTGCACCGGATGATTCGAGCCATGATGTCCAAACTTCAACTTGAACGTGCGCCCGCCCAGCGCCAGCCCGCAGAGCTGGTGCCCCAGGCAAATCCCAAAAATCGGGACGCGCCCCAGCATCTTGCGAATATTTCCCACTGCGTATCCGATCGGTTCCGGGTCCCCCGGCCCATTCGAAAGAAAAACGCCCTGTGGCTCGAGCGCGAGCACATCCTCGGCGGAAGTCTGCGCCGGCACCACGGTCACGTCGCACCCGTAGTCCACCAGCAGCCGCAGAATGTTCTGCTTGATCCCAAAATCATACGCCACCACTTTGTAGCGTGGCTCTGCTCCCGAACCCGCAACGCGGGTCGCCTTACCCACTGCGGTCGCACCAACGCCCGCACCCTGTGCCGCATCAAGATCAATCGACCCGCGGCTCCATTCGTACTGTTTCTTCGAAGTGACTCGGCTCGCAAGCTCGAGCCCAGCCATGGTCGGTAACGCGCGAGCCTCGGCGATAAGTTTCTCCTCCGCCGTGCCGTCCGTCGCCACCACTCCGCGCAACGCGCCAACATCTCGCAGATGCCGCACCAGCGCCCGCGTATCTACATCCCAAATCACCGGTACTCCGTAATGCTCCAGGTAAGCATGCGCCGTCTCGCTCGAACGCCAATTGGAAGCCAGCGCAGAGAATTCCCGCGTGATCAGTCCTTCGATGTAAGGCTTCGCGGATTCTTCGTCGTCGAGATTCGTGCCCACGTTCCCGATGTGCGGATACGTCAGGCAGACTATTTGGCCGGAATAACTCGGATCGGTGAAAACTTCCTGATACCCGGTAATACTGGTATTGAAAACGACTTCTCCGCCCCGGCGCGTTCGAGCGCCCGCCGCGCGGCCTTTAAATACTCGCCCGTCTTCGAGCGCGAGAATCGCGCGAGCTGCCGGGTCTTGCGTCAGTGTGTCCTCCAAAGTTCATCGTGATGCCGCGTTTACCGTTGACGACATCGTCAGCGATCCAAAATGATCCACGGGCCAGTAAGCGAAAACCGCCTTCCCGTAAATGTACGGCCGCCCCACAGGCCCAAACACCCGCGAATCATTCGAGCTATCCCGATGATCGCCCATCACAAAATAATTTCCCGCCGGAATCGTTATAGGGCCGTAGCTCGAACCGTCCAAGTAGCTCGACGGAATATAAATTTCTTTCGATTCCTTGCCGTTAACGTAAAGCAGCCCGCCGCGCAGCTCGATTGTTTCTCCCGGCAAACCAATCACACGCTTTATGAACGACTTCGATTTGTCCAGCGGATACCAAAATACGACCACGTCCCCGCGCTCGATAGGCTCAAATCGATAAACAAACTTGTTGATGAAGATTCGTTCCTGATCGCTCAGCAGCGGCGCCATGCTCGTCCCTTCCACCTTCACCGGCTGGTAGAGAAAAATAATGATGACGAGTGCAAGCCCCAGCGCCACAGCCAGATCGCGCGTCCAGCTCCGCAGCTCGCGCCCCAATTGAGGAATACGTCCGTTTTCCGTCGGATTCTCTTGCCCAGGATGAGGAGTCTCAAACATTCTTTGCCTAATTATTTATAACACGCCAACCCCGCCCTCGCCAACTCATCGCGACGGCCTTTCAGTCTTCCTATTCGCCCAACGTGAACTCCAGAATAGCCAGCGCAGCCACCACCGCCGTCTCCGTTCGCAAAATGTTCTGCCCCAGCGACGCTTCCACAAAATCGGCCGCACGAGCGGACGCCAATTCGTCGTCAGTCCACCCGCCTTCCGGCCCAATCGCAATGCTGGCCGACGGTTCCGCATAAACAGTCAACGCGTCGCGCATTAGTTTTGCATCGCGCCGTTCAGACAAGACAAGTTTGCAAGCCGCGCTCGCCTGTGCGAATGCATCCTCGGGACGAATCGCGCTGGAAAACTTGCCGCCCCGCGTTCGATCCTGCGCCGTCCGCAGAATGGGAGGGCGCAGCCGCCGGCATTGCTGCGCGGATTCCACCAGAATCTTCTCCCAACGCGCGCGCCGCTTCGGAACTGCAGCAAGAAGCGGTTTGTCCGTACGCGCTGCCGCGAGCACCACGATCTCGCTCACGCCAAGCTCCGTCGCCTTCTCCAAACACCACTCGAATCGGTCGAATTTCACCAGCGAAATTAGAAGCTGTATCCTCAGCGCGGCCTCGCGCTCTTCGATTTCCTCCATCAACGTAAATTCGACTTGGCTGCCGCTTCGCTTCGATGATGACACTTTATCCACCCGCGCCAGCCAAACCCGCTCACCGTCACTCAGCTCGTAAAGTTGTCCCGGCTCGGCGCGTAGCACACGACCAAGATGTTCGGCACCATCGCCGCGCAATATAGCGGAATCCGATTCGAACCGGTCAGTGAAGAAGCGCCTGCGCACGGCGCTATTCTAGCGTGAACTCACTTGCGAGGAAGGATGTAAATTGGAGGAAGGCCAAAAACTAGCCGAAGATATCTTTCACTTTTTCGAAAAAGCTGGACGACCGCTCGGCCGGCTTATTCTCCACCTTCAACGACACGCCAAGCTGCTCCAACAAGCGCCGCTGTTCGCGCGATACTTTTGCAGGAATCACAACCCGAATGCTGATGTAAAGGTCCCCTCGCCCGCCATGTGGGTTCGGCATGCCCTTGGACTTCTTGCGAAAGATCTGCCCGGACTGCGTCCCTTCCGGAACCACCAATTCGTCTTCGCCCTGTAACGTCGGAACCTTGATCGTCGCTCCCAGCGAAGCTTGAGTGACGCTGATAGGAATCGTGCAATAAAGATCCGCGCCGCGCCGCTCGAAAAATGCGTGCTCCTTCACCTCAAGAAAAATATAAAGGTCGCCCGTCGCTCCACCATTCGTGCCCGGCTCCCCTTGGTTCGTCATGCGCAAACGTGTGCCCGAATCCACGCCGGCAGGAATGCCGACCTCCAAAGTCCGCTCGCGTTCGATGCGTCCCTGCCCGCGGCAAGTCAGGCACGTATCGCGAATCACCTGCCCCGCTCCCTGGCATGCCGGACAAGTGCGCGTGATCGAAAAAAATCCCTGCTGGTAAGCCAGTTGCCCGTGCCCTTTGCAAGTGCTGCACGTTGACATTCCGCTGCCCGGTTTCGCTCCGGTACCTTTGCAAGCCTCGCATGCCTCGTGTCGCGCGACGCGAATCTTCGTGTTTACTCCCGTGGAGGCTTCTTCGAACGTCAGCGACATGTCGTACCGCAAATCCGCGCCGCGCTGGCCTCGTTGCCGCCCGCCGCGCCGCCGCCCTCCGCCCAATACGTCCTCAAAACCGAACAGTCCTCCGAGAATGTCCTGAAACTCTTCAAAGATGCTCGAATTGAAACCAGTATCGAATCCGCGGCTCCCCAGTCCTGCCGCGCCGTAACGGTCGTACACCGAGCGCTTTTGCGGATCGGAAAGGACCGCGTACGCTTCGCTGGCCGCTCGAAAACTTTCCTCCGCTTCGGGTTTCTTCTCCGGATTACGGTCGGGGTGAAATTGCAAAGCAGCTTTGCGATACGCCGACTTAATCTGTTCGGGCGAAGCTTCGCGCTCTACGCCCAGAACTTCGTAAAAATCTTTTGAATTCGTTGCGGCCATCGGTCCCTTTTTAATTGGTAGTCAAACCCCAAGAACTGAACGCGCACAGAATAATTGTTTCAGATAGATACAGATTCGATGCCATACAGGCGCTTACGAATCTTTCGCCACGCGAACCATCGCAGGCCGCAGCACGCGATCGTGAAACGTGTAACCGGGCTGCATTTCGGCAATCACCGTGTCTTCCTCATGTTCCGTGGTTTCCACACTTTCGATTGCATGGTGCAGATGCGGATCGAATAGTTTGCCCACAGCGTCAATGCGCTCCACGCCCTGCTTCGCGAGCAAATCCCATAATTGCCGCCGGATCAACTCGAACCCTTTGCGGTACTCCGCATACTGAGGATCGTCGCGGGCCTCCAAAGCGCGGTCAAACGCGTCCAGCACCGGCAATATGCCCTCGATAAGCGATTCAACTCCGCGATGCCGATCGTGCTGCCGTTCCTTCTCCATCCGCTTGCGATAATTCTCGAAGTCGGCCTGGCGCCGCACCAGCGTATCCATCAATTCTTGTTTCTCGGCGACCAGCTTTCGCATTTCGTCCGGCACTGCCACGCCGCCTTCCGTTTGCGGATCCAGCGCGCGAGCCGCCGCCGGACTCTCGCCTGTCGCAGACTCCGGCCGGTCCACTAACTTGCCGCCGCTTGTCGCCACGAATGGCTTTGAATTTTCTTTGTCTTTATTCGACGCCATGGATTCAACCGCCTTCTTGGTTCTCGGAGAAAAACTGCGCCATGAAAGCCACAGCCGTGATTACTCGCTCGTAGTGCATCCGCATCGGCGCCAGAATGCCGAGCGTTCCCTGCACCTGATCGTTCGACGAATACGACGCCGAAACCAGAGCTAAATGTTTTCCGCCATTCGAAATTTTATCAAGTCCGAGCTCCACATGCACGGCCTCGGGTGATTCAATGCATCCGCTCAAGAGCGCAACCAGGCGGTCTTTTTCTTCAATGGCCTGCAGCAATTCGCGCAACTGCTCCTGATTCGTAAAATCGGGTGAAGCGGCAATCTGCGCCGCGCCTTCCACGTATATCTTGCGGTCTCCGCCGTCTCCCAAAATAGTCGGATCGCAAAGCAGCAGCGCGTCGTCCGCCATGCGGCCGTACTGCTCGCGGTCGCGATCGAGCTGCTTGCGCAGGTCCGCGCGCATGGCTTCCAAGGTCCAGCCAATATAATGACGGTTCAGATAGTCCGCGATGCGGTCCAGGTCTTCCTGTCTGAACGAACGCTCCGGCCGAATAAGCTTGTCGCGCGCCACACCACCCCCGGAAATCAGTACCACCAGCACGCGTGTGTCCGGCAAAAGCAAAAATCGCAGATGCTCTACAACGCTCCGCGCCAGTGGCGGCGAAATAAAGATTCCCAGCCCGCGCGAAACCGCCGCCAGGACGTGGCTAGCTCGCTCCATCACCGCTTCCGGCGTCTGCGCCGCTTCCAACTCTCTTCGAATCCACTGCCGGTCTTCCGGACTCGCCGTCGCCTGCGCCGACACCTGCTCCACAAAAAAACGATAAGCCGCCGCCGTCGGCACACGCCCCGCCGAAGTGTGTGGCTGGTAAAGCAGCCCTTCGTCCTCCAGATCAGCCATCACGTTGCGCACCGTCGCGGAACTCAGCGGCTCGATGTGCATCCGCGAAATGCTGCGCGAAGACACCGGTTCCCCGGTCTCGATGTATGTGCGCACCACATCGGTCAGTATCTGCTGATGTCGTTTCTGTTGCAGGACCGTCGGACTCATAGGTAACGCAGGTTAACTCCCAGGCCGCTGCCGCTGTTTCGTGGCAGCCCGTCCTTACATTTCAGTTTAGTCGGTGAAGCGGAAAGCGTCAACCGCGACGCCCCGGGCCGTTGCGCAGGATTCGCAGACCGTCACAGGGAGCAGAACACTCGCCCCTTGCGCAGTTAATCGTCGAGGCGTACTGTTTGTCTGGATTTTCCGCCTTGCCGTTGCCTGTCCAACAGCTTTAAATATGAGGGGAGGGTGCATGCTTCGCAGATGGCGCATCAGCTTTCTTGCTGGCGCAATGTTGCTGTCCGCGAGCGCCCTATCCCAATCGTCGCCGCAACTTACGACCCACAGGACGAACCCCGCGGCTCGCTCCGCGTCAAGCTCCACGCTCTCCACCAGAATCGTCGCCTACGACATCAACGCAAAACTGAACACCGCCGCCCACACCATCGACGCCACGGAAACGCTCGTCTATCGAAATCTTACCGGCCAGCCCCAGCAAACTTTTCCATTCCATCTATATTTGAACGCGTTCCAGCCTCAATCGACATTCATGACCGAAGTCCGCCTGGTTGGAACCCGCGGCACCGGTCCAAATGCCGGCTGGGACGATAAGCATCATGGCTCAATCACTGTAAGTAAACTCGAGGTTGAAGGGATGGGCGATCTCACGGGCAAAATGGAGTTCATTCAGCCAGACGATCGCAACGCGAACGACCGCTCCGTGTTTCAGGTCACTTTGCCGAAACCAATAGCACCTGGCGAGTCGGTGCAGTTCCGCATGAGTTTTCACGATGAACTCCCCGAAATCCTTGACCGCACCGGTTACAAACGCGATTTCTATGTGGTTGGGCAATGGTTTCCCAAAGTCGGCGTGTGGTGGAAGAATGCGTGGAACTGCCATCAGTTTCACGCGAACTCGGAATTCTTCGCCGATTTCGGAACCTTTGACGTCAACGTCACACTTCCGCAAAACGAGATTGTCGGCGCGTCCGGAGATTTGATCTCCAGCTCCGACAATTCCGACGGTACCAAGACCGTGAAATTTCATTCCGAAGACGTCCACGATTTTTCATGGACTGCGAGTCCCGATTACTCCGTCATCGAAGATTCCTGGACCGGCAGCGCCGGTCCGGTAAAAATTCATGTGCTGATGTCTCCCGGAAACATGGCTTCGGCACCCCGCTACGTGCAGGCTCTGAAAGCCACCCTTGCGTGGTACGACAAGTGGATCGGACCCTATCCGTACGACCGCATCACCGTGGTCGATCCCCCTCACGGCGCCTTGGACGCGGGAGGAATGGAATATCCCACGCTGATCACCGCCGGGACGGCTTGGTTTATGCCGAAAAGCATTCTTGCTCCTGAGGCTGTCGTCGAGCACGAATTCGGCCATCAGTATTGGTACGGCATGGTGGCCACCAACGAATTCGAAGACGCCTGGCTGGACGAAGGCATTAACTTCTACCTCGAAGCAAAGGTGATGGACGAGCTGTACGGAAAAAACACCTCGCGCTTCAACTTTCCTTTTGCCACCGCGAGCGATTCGGAAGTGCAACGTCTCCGTTACATATCACTTCCCGATACCGATCCTATGACCCGTTTTTCCTGGGAGTTCATCAACAACGATGCCTACGAAGCGGTCAGCTATAGCAAGACAGCCACGGTTCTTATCACACTCGAAAAAATTATCGGCCAAGACACCATGCGCGCAGCGCTTCATGAATACTTTTTGCGTTATCGGTTCAAACATCCAACGGGGGAAGACTTTCTAAAGACGATCGAAGACGTTTCTCACCAGAACCTCAAGTGGTATTTCGATCAAGCCGTTTATGGCACCAGCATACTTGACTACGAAATTTGGAACGCACACTCCGACCGCTTGAACTGGTGGGAAAAGGAAATCTCCGGAAAGAACGCCTCCGACGAAATTCATCGCACTTATATCACTGTCCACCGCAAGGGCGATTTTGTCTTTCCAATCGATATCGTCGTCAAATTTGACGACGGTTCTTCCACCACGGAGCACTGGGAGGGCCGCGACCGCTGGATACGCTATACCTACGATCGCAAAGCCGAGCTTGACTCCGCCCAAATCGACCCCGGAAATCAGGTCTGGCTTGACCGAAATCTCTTTAACAACAGCTACACCGTCCAGGAAGACAAGCGCGCCATCCACAAGCTTCAGAATCTCTGGATTTTTGCCAGCGAGTGCGTCTCACAATTTCTGGCCTGGGTATCCTAGCTGGATATTGAAGGAGTAGAACGCATGAAGGCAGTAAGGCCGAAGACCTTTGTATCCGGAGCCGGACTCGTTTGGCGATGGCAGCGAATCTTGTGGTGGATTTTTATCCTCAACCTCGTCCTTGCTGTGTTTGCTATCCGCGGCATGGTCGAACGCGCCGCCCCGGCAATGGACCATAGTTTGGCGTCACAGCGCCTTGCGAACGGGTTCGATCTTCCCGCCCTCTTCGAACTTGCGGGGCAGCCGGATTCTCCCATCGAGGCGCCGGGCCCGGCCGTCTTTCATTACTCTGTGATTTTTGCGGTTTTTATGCTGTTTGCTGCAGGCGGAATTCTCGCAACCTATTGCTATGACGCGAAACCCTCCACCGCCGTCTTCTTCGAAGCCTGCGGACGCCACTTCTGGCGTTTTGTCCGCCTGGTGATTTACATGCTGCTGGCGTTTATCCCCATCGGCATTTTCATTGCGATTTGCGGTCCGATTTACGACCGAATCGAAGACAAATCTATTTCTCCGTATTCTTCGGCTTACTTTCTTTACGCCGCGGTACTGGTGGTTTTGCTGCTCTTGATTGTCGTGCGGTTGTGGTTTGATATGGCGCAAGTCATCTCCGTCGCCGAGGACGAAACCAGAATGCACCGGGCCTTGCGCCGCGCCGCTTCGCTGCTCTGGCACAACTTCGGCTCGCTCTTCTGGCTCTATCTTCGCATCAGCTTGCTGGCGTGGATTCTCAGCGGCCTGGGGCTGCATTTCTGGATGTATCATTTGGGTCCGCGATCCACCACCGCAGCATTTCTGCTCGCCCAGGCGATCGTTCTTTTTTGGATTGCAACGCGGCTCTGGCAACGAGCTTCCGAAGCTTTGTGGTACCGCGAGTACCAAGCCGCTAGCGTAACCGAGCCCGCCTACGCTCCTGCTCCGTCTCCTGAGCCAGCCCCTGTGCCATAGTCCACCGAGATGCACTGAAAGGCTGCGCTCCCGCCGGCATCACCAAATGCGGCACCGCAACGCCTCCGTCCGAACCATCGGCGAATCCGCCTTGCACCCAAATGCCTTCGCAAACGCCGGCATGTTGGAAACCGGTCCGTTCGTGCGATACCGCCCTAGCGGATGCGGATTCGTCGATACCATCAGGCGCGCGAATTCAGGACGATTGCTTCCCGCCCATATCTGCGCAAACGCGATGAAATACCGCTGCTCGGGAGTGAAGTCGTCAATCTTTTCCGGCTTGGGTTTCCCTTCGAACGATTTCTCCATCGCGGCATAAGCAATCGTCAACCCGCCCAGATCCGCGATGCTCTCACCTTCCACCAGCTTGCCGTTTTCATGCAGTCCCGGCTCCACTTCGAATTCATCAAACTGTTTCGCCACGCAGTCTCCGCGCGCCTTGAAATTCGCCAGGTCTTCCGGGGTCCACCAGTTTTTCAAATTCCCCTGCGCGTCGAATTTTGCGCCTTGGTCGTCAAACCCGTGCGTCATCTCGTGCCCGATCACCACTCCGATTCCGCCATAGTTCATCGCATCATCGCGGTTCGCATCGTAAAAAGGCGGCTGCAGAATCCCCGCCGGAAACACGATCTCGTTCATCGAAGGGTTGTAATACGCATTCACGGTTGGCGGCGTCATTCCCCACTCCGAGCGATCGACCGGCTTGCCGATCTTCGCCAGCTCGCGAGCCACCTCGAATCGCCCGCTCCGAATCACGTTGGACGCATAGGGCCCGCGATCCACCTGAAACGCCGAATAATCCCGCCATTTATCGGGATACCCGATTTTGATCGCGATGGCATCCAGCTTCACCGCCGCCTGCTTCCTTGTCTCCGGACTCATCCAGTCCAGCGTGGCCAGATCGTCGCGCAATGCCGCCATTAAATTCTTCACCATGACGATGGCTTTCGCCTTCGCTTCCGGCGGAAAATTCTCCTTCACGTAATACTGTCCCAGCGCTTCCCCCAAAGTTGCGTCGGTCGCCTGCACGCATCGGCGCCATCGCGGAAGCAGTTCCTTGGTCCCCACCAGCGTCTTTCCATAGAAATCAAAATTCTCATTTACAAATTTTGACGAAAGCCCCGGCGCGGCAGTGTGAATCAGGTGCCAGCGCAAATACACTTTCCAATCCGCGAGCGGAACCGACGTCAAAGAGGCATTCGTGGCCTTGAAGAACTCGGGCTGCCCGATATTCATGTCCGCGACCGGCGGCGCGCCCACTTCTGCAAAGAATTCGGGCCACGCAAAATTCGGAGTCAGCTCCTTAAGCTGCGCCAAAGTCATCTTGTGATAAACGTGCTCCGGATCGCGTGTCTCCACGCGTGTCATCGACGCTTTCGCCAGCGAACTCTCAATGTCCATCACCGTCTTCGCTTCCGCAGCCGCTTTTGCGTCATCGTCGCCGGCCAGCTTGAACATATTCGTCACGTGCTGCACATAAGCTGCTCGCAATGTCACCGATTTCTCGTCGTCCTTCGTGTAGTAATCCCTGTCCGGCATTCCCAACCCGCCCTGCCGCGCCCCAGCAATCTCCTGCGTGCTGTTTTTGAAATCCTGCTGTGAACCGAAACCGAAAACCGCGCGCACGCCCTGACGTTGCAGGTACGCAATCTCCGCTTGCAGCGCCTTCGCATCATTTATGTCCGCGATGCGCTGAAGGTCCGGCTGCAACGGCTGGATGCCCGCCGTCTCGATTGCAGATTCGTCCATGCAGCTCGCATAAAAATCCCCAATTTTCTGCCAGTTCGAACCCGCCGCAGCGCTCTTGTCCGCCGCTGCCTTGTCCAGGATCTTCTGCAGCGCATTCTCATTATCTTCGTGAAGTTTGTTGAACGTGCCCCACGACGGATACGCCGCCGGAATCGGATGGCTCTTCACCCACCCGCCATCGGCAAATTGAAAGAAGTCATCGCAAGGAGAAACCGAGCGGTCCAGATTCGCGAGATCAAATCCGTGCCCGCCTTGCTCATCGGGAACGCCAGCGGTGTAGCAGCCTCCCGCCGCCGAGCTTTCCCCCGAAACGGTCTCAAGCATTTGGCGCGAGTCAGCACTCTGCGCCGCGAGCCCCAGCGGAGATACTATAATCAGAATTCCTAGCAACATGAACGTAGCGCGTCGAATCATCGAATAGCCTCTTTCAGTCGGATTTGGATTTCACAGGCCGCGGAGCGGGAGTTGAGCCTAACTTCCATCGGGTGCGAGAGCCTGCGCGTCACCTTGCCCGCCGATTGTGCCCGCACGCCCCCGCCATGTCAACCGCGCCTCGGTGCCTCCCGCCCGCTAGCGTCTTCGCCGTGGAAGGGCGGGGCTTCAGCCCCGCCGTCCGTCCGCGCATAGCTCTGGGGCTTTAGCCCCTGAAGCCAACGGGGCTCACAAATAAACTTCCTATTGACTGACTATACGAGCTAACGTATTTTCCTACAGATCGTCTATAGGAGAAATATGATCCCAGACCAGATCAATGACCAGACCAATCTCCTCCAAGGCACTCTCGACATGATGATTCTGAAATCCCTCGCCCTGGACCAAATGCACGGGCTCGGCATCTCCCGCCGCATCGAACAGATCACCAAAGGCACATTCCAAGTGAAGCCCGGCTCCCTCTTTCCCGCTCTCCATCGCATGGAAGAAGAAGGCTGGCTAGTCTCTTCCTGGGGCGAATCCGAAAATAATCGCCGCGCCAAGTTTTACCGCCTGACCAAAGCCGGCCGCCGCCAGCTCGACACAGAAACCCAGCGCTGGGGTCGAATTTCCTTGGCCATCGCCCGCGCCCTGGAAGCTTCCTAAGTTCGCGTAGCAACAAGGAGCAGAAACTATGCCCACACTTTCGCGGATGAAACACTTCTTCCGAAATGTCTTCGCCAACCGCCGCGATGACCAGGAACTCGATGCGGAAGTCCGCGGATACGCCGAAATGCTAGCGGAGGAAAAAATGCGTAATGGCATGGACCCGGAAGAAGCACGCCGTGCCGCACGCATCGAATTAGGCGGCATCGAACACGTGAAAGAAGACGTCCGCGAAGGCCGGGCCGGTGCCTGGCTAGACTCCCTCTTCCAGGACGTGCGCTACGGCGCTCGCATGCTCCGCAAAAATCCCAGCTTCACCGCCGTCGCCGTCCTCACCCTCGCCCTCGGCATCGGCGCCAACACCGCCATCTTCTCCGTCGTCAACGCTGTCCTGCTTCGCCCGTTGCCTTATACCCACGCCGACCAGCTCTTGATCATCCGGGCTACGTCTCAAAGAGTCGGCGTACACTCGCCCTCTTATCCCGATTTTCTCGATTGGCGCAAACAAAGCCGCACGGTCTTGCAAATGGCCGCACTCAACAATCGCGCCTTCAACCTGTCCGGCGTCGCTCAGCCGGAAAGCATCGACGGTTATGCAGTCTCCCCGAATACTCTCTCCATGCTGGGTGTGCGACCCATTCTCGGTCGCGACTTTCTCCCCTCCGAAGAAGCGCCTGGTACTGCTC
>JBAVQA010000314.1:0-2192 GCA_049693595.1 Candidatus Acidiferrales bacterium | reverse complement strand
GGGGAACGGCCGTTTTTCGCGGCGCAGAAGTTGCAGAAGCTGTGGATCAATTGGTGGGGGAAATCGGATCTCGCTCGCCGGCGTCCCTTTCCTCGGCAAAGGCTAAATGGATGTAACAGGATCGATCAACCGACTAACTTCAATCGTACAGAGGAGCTTTCACAATGATGGATGAGATCGGCGATTGCGCTGGAAAAGTGTGGCGTCACCTCGAGGAGCATCGCGACTCGACAGTCGAGGAAATGACCAAAGAGCTGAAGTTGAAAGAATCGGTGGCTTGGATGGCTTTGGGATGGCTGGCCCGCGAAGACAAGATCGAAATCGAGCAAGCCGGTAAGTCAGTGAAGCTTTCATTGAAATAAACCTGCGAGTTCGGAGTGGCGTGAATGTGGGTCTCCTCGCGAAGGATCCATTGCGTGGACTTCTGCGCCCTGTTTTCAGAGCCGCAACATTTTATAGAGGACGGGGAGCGATTGTGACGAAGGCGCCTTTGAATGAGAAATCGGGATCCTCTAAGAACCAAGACTTAGACATTTTGTGCGTAAACACAATACGCACTCTCTGTATTGATGCCGTGCAACAGGCCGACTCCGGCCATCCGGGGACCGCCATGGGGATGGCTCCGGTGATTTATGCTCTATGGCAACGACATCTCCAATTTGATCCTGAGGATCCGCTCTGGCCTAATCGCGATCGATTTGTACTTTCTTGCGGCCATGCCTCGATGTTGCTTTATTCCGTTCTTCACCTAACCCAGACAAAGGCCGTTGACACAGAGTACGAAGTTCTCGGTAGACCTTCGGTCTTGCTGGAAGACATTAAGTCATTCAGACAATCGGGAAGTCGGTGCGCTGGACATCCTGAGTACCACTGGACTTCAGGCGTCGAAACGACTACGGGTCCGCTGGGACAGGGAGTGGCTACAAGTGTAGGCATGGCCATCGCTGGTAAGTGGCTCGCCGCGCGGTACAACCGCCCCGATCATGAGGTCTTCACCTTCCGAGTTTCCGCCGTGTGTGGCGATGGTTGCATGATGGAAGGAATCTCGAGCGAGGCGGCTTCGCTTGCAGGACATCTCAAGCTCGACAATCTGTGCTGGATTTACGACAACAATCACATAACGATTGAGGGTTCAACGGATTTGGCATTCACGGAAGACGTTGCCGCCCGATTCGCCGCGTACGGATGGAATGTTGCCCGCGTGAGAGATGCGAACGATCTTGATTCCGTTGATCGTGCCCTCGACGCCGCCAGGAAAGCAATTGGGCGGCCGACGCTGATTATCGTCGATAGCCACATCGGCTACGGGTCTCCCCACCGGCAAGATACAAGTTCCGCGCACGGCGAACCCCTGGGCGAGGAAGAAATCAAGCTAACCAAGGCAAGCTACGGCTGGCCAGAGGACGCGAAGTTCCTGGTGCCCGACGGTGTTTACGATCACTTCAAGCACGGTATCGGCGACCGGGGCAGGAAAGCGCGAGAAGATTGGTATCAGTCCTTCACTACGTACAAGAAGGCCTATCCGCAGCTTGCGCTCGAAATCAAACAGATGCAGCGGCGTGAAATTCCTGCCGGATGGGATCAATCGCTCCCGACATTTCCTGCCGACCCCAAGGGTGTTTCGGGCCGGGATGCATCCGCAAAGATTCTAAACTCACTTGCAGCAAGCATTCCGTGGCTTGTTGGTGGATCGGCCGACCTCTCTCCGTCAACAAAAACGCGGCTGGTGTTCGACGGTGCGGGAGACTTTCAAGCCGCTGCTTATTCCGGACGCAACATTCATTTCGGGATCCGCGAGCACGCCATGGGCTCGATCTTAAACGGGCTGGCGCTTTCGAAACTCCGGCCGTTCGGGTCCGGCTTCTTGATATTTAGTGACTACGGTCGCGGCGCGATTCGGCTAAGCGCGATCATGGAGCTCCCGGTTGTCTACATCTTTACGCACGATTCGATTGGAGTCGGTGAGGACGGTCCCACGCACCAACCAATCGAGCATTTGGTTTCGCTGCGTGCCATTCCAAACCTGATCGTCTTACGTCCGGGCGATGCCAACGAAGTGGTCGAAGCCTGGAAACTTATCGTCCGCCTCCGGCACCAGCCGGTAGCACTTGTTTTGTCTCGACAAGCAATGCCCACAGTTGATCGTAGCCTCTACTCTTCAGCCGCGGGCCTAACAAAAGGGGCTTACGTAC
>JBAVQA010000313.1:0-6908 GCA_049693595.1 Candidatus Acidiferrales bacterium | reverse complement strand
TCCTGTCACAAACAAGGTTAGACGCATATCAGACCAACGTCAAGGTTAGCTCCCCGGGGTGATATCATCCGGCGTTGTGCGACATGGACAAAACCAACACCGCTGCGGCGACACAAAGAATCGAGTTCAGGAGAGTGACCGTTCCGGATGAGATCGGCACGCTTTGCGAAATTGACCGCAAGATTTTTCATGCGTTTCCGGCGGACCTGTTTACTCCGGAAGAATGGGCTGAATTCGAATCGTACTGGATGATCGTCGATGGGAAGATCGTGGGCTGCTCGGCGTTTATTCGCGATTCGGACTACGACGACGAGCCGAGGGCAGGCTGCCTGCACATTATGAGCACCGGGGTTCTGCCCGAGTTTCGCCGCCGCGGTTTTGGCATGAAGCAGAAGCTGTGGCAGATTGAATTCGCAAAGCAGCAGGGCTTTCAGGTGATCGTCACCAACACAAGAGAGAGCAACGTTGCAATGCTGCAACTAAATCTAAAAGTGGGTTTTGCAATTTGCGGAACGGCTCCGCATTTTTATTACAAGCCTGATGAACCAGCTATCGTGATGGAGCTCCAGCTTTAGGCGAACCGTCTGCGCTCGGCTCGGCATACCGAATCGCACCCGCGGTTTTCGTAGCGCCGGGCTTCAGCCCGGCATCTTGCTTGTGCCTTGACCTCTGGTGGCTTCGGCAAAATGAAAAACCAATGCCCGCTGAAGCCCGGCGCTACGTAAACCAACACCATCCGCGAAGCCTCAGGTTTGCCGAGCAGAACTTGCGGAACCGTTACTGCCGCGTCTCAGGGTGATGTCGTCAGGTGTGCCCGAGGAACTACGTCGGAGTCTCGCGCGGTGGTATCATGCGTTCCATTATGACCAGCGAGCAACAGCACAATCGCAATACGCGCGCCCTCGCATTTTTGCGCATTGGCGTGGGCGTCTTGTTCCTGATCTTCGGCGAGTACAAAGTTTTTGGGACGCAGTTCACGCTGGGCGGCGGGTTTCAATTCTGGATTAACAAGTTTTTAGAGGGCGGAGTTTATCCATTCATGCAGCCCATTCTGCGTGGTTTCGTTTTGCCCCACGCGACGCCGATAGCTTTTGTGGTGGCTTATGGCGAGTTTTGCATCGGGCTGGGGCTAGTGCTGGGGATTTTAGTGCGGCCTGCGAGTGTGGGTGGACTCGCGCTGATGCTCGCCATGCTTTTCTCGGCAGACTATCCAGGGGCGAACGCGGCGTTCTGGCAATACTTCGGGGCTTCGCTCGACCATTCGGTCTTTGCGTTGTGCTTCGTCGCGTTCATTATCGGACGCGCCGACGAGGTGTGGTCAGTTCGTGCTTGGAGAGCGGCCGCGAAGAAGTCGGGGCACGTCGGTTTTTAACGGAAAAGTATTGCTCCATCTTCCCACTGAGGTACGAATTAGCACGAGGGCAGCAGTACTCAACTGATGTTTAAATCGTCGCTCAGATCGGCGAAAAATCCGCCTATGCCTCTTCACGCGTTCCCTGCTGCTTCGCGCAAGGGGCGGGTCCGGCGCTCGCTTGCGTCGCGAGAGCGCGAACCGCTCGCGAGCAGCAGGGTCACGCTTGCGGGAGATGCAAATTCCGAAGAGCCGCGGTCGGTCGGCGATTCACTAAAGGACACGCTTAAGAGCACGGACGCGCGCGGATTGGCCATCATTTGCGTGACGGCGTGCATTGCGCTCCTGGTGGTGAATTTTGTAGGCAGCGATACGACCTACGCGGAGTTGTACCCGCCGAATCGGTTTTTGCCCGACCCTTACTGGGTGCTGCGAGTGAAGGCCTGGTGGATCCTATGGATTCTGATCAGCTCTGTCGCGTTACCCGCAATTGTGATGGCAGTCCAGCCGGGCAACCGGTTGCGCGATTGCAACCTTTCGTTTCGCGGCTTCGCGCAGCATTTTTGGATTTACGTTGCGCTGTTCGTGCTGGTGTCTCCGGTGATCTGGTTCGTTTCGCTCACGCCTGAGTTTTACAATTACTATCCGATGTACGCGCAGGCGGGGCGTTCCTGGGCGGACTTGCTGATGTGGGAAGGAATGTACGCGGGACAATTTATCGCGGTGGAATTTTTCTTTCGGGGATTTTTGGTGGGAGGACTTTCGCGGTACATCGGAGTGCTGGCCGTTCCGGTGTCGGTGATGCCTTACATGATGATTCATTTCAGCAAGCCGTGGCCGGAGGCTGCCGGCGCGATATTCGCTGGGTTAATTCTGGGCTGGCTGGCGTGGAAGCTAAAATCGATTTGGGGAGGCGTGTGCCTTCACTGCGCGGTGGCTGTGTCGATGGATTTGCTGGCGCTGTCGCACAAGGGCCAGCTTCCCTGGCTGCACAAGTAACGCCACGCTCTTCACAGCAACGCTTAGGTCAAGGTCGAGGATCTGTAGCGATTTACGAGGAAAGTTAACCCGACACTCTGTTCCCATACCGCGGCCTAACTAGGAATGCGTCGTAATTTTTACCTCTTTCTGATCTGGAGAATTGAGGATGGTCAACAAGATGGCGGGTTGGGCCGGCGGGTTTGTGGATGAAACATCGAGGATAAAGGTGCAATTGACAAAGAGAACGTCGCGAAGCGCTACCGGCCCGCCATGGTAGCGGACGACGGAATCCTTAATAACAAGATTTGAGAGTACGTTATGGGTCGTATCTAAATCCAAAATGCAGTTCGAAATGGGGATACCCGGCCCTTCAAATACATTGTTGCCCCCTGTGCCTTGCGTCAGACCCGGACAACGATGCGAAACTTTCAATGGGTCGGGAGCGCCGCTCGACTGATTGATCTTCGATTGGTAGTTGATGATCGCCGCTACGGTCTTCCAATATTGCGATGATGAGTTCGGGTTTAAAGCTTGCACGGTTTTTTTGTAATCAGCGAGCATTGTTGGTGGAATCGGTTGGTTGCCGGGGCTGGTCGCTTTCTGGATGTCTGCCTGGATGTTGCCCAAAATTTTGTTAGGGTCTTGCACCAACTTGACGTGCCCGCTTAAGATTTTCATCTCCCCTTCGACCGTTCCTACCCTTTCCCTCAGGGCAGCTAAATCCTGATTCGTCGAATCAGCCTTTTTGTCAGCGGTATCAAATCTCGTGCCGATATCTTCGAACTTCTGGTCAACTGTTTTGAATAGTTTATCGATGTGATTGTCGACAAACGTGATGACCAGGACCGTACACACCACGAGTCCGGTTATCGCCGCTATCCATTGAGGCACGGTGCCCCAATGCGGTTTCCAGGTTGCGACTTTCGATTTGGATGATTTGGCTGGATTGTCGACCACGACGGCAAAGTCTACTACTGTGATAGATGTAAGCGCAACTATCCCATCGCGGTTGAACGGCGGATCGTCGCGGAAAGTTAGGTGTACGAGTTCCGTATCCATAATTAGGTTCGCTATTTAGTCTGATGCGGGCGGCACATGCTCCGCAACTGGCCTTTGGTACAGATGTCGGGCCTGACCGGTACCCGTGCGCGGCGGCCCTTGTGCTTTGCGGGGGGCGGTGGGCAGGATTCAACGTCGAAAACATAATCGCTTAAATGCAGTTCTGGCCCCGGTTAGAAATGTCCCGGTCGTTTGTTTTCAGAGGGTTACAGTCGTTTTTGAATGTGAGTCAGAACCGGGTAGAACTGCGCTGGAGCAGACCGAAACCCTTCACGAAAAACGCTCTGGTGCGATCGTAAAAGGGGCTCGGGGCTGGCGAGATCGTGTTACAACCGCAAATTCTGTCCCTCAGCGGCTAAAGCCGCATTGATTTCGCGTCATTTATGGCACGACTAAAGTCGTGCCCTGACGAAAACCGGAGTTTCGACACATGCTCTGGTGGGACGCCAGCTTACTGGGGCTTTTTTTCGGCAGCAGACTGCTCTTGAATCTGGCCGGATTTATTCCAGCTGGGATTGGGGTCGTAGGATTTGATGGATTTGGCAGCCGAGTCGGTTTTCTTGCCGAGGTCCTTCTCGTACACTACTCCGTCTTTGCCGACCATGAACGTCATCACGCCGGAATTGCGGTACTCAGCGGGATAGGCCACGAACGCAAACCCGCCGGTCATTTTTCCGGCAACAATGTAGTCGGCCGCGCCACCGGGAGCGCTCTTTCCCTGGCGCGTGACGATGCGGAAGTAGTAGCCGTGAAATGGCGCAGGGGGAGTATGCAGATTCTTTGGCGTGCCGTTCGGAATGCCTGCGTTCGCGACCAGCGGACCGATGGGGCTCTCCGATTGTTTATCGGCGCTGGCCCAGTACAAGCCGTCTTGCTTTCCCGCGTCACTGGCAAGTTTCTGCGCGTATTCGTTGTTCTCTTTCGCGAAGTATTCATTTTGCGCGGCCACGAGCTCCTGGCAAACGCGAATGGCCGACAGTTCGTTCTGGCCAACCCGCCGGTACAGGATTTCCTGCTTTCCTGCATCGGTATTGAAGTACCACGCGCCGCTTTTGTTCACCAGCGGTATGGGCGTGGGCCAATTGTCCGCGCCGATATAAACAGTGGTGGTACCATCGGGTTCAACCACTAGCCGGTGCATTTCGTG
Organism: Candidatus Acidiferrales bacterium; assembly: GCA_049693595.1. GTDB lineage: Bacteria > Acidobacteriota > Terriglobia > Acidiferrales > UBA7541 > Palsa-295. Next base: position 2,370 of record JBAVQA010000313.1, on the reverse strand, counting down.
AAATTTGTTTACAAAATTTGTGCGGTTGGCTTCGTCCTCAGCCGTATCCCCAGAGGAGATGATCTCTTTTCCGTCGGGGCCAAGAATCTGCAATAGCGCTTTATCGTCGCTATCTTTCAACGCCTTCACGAGGGCGTGACAGGCTTCGTCCGCGGACGAAAAGGTTTTTTGCCCCGGTTGCTGCGCCTGGGAGACGGCGGGAAAGCAAGCCGGCAAAATGAAAGCGATGGCACCTAGTGCAAGAAAATTGACCGAGCAAAACTTTTTGAAGTTCAGCTTTGTCCGCCGCATATGTCTTTTCTCCGTTTCTAAAATTCTCAAATTGTTATGAGTGTTGTGAAATTCCGATTAACGGTGGCGTCCGCCACCGCCGCCACCGCCATGGAATCCGCCACCGCCGCCAAAACTGGATTGCCCGCGTGACGAATAGCTTCTGGTTTCTCCGCCGTGATTGTAGCCGCTGAAAGCGCCGGAGCGGGTTCCGGATTGGCCACGCGCTTCGCCGTACCCTCGTGCGGCGTGGTTATCGCCATTGAAAGGCCGACTCGTGACGCCACGGTTTTCAACTCCGCCGCGCCCACCGATGTCTCCGCGGTTGGCCTCCTCTCCGCCGCGTCCGGCGAATCCTCGGTTCACGTTGTTAGCAACGCCGCGCTCGCCTCCGCCTCGGTAGTAATTGTTGCGATTATAAAACGTGTTGCTGCGGGAGTAGTAGCGGCCGTGGTTGTAGATCGCATAGTGGTTATGCCAATCGAATCCCCAGTTGCCCCAGCCCCAGCCAAAACCGCCGTACCAGCCGATCCCGAAGCCGAGTCCGAATGAAAGATACGGGCCGCCAAACCAGATGCCGGGATAGTTGTACCAATAAGGCCACGGCGCTATCGGGTAGCCGTAAATGGACCACGGATCGTAAGCCGGCACATAAACTACGTCAGGCTGAGCAGGCTGAATGACGACATCCGATCCTTGGTCCTCTACCGTCTGTTGCGGCGTGGTTTTCAGATTGCCGGCGGCCTGCGCTTTCCGGCGCATGCGCTGAATAGCGTCAGTCACATCTTGTTGTTGGTTGTAGTAAGCATCGCCCAGTGAGGAGGTCCAGGAGATGTTCTTGTCCATGTTTGCCAGGACGCTTGGGAATGCAGTGAGTGCTTTAACGCTGGGGTCCCAGTTCTGCTGATCCACGGCTTTGGCCAAATCGTCGCCCTTCAGATCTGGATTGGCCTGCACCCAGCGGTCGGCTTCGACGATCTCCGCGGGAAAAGTGGAAGCGGCCAGAATTTGCGCCACCAGAGAATCCGGATACAGTGCGATTGGCGCCACGAGCTGATCCAACTGGTCCGTGCTCTGCGGGGTGTATGCAGGCGATGCGTCGGCTGGCACCGGAGCTTGCGCGTCCTGCGCCGGAGCCTGCGCGTCCTGCGCGGCTAAATTCTGCGGCAGCGTGACAAACAGCAAACCAATCGCCAGCATGAGGGCAAGAATCTGCTGACCCAATCGAAGGCCGGAAAAGCTTGCGGCTCGCGCTCGAGCGGAAAGTCCCGCTTCACCCCGCATCTTCGCGCGAATGCATCTCGTTGGCAACCTCATGGCCGTAAGCCTCCTATATGTAGGATTCACCAGAGGCCTACAAGGGTACAAGAATCTTTTCGTTTTGGCCACGCGAGGCAGTCCATCGCCGGGTTTGTCGCTCGAAGTAAGGCCTACTGCTTGCCGACGCTGTTGCGTCCGCCTTCGGAATCGACGAACTGGGCGAGTTCGCTGCCGAAATCCTGCTTGGTCGGCGGCATGCTGAACTGCACACCTTTCGCCTTCATGTCTGCGTAGAATTTGTGGAGGTCGGGAACGGTGAATCCCAGCTCGACGGTCCCTGCGGCGTTCTTTGCCGAAGCCTTATGCAATGCAAGAGTAGTGTCACCGGTGGAAAATTCACTCCACTCGGGAGAGTCGAACTTCAAAGGCAAGCCCAGCACATCGCGATGGAATTTCACGGCGCGATCCATGTCATCGACGAATTTAATCACATAGTTGAGTTTCATCAGACGTACCTCCGACGCAGGGGGTATTTTATCCCTAACGAACCACAAAACCTCAGCGGTTAGTGTCCCCGTTCCTTTGGTCTCGGAACTTGCCGGCGCTCTCACCGTTTTAGTTTAGGGAACCGGCTTCAGCCAGCCGCGGTTTTCCTGTTGCCTCGAGCGCACGCGTGGACGAGGGCGCGCATTTTCCTCCTGATTGGCAAATAAGGCTGGCGGTTGCAAAGTCTAAAAATTATGGCATCCTATGTGGCATGGGAAACAAAGACGCACGTAGACGCGAAGTGAAAAAACCGAAGAAGAAGGTGCCCAAGCCGGAACCAAACCGCCCGGCGAT
>JBAVQA010000312.1:0-1535 GCA_049693595.1 Candidatus Acidiferrales bacterium | reverse complement strand
CCAACGACATCGATCGCATCGAAAACGCCTTCTCAGTTTTTCGCAAGACGAAGGGAAGGCCGACCTTCATCGTTCTCGATAGTCATATCGGTTGGGGTTCTCCCAATAAACAAGACACTCCCGAAGCGCACGGTGAACCGCTGGGCGATGAAGAAGTCCGCCTCACCAAGCGGGGATATGGCTGGCCCGAGGACGCAAAATTCCTGGTTCCGGACGGCGTTTACGACCACTTCGCAGCCGGAGTAGGTGCCCGCGGCGCAAAGGCCCGCATCGAGTGGACGAAACTCTTCGCCGCCTATCGCGCGAAATTCCCCGATCTTGCCGCGGAAATTGACCTGATGCAGCGCCGCGATCTTCCAAACGGCTGGGACCGCAACCTTCCCGTTTTCCCCGCCGACCCAAAAGGAGTCGCGGGCCGCGAAGCATCCGGAAAAGTGTTAAACGTTCTCGCGCAAAATATTCCCTGGTTTATCGGAGGTTCCGCGGACCTCGGCCCCTCCAACAAGACCACGCTGAAATACGAAGGCGCCGGAAACATCCAAGCGGCTACTCCTGGCGGAAAGAACCTGCATTTCGGAATCCGCGAACACGCTATGGCCGCGATCGTGAATGGCCTTTCGCTCTCAAAACTCCGCGCTTTCGGCGCCACCTTTTTCATCTTCAGCGATTATGCGCGCCCCGCGATCCGTCTCTCGGCACTGATGGAACTTCCGACCATCTTCGTCTTCACCCATGACGCTATGGGCGACGGAGAAGACGGTCCCACCCACCAGCCCGTCGAGCATCTCGCGTCCTTGCGCGCTATCCCCGGGCTAATCACGCTTCGTCCGGGTGACGCCAATGAAGTCGTCGAAGCTTACCGTTACATCATGAAGCTGCGCCACCAACCCGCTGTGCTGGCACTGTCACGTCAGCCCTTGCCGACTTTGGATCGAAGCAAATGCGCAGCTGCATCTGGCGTTGCGCGCGGCGCTTACATTCTTGCCGACGCCCCCGGAGCAAACCCTGAAGTAATCATCATCGCCACCGGCAGCGAACTGAGCCTCGCAGTGGAATCTCACGAAAAGCTACTGGCCGACGGCGTCCGCTCGCGCGTCGTCTCCATGCCCTCCTGGGAAATATTCGACCATCAGCCCGAGGAATACCGCCACAGCGTGTTGCCGCCCAACGTGCAAGCACGAATCGCCGTCGAGCAAGCCTCCAGCTTCGGATGGGAGCGCTACGTCGGCACCAATGGCCACCTGACCTGCATGAAAACTTTCGGCGCTTCCGCCCCGCTCAAAGAGCTACAGAGAAAATTCGGCTTCGAACCCGACCAAGTCGTAGCCGCCGCCAAGGAGCTCCTCCGCAAGAAATGAATCCGCGAATCGTCCGCGCGACCGGCCGGCAGTCGGCGATTTCCGAAAGGTCTGGCGGGAACGGTATGCTAAACTTAATTTCGCAAACTGGACGCCAGTAGTCGCAGACCCGCATTCGCGAAGTCGCGAAGCCCACGTTTGATCGTATCAATCCAGGGGCGTAGCTCAGTGGTAGAG
>JBAVQA010000311.1:0-5556 GCA_049693595.1 Candidatus Acidiferrales bacterium | reverse complement strand
ATGCTACACATATGGGAGCATGTACCGCGATAACCAGGATGTGCAACTGGCGCGGCTCGTGGCAAAAATTTGCGGTCAGCAGCACCAGGTGATCACTACCGGCACGGAATTTCTAGCAAAATTTCCGTACTACGCGGAACGCTCCATCTATCTTACGGACGCGTGTGTGGACCTTGGCCGTTCCCCGGATCTTTACGTAAGCGAAAAGGCTCGAGAGATCGCTCCGGTGCGGATGGTTGGGACATATGGCAGCGAAATGCTTTTGCACGCGGTGATGTTCAAAGCGGAAGAACCCGCCCCGGGATTGTTCCAGGCAGGTTTGGAGCCGCAAATCCGCGCGGCAAAGGAGACCTACGATAGAAGCCAACAGGTTCATCCGATGACATTTGTGGCGTTCCGGCAGTCGCCTTGGCATCACTTTGGTGTACTTGGTCTGGAACAGACCCAGGTGGCTGTGCGCTCGCCTTATCTGGACAATGACTTAGTGAAGAACATATACAAAGCTCCCGGCACGATAGCGGCCAATGAAGAAGCGAGGCTGCAATTGATTCGAGATGGGAACCCCGCGCTTGCCAAGTTGCGCACCGATCGTGGCGTTGGCGGGCTTAACAGCGTCGTCACTCGCGGATTTCTTGAGTTCCTATTCAAAGCCGAATACGCCTACGATTACGGCATGCCGCAATGGGTCGCCCAAGTGGACCACATGTTTGCCCCACTTCACCTGGAGCGTCTGTGGATGGGTCGGCACAAGGTGTTTCACTTTCGGGTTTGGTATCGCGACCAGTTGGCAAATTATGTGCGCGATATGCTACTTGACTCACGATCGCTCGCCCGGCCATATCTCAACGCAAGTGCAGTCCGAACTATCGTAGACGGCCATCTCAAGGGCAATCGCAATTACACAACGGAAATCCACCGGCTATTGACTCTGGAATTGACGCACCGACTTTTTATCGATTCGAACTGAATTGTCGTGCCCAAGCCAGATACTGGGGCCACGAAGGCCCGGAGAATTGAATGAGTTTACAGGTCAAGGCCGAATCTCAATCTTCTACAACGGCATCCGACGCGACTTCTCTAGAGACAGAGAAAATTCTTAAGGTTCTTCTCCCCTTCACTGAATGGCTCTCTCGATACGGGGAAACTTCCTACGACTTTCAGAGTTTCTACGCGAGCGATTTAGCGAGAAGCGCCAAGGCCTTGTATTACTGGAAGCCGCAGTTGGGGGTCTTGGCGGTGGCTCCCATGGTGCTCTCTGAAGCATTTGTGCCGTCGGCGAGGGCCATTTTTTGGAAGCGCCAGCGATTCCCGATAGCGGATGCGCACTATGCGATGGGGTTTGCTTTTCTTTCGAAGCTCTTAAACCAGGAGAGTTACTACGCGAGAGCGGTTCACTTCCTTGAAGTGCTCAAGGAGACTCGCTGTGCAAGCTACAGCCATTCCTGCTGGGGGTATCCATTCAATTGGGAAACGATACGCGGAACGATAAAAGAAGGCACGCCCCTCATAACGACCGTACCGTACGTTTATGAGGCTTTTAGACAGGTTTGGGAAATTGACGGGTCTGATGAATGGTTTCAGATAATGAACTCGATTGCCGAGCACGCTCTTCTCGACTATAGGGATTTTCAGACTTCCGCGAACGCATCCACTTGCTCCTATACGCCCGATCCTGAGCAGTCAGTAGCAGTCGTAAATGCAAACGCCTACCGGGCTTTCCTGCTAACGAGCGCAGCGCGTGATTTCTCAGACGAGAGATACTGGAAAGTAGCTGAAAGAAATCTGAATTTCGTCCTTGAGGCTCAAAATAAGGACGGTTCCTGGTATTACGCGAAGGACGGAAAGCGAAATTTCATCGATCATTTCCATACATGCTTTGTTATGAAAGCGCTGACAAAAATCAAAACACTAACAGGCCATTCAGGGTGTACGGAAGCTATAAAACGCGGAATTGAGTACTACACAACAAATCTGTTTGACGATGGCGGTTTACCGAAGCCTTTCTCCAGCCGTCCCCGGTTGACTGTGTATCGGCGCGAGTTGTATGACTATGCAGAGTCTATTAATTTAGCAGTCCTTCTTAGAGGCCGTTTCCCGAAATTGGACCATCTCCTGTCTCTCGTCCTGAATGACGTCTTGACTGTATGGCAAAAGCCAGATGGCTCGTTTCGCAGTCGGCGTCTCCTTCTGGGTTGGGATAACACGCCTATGCATCGCTGGGCTCAAGCACAGTTGTTTAGAAGTTTGTGTTTCCTCATGTATCGCAATGCCGAGAGTTCTAAGTCGGAGTCTTTTGTGCGTGCCTAGATGGAGCGTAAGGCAATGCTCCGCTGCATTTTGTGTTGGAGAATCCCCGATGAGGGAACTCGCGAACACGCGAACCGCCCAGTTCTAGAGAGCAGTCACGCATTCACACCGGAAGAAGCCAGTAAGAGAAGGAGCATATCTTGAAAGTCAGCATTTTCGGTCTGGGTTATGTAGGTACCGTTTGCGCAGGATGCCTGGCGAAGGAAGGCCATGAAATCATTGGTGTAGATCCAGTACGGGTAAAAGTGCAGCTGGTGAATGCCGGCAAATCACCTATCATCGAAGCGGACATCGAGGAGATCATTGCCGACGCGGTAGAGAGCGGCCGGCTTCGTGCAACTGACGACTCTCTGCAAGCCATTCTGGACACAGATGTATCTTTCGTCTGCGTAGGAACTCCGAGCCAGATAAACGGGAATCTTGACCTGACACACGTCAGACACGTTTGCGAGCAGTTGGGTCAGGGACTCAAAGACAAAACGGCGCGACATACGGTGGTGATTCGCAGCACGATCCTGCCCGGGACAATGCGCCGGATGGTAATTCCGGTATTGGAAGAAAACTCGGGGAAGAAAGCAGGCAAGGATTTCGGGGTCTGCAACAATCCTGAGTTTCTCCGCGAAGGTTCGGCAGTGATGGATTTCGCTTCTCCTTCCAAGACAGTCATTGGTGAACTAGACGGAGCCAGCGGGGATGCACTGGCTGCGCTGTACGCTAAACTCAATGCACCATTAATTAGAACAGACATAGAAACAGCCGAGATGATCAAATATATCGACAATAGCTGGCACGCCCTAAAAATCGGCTTCGCGAATGAAATTGGAAATCTTTGCAAGTCTTTCTCAATTGATGCCCACAGGGCCATGGCGATTTTCTGTGAAGACAAGAAACTCAACATCTCATCGGCCTACCTTAAACCAGGTTTTGCGTTTGGAGGTTCATGCTTACCCAAGGACCTTCGAGCGCTGGCTTATTCGGCTAAGTTGCACGACCTGGAATTGCCAATTCTAAATGCAATACTGCCGAGCAACGAATTACAAGTCGCAAGGGGTCTTCAGTTGATCATGGAAACGGGTCACAAACGGATCGGGATCTTGGGCTTCAGTTTCAAAGAGGGAACCGACGACCTGCGCGAGAGCCCGATGATTGAAATTATCGAACGACTTGCAGGGAAGGGTTTCGATGTACGCATCTACGACAAGAACGTGCAGGTGGCGAGATTAGTTGGTGCAAATCGCGATTTCATTCTGAACCGCATTCCACATATTTCCAGGCTGATGGTGGACAACATCGATGCAGTTCTGCAACACGCTGAGACGATTGTGATCGGCAATAAATCCACTGAGTTCGAGAGTGTCCCTCAAAGGCTGCACACCGGTCAGTGTCTCGTGGATTTTGTGCGTATTTCGAAAAGCATAAGCAATAATGGCGAATACAGCGGAATCTGCTGGTAAGAATCCCGAGCCTCGGCGAGACGCAGATTCCATGGAAACAAATACTCACGTAAAAAGACCAGATGTGCCGCAGATATCCACGGGCAGATCTGAGCCGGTGAGCCTCAAGGGCTTAAAAAAACGGGTTTTGATCGTCGTAGAAAACCAAACGGTTCCCTTTGATCGACGTGTTTGGAGGGAGGCGAATTCGCTTCGAGAGAATGGCTACGAAGTGACAGTATTGTGCCCGCGACGAAAAGCCAGCCCCAAAGGACTCGAGGTCATCAATGGAATCCGTGTCTATCGACACCCCTCACCCGCAGAGGGAAGCACTCCGATAGGGTATTTGTGGGAGTACGGTTGCGCTTTGATATGGGAGTTCGTGTATGCGTCGTGGATCTACCTGCGGCATGGCTTTGACGTCATTCAAGGTTGCAATCCCCCCGATGATATTTTTCTGGTTGCACTGCCATTCAAACTTTTTGGAGTGAAGTACATTTTCGACCATCACGACGCTAATCCAGAACTGTACGTTTCGAAATACGGGAAGCAGGGAGGGCTCTATAGGATCTTGGTGGGCCTCGAAAAACTTACCTATCGATTCAGCGATGTCGTGGTGGTGACGAACATGAGCTATAAGGATTTAGCAGTGAGCAGAGGCGGTGTGGCCTCAAAAAATGTGTTCGTCGTCCGCAACGGCCCGGAAAGGGAAGCATTCAAATCGGTTCCCCCCAATCCCGCACGGAAAAACGGTAAGAACTATCTGGTCGGTTACGTGGGTAACATGAGCGTTCAAGATGGCTTGGACATACTGCTGGACGTTGCGCAGCACATCAAGGACTCAGGCAGGCGCGACATTTTTTTCACGTGCGTCGGCGGGGGCACGGAACTGAATAAACTCAAAAAGATGGTCGAGGAGAAGGGCTTGGCCGATAGAGTCCATTTCACCGGAAGAGTCTCCGACGGGGAACTGTTGGAGATACTCTCGACAGCCGATGTATGCGTGAATCCGGACCGACCGAGTGAAATGAATGATATCTCGACGATGATCAAAATTATGGAATACATGGCTCTTGGAAAGCCAATCGTGCAGTTTGATTCGAAGGAGGGTAGGTTTAGCGCCCAGGAGGCATCTCTTTACGCCAGCAAGGACGATGGGGTTGCGGACTTCGCTGCCAAAATTATCTGGTTGCTGGACAAGCCCGAGGAAAGGAAGAAAATGGGAGAGTATGGAAGAAAGAGGGTCGAAGAGAAGCTTGCATGGGAGTATTCAGTCCCGGAATTGCTCGCTGCTTACGAGAAAGCACTCGATGGAGCTCATCCAGGAATTTAAGGTTTCGATGATTTTGGGTGCTTTGGACGTTCACAACCGTTCGTTGCACGCCGTCCTCTTTTACGGAGTTGGTGCGCCAACTTTTTTATAGATGCCACATGACGTTCCAGTGCCAACTCCAAGCTTTATCAGAACTGACATAAGATGAACCCTTCATTAGCGAGCCTGGTCTACGCCTGCGGAATTGCCGGACTTTTCTTCCTCAATCGAGATAATTCCGTCCGAACATCTAAGGCGCTTTGGCTTCCGGTTTTCTACCTATGGATTATTGGGTCAAGGCCCCTATCGGTCTGGCTGGGCATCGCGCCTGCTGCGGGAACCAATGCCCAGCTTGACGGCAGCCCTATTGACGCGGCTTTCTTCGGGATATTGATGATCGCGGCCATAGGTGCCCTCATCCATCGGGGACGCCGGACACTCACGTTCCTCAACGCAAACCTGCCGATTCTAATCTATTTCCTCTTTTGTCTTATAAGCGTAATT
>JBAVQA010000310.1:0-1643 GCA_049693595.1 Candidatus Acidiferrales bacterium | reverse complement strand
CAGCGCCACCATCGGATCCACGCGCATCGCCCGCCGCGCAGGCAGGAATCCCGCTCAGGCGGCCACCACGGCAAGCGTTACCGCGGGAACTATCATTGCGACAGGATCCACGATGCCCATGCCGAACAGCATGCTCTTGATCAAATGAGTTCCGCCGAACGCCAAAGGCAACCCCACCGCAACTCCGATAAGAACCAGCAGCAAAGTTTCGCGCAGGACCAGCCACAGAACACCGCCCGGCTGTGCGCCGAGCGCCATGCGAATTCCGATATCGCGGGTGCGGCGCGCCACGGTGTAAGCCATGATGCCGTACAGCCCGATGCTGGCAAGTAGCATCGCGAGCAAGCCGAACGCGCCGGCAAGGCGCGCGATAAACCGGTCCGTTTGAAGCGAATCGTCCACCAGCCCCGGCATTCTATGGATCTGAATTGGCGGAAGAGCGGAGTTCGTCTCCTGCACGATCTTGCGCAGAGCTGCGCTTACGCTTGCAGGGTCCGCCAACGTGCGGATTTCATAGATAGCGTAGGAATGCTCCCACATGGGATTAAAATACGGAGCGTAGATGCGCGTGGGAGTTTTCTCTCGCAAATTGTTGTACTTCGCGTCAGCAGCGACACCCACGATTTCCATGTCCTGAGGATTTCCCGGGTAAATATCCGTCACTTTCTTGCCGATGGGATTGGTTTTGCCAAAAAATTTTTCCGCGAACGTCTTGTTTATGACTGCGGCGCGAGGTCCGTTGCCGCTGTCCTGAGGTCCGATCTCTCGTCCAATCAATATCGGAATCCCCACCGTGGAAAAATATCCCGGGCCGACATGATCCATACGAGAATTTAGCTTCTCGTCAGACTTCGGCGTGTAGCCTTCCACCGAAATCGGATCACCGGACTCTGAATGGCTGAACAGCCCATTGCTCGAGAGCGTTGCAGCGCGCACTCCTGGGATGCTGGAGAATTTGTCCAGCAGCTCTTGTTGAAAGCGAAGATTTGCAGGCCCCTTATAGCCGCCCGGAGCGCCGTCCACCCGAAACAAGAGCAGATTTTCAGGTCTGTAGCCTAAATTCACCTCGCTAAGCTTTGAAAGACTGCGAACGAAGAGTCCGGCAGCAACCAGGAGGATGAGCGAGATCGCCACTTGCGCGATCACAAGCACTTTACCGGCCGGCAGACGGCGGTTCCCGATTTCACTGGTCGTCCCGCCTGCGGTTGATTTCAGAATGGGCGAGAGATCGATCCGCGTCGCACGCAGAGCCGGAATAAGCCCGAAGAGTATCGCGCTCAGCACCGCGACTCCTAGGGTGAAAGCCAGCATGCGCGCATCGAATCGCAAGTTAACTTGGACGGCCTCGGGCCCCTCCGACCCTCGCGAAACCATGCGCAGAAGGAGAGTGTCCGCCCACTGCGCCAGCAGAACTCCGGCGGCCGCCCCCGCGAGTGCCAGTAATAAGCTTTCCGACAGGAGTTGGCGAATCAAACGACCCCGTCCCGCGCCAATGGCGAGCCGCACCGCAAATTCTTTTTGCCTGGCCGTGCCGCGCGCGAGCAAAAGGTTCGCCACGTTGGCGCAAGCGATGAGCAATACAAGTCCGACCAGGGCCATTAGTACTTTGAGCGGTTCCCCGAATGCTTCGTGAAGAGTGGAGG
>JBAVQA010000309.1:0-7809 GCA_049693595.1 Candidatus Acidiferrales bacterium | reverse complement strand
TGTCCACATCGCCCCGCACAGCGACACGCAGGCCAACAACATCCCCAAGCCGCCTACTAAGCCTCCCGGCAGCGATGGTCCAAACGCCGGAACAGCCCCTTTGCAGAACGTATTCACCACAATTGCAACGTTGATCGCTTTTCCGGTCAAAGTGATGGAACTCGGCACAAGATTGCACGAGATGTCCGCGGCGTTAGAAGAAATAACCGTGCATCCGAGCTTCACCGTCCCGGCGGTTCCCGGTAACGCAGTTAGCGTCAATCCAAACACCGCGCTGCTTCCAGGCGTTGTATTCACCGTCGAAGGACTTCCCGGAGCCAGCCCAATCGTCACCGGAGAAGTCCCGCTGTTGAACGTGGCTATCACAGTTACAGCCGCGCTCACTGTGACAGTGCATGTACCCGTTCCCGGGCATCCCGCCACTCCGCTCCATCCGGCGAACGTTGATCCATCCGCCGGCATCGCCGTTAGAATGACTGCGGTGCCGCTAGTGAAACTTGACGAGCATGTCGTCGTTGGGCAATTGATACCCGCAGGCGCGCTCGACACCGTGCCCATCCCCGTCCCTGCCTCCTTTACGGTCAGCACCGGATTGTTCGTAGTCTGAGTGAAGTTAGCTACAACAGTAACCGCTGTGGCCGGTGGCGTCGGCGTTGTGATCGTGAACGTGCACGTTCCCGTCCCTTCGCAGGGTCCGGCGCCCCAACCCGTGAACGTCGAACCGGCCGCAGCCGTAGCCGTCAACGTGATCACAGTGCCGCTCGCAAAGCCCGACGAACATGTAGGCTGACATGCGATACCAGATGGATTGCTCCTCACCGTCCCTGTCCCATTCCCCGCTTCCGTTATCGTGAGTATAACGTTGCTGTTCGCTTCGATCGTCGTCGGATCTGTGGCGTTCGCGGTTACCGATCCGCCTCCCGAAACACTCGCCATATTCACTTGCGGCGAAGTCGCATTGGCGGCCACATTCACTGTCACAGTGATTACCGGATAACTCGCGCCTCCAGCCAAAGCATCGCTGCGCGTGCAGCTGCTCGCCGCGCAAGTCCAGCCTGTTCCGGCCATGGACACCAGCGTCAGTCCAGCCGGAACCGTGTCCGTCACCGTCACCGTCCCGCTCGTGGGCCCGCCAGTTTGGCCATTCGAAACCGTTACCATGTACTGCGCGTTCTGCTGGCCCTGGGTGAAGTTGCCTGTGTGTGACTTCACGATGGCGAGAAGCGGAGGGCCGATGGGATTGATCACAGCTGAGTCGCTCGCGCTGTTCGGGGCCGAGCCGCCGCCAGAGAGAGTCACCGTGTTCGTCGCAGGCGACGGGGTGTTTACCCCGACGTTCACCAGGACGGTGATCGGCGGGTAACTTGAGCCGGGAGCGAGGGCGTCGCTGCGAGTGCAGACGTTCGCCGCGTTGTTCGGAGGCCCGCAGGTCCAGCCCTCGCCAAACATGGAGACGAGCGACAGGCCGGATAGATTCGAGTCGATCGCGCCAGTAAGTCCGGTCGAGTCGAAAAGGAAGGTCTGGCCTGGTAGAGTGCAACAGTTTACCGTGAAGTCGACCGTGCTTCCCGCAGTGAGGGTTTCCACGACCGAGAAAGGCGTAAGCGTATTGACCGTGTTGCAGGTTTTGCCGTTACCAGGATTACAGATGAATGTGGAAAAGACAGAGGTACCATTCACCAGAATGCTGTCTGTTGTGCTAGTGGAATCCAAAGCGGAATAGCTTCCGGTGATTTCGTAAGTTCCGGACGCTGGAGCGGTCCAGCGGACGGCGGCGTCTGTTCCGGCGGTGTCCGTCGGATGCGTCCAGAGCATATCGGTGGGCACGGTAACCGTGCCGCAACTAACGGTTGAACCGGTGTTGTTGGCGATCACATCCGGGTAACCCGTGTCCGACCAATAAGGAAGGCCGCAAGTAGGAAAGGCAGCATCCTGGCCGGTCAAAAGCGAAAACGCCGGTGGCGATTCCACGTACTGACCATAGCTCCACACGCCGTTTGGATTAGAGGTTCCCGAAAAACTGGTCGCAATGTCCTGGGCCACGGCGGTCAGCGTGGTATCTGTCACGATGACGGTGCCGCTGCTGGCTGCCGCATTCGCGGCGTTCGATACTGTCACGGTATACTGCGCGCTGTGTTGGCCCTGAGTGAAATTGCCCACGTGCGACTTCGTGATTGCCAGTGCTGGGCTGGGGCCGTTTGCCGAAGTAAACGTTACTGTCACTGTTTCCGCTGCAGCAGGCATGTTGAATGAACACGTCGTTCCGCCACCGGCAACCGTGCATGCGGTAGGCGTGCTTCCGGTAAAAGTTCCCGTCGAACCCGCTGGCGGCGTTTCCGTCAAAACCACCGGCGCGTTAAACGTTGCGATCACCGAGCAGTCAACTATCCCCGCAGCAGGCCCGCAAGTGATGCCACCGCCCTGGACGTTTACCGCATTGCTTGTAACTGTCCCTCCGCCGTTCCCGGCTCGGTTCACCGTCAGCAGGAACGTATTGATCTGGAATGTCGCCGCGACGTTTACCATGGTATTACTCGCGGCATTCAGCGTGATACTGCAACTCGCGGTCGTCGCCGGGGTGCAGGCTGAGAACGAAGTCAAGCTGTACCCGGTCCCTGGCGTCGCGGTCAGAGTGATCGTGGTCCCGGAGTTGTAATTGGCCGAGCAGACGAGAGGAGTTGTGGCGCTAGCGTTCACGCAATTGAGCTTGACCGGGGTGGAATTGTCCACCACCGACCCAACACCATTCACCGTCACGGTCAGGGTCACCGACTGAAGGGTGAACACCGGCCTGATGGTCTGATTCTGGCTCATCGCCACGAAGCAATTGTTGCCCACCTGATTGGGGCAGGTCCCCGACCACCCTCCGAACGTCGAATTGTCGTTCGGCTCAGGAATGAGCTCTACGATTGCGCCGCTCTTCTCCGCGGGATTCGAGCAGAGGCCACCCAGCGGGTTGGGGGTCGGAGGGTTGGTGCCGGTGAAGAAGCAACTGATTCCGCCGCCGGTGACGCCGCTCCCCACGCTGCCGTTGCCCGTGGCTTGCGCGGCCGCTGCTCCTGTCGGGACGGCCAGCGTCAGCGTGAATGTGCCCGGTCCGTTGTTAAACGTCGCGATAATCTGGTCAGGATTTTGGTTTACGGTGACCGTGCAGGTCGTGCTTGTAACGGGACACTGTGTAGTGACGGCCGAACCTCCCCACCCTGCAAACACCGATCCGGGACTTGGCGTCTCCGTAAAAGTCACCGTCGTTCCGCTCGGATACGTCGTATCGCAAGTGCTTCCGATCGTGCCTTGGCCGCCCGCGTTCGTGCAGTCAATCTGTTGCGGAGTGGAGTTGTCCGTCACCGTCCCGAATGCGGATCCCAATAAGTTCACCTCAAAAGTGAAAGCCGCCGCTGCCGTGAATGTTGCCGTTACCGTCACATCGGCTGTTCCAATCGGCACGGTGCACGTAGGCGGAGTCGTCTGCGGATTGGCGGGAGTGCAGTTCGTGCTGAAGCTAGTGAAGGTCGAGCCCGTAGCCGCCGTCGCCGTGAGGATAACATTGCTGTTGTCCGGGAAAGGCGCCAGGCAAGTGGAAGGAGTTGTGCAATTAATTCCAGTAGGAGAGCTGGTCACTGTTCCAGTGCCGGTTCCGTTCACCGTCACCGTCAGGTTGTTATTACCCACGGTTTTTTCGCCGAAAACCGCCAGGCCCCCGGCTTCGCCCGATGGGGAAGTGAAGAATGCGAGTTGATTGCCACTGGCTATATCGAACTTAAAAATATTTCCAGTTAAGAGGTCGGCCGTCCAGAACGACGTGCCGTCCGGATCCAGGTTAAGAGCAAACAGTACTCCCACTGGGGTGCTGGGAGTGTAAGTCTGAATCTGCTGACCGCTGGAATTTAGTTGAACAACTGCAGACGTATCGGCGACCAGCAGATTCCCGTTGGCAAGCCCGCGAAACGCATATGCAGATCTACCTGGCAGGCCGTCCGCGAAATCCCGGTTTTGCGTATTGGCTGTGGTGTTAAAACTAAATACCGACGTTCCCTCCGACGTATACAATAGAGTTTTCTGGTCCGTAAGCAATTCCACCCAGTCGGTCCCCCGGCACTGTCCGGTCACTGTGAACGTGTTTAGCAGACTTCCAGTTGGTCCAAACTCAAATGCCGGCACGGGTCCGGATGCCGCCCCCGGGCAAACGTTGTTCAGTGTGGCGGCACCAACGAATGCATCCCCCGCTTGGTTGAACAAAATGGATTCCGGCAAGGCGGTCTGGTCCACGCTCGCTGGGAAATTTCCAAACGGCCCCTTCAGCTTGGCGTTCTGGTCGAACTCGACGGCGCCCACCGGAGGAGTAGAAAAAAGGCCGGTGAACGTGGTGACATACAGGTTCCCGGACTGGTCGAATGCCATCCCCGTGCTCGTTGGTTGGCCTGTGCTCAAGGCGCCCAGAAGAGTTCCATCCGGATTGAATACATAAACCAAACCGTTCGCACCGGAGACGAATACCTCGCCCAGTTGATAAGGCCCGGTAAAAATCGGGACCCCGAACTTCGTCACAAACGCATCCGACAGCCCATTGCACTTTCCGTCGGTTCCGCAGGTGGTCTTGTACACCCCGCTAGTAGTCGGAAAATTCGGTGAAGCCGTATAGCCCGTGACGTAAATGTTTAGATTGCTATCGAGCGTAAGTCCCAGCACACCGTCATCGCCGCTGCCGCCCAAATACGTCGAGAAACCGAAGGTAAGCCGGTTAAGAATTATTTCCGTGACGAAACCATCTCCGCAGGGAACGTTGCTCGCATCACAGCTTGCGCTTCCTCCGCCAAAGGCGGGCTGAGTCGCATTGGGAGTTGTTGGGAAATTCGTCGAATTCGTGGTTCCGGCCACGTAGAAATCGCCGTCGAGGTCGATGGCTGCGCCTTTGAATACCCCGTCGTCACCGCTCCCACCAAGATAGGACGCTGTGTATATGTTGTACGTCCCACCGCCATCGGAAAAGATGATCTCCACAAAAGCATCTCCGCAGGTGAACAGTCGATTTGCACAGGACGCAGATCCCCCGCCGAAGCTGCTTTGAAATGCATTTTCCGTTACAGGAAAGTTTGTCGAGTCGGTTACACCTGCCACGAACAAATCACCGGAGGAATCGACCGCCAGCGCGGTCGCGGCATCGTCGCCGCTACCTCCGATATAAGTGGAAAGTAGGATGGGTGTGTTTCCATTCCCGGTTAACGGGGAAAGCACGATGGCAAACCCATCGCCGCAAATGAATGAAGCAACACAATTCCCCGTGGAGCCTCCGCCATACGTGGACTGAAAGGGCGAACTGCTGACCCCGGGGAACGCGGTCGAATTCGTCGTCCCTACGACATAAATGTTGTCGGACGGGTCCAGCCCGATACTGTAACCAATATCAACGCCGCCCCCTCCGAGGTACGTTCCATAAGTCTCCGAAAGAACTCCTCCACTGAAGGTGAGTTCCGCAACGAAGGCGTCCGAGCAGGGCGACGGCGCGCCGGTAGCCCCAGTGCAGCTCTCTACTGTGGCTCCATTAACATTATCCAATACCGTGCTCACTGCGTTTGATGTGGTGGGGAAATTCGTTGAAAACGTCGAGCCGGTCACGAAAACATTGTCGTTCGAGTCCAACGCGACTCCGAAAGCAGCATCGTCCTCGCTCCCGCCGAGGAACGTGGAAAAAACAAGACTAGAACCGCCCGCCGCTATTTCAGTTACAAAAGCATCCGAACAAGGACGAGTACCGGCATGGCAAGTTCCTCCACCAAAACCCTGCAACTTAGACGCGGTTGGGAAGTTCGCCGAACGCGTCGCGCCGACTACGTACACATTGCCGGAGGAATCCACCGCGATTCCCGTCCCTACGTCGGCATCGCTTCCACCCAGATAAGCCGAAAATACCAACGCGGTTCCGCTCGCGTTTATTTCGGTAACGAACGCATCTCCGCAAGCCAGCTTGGTTGTGTCCGTGCAGTTGCTCGCGGCGCCGCCGAATCCGCTTTGCCATCCGCCCGCGCCCGGCGTGTTTGGAAAGTCGGTTGAGACCGTTCCGCCGGTCACGTAAGAATTCCCGGAAGAATCCACGGCGATGCCGATGCCCACATCGTTCGCGCTGCCGCCCAAAAACGTTGAGTACACCAGCGGGGGATCTATGGTTAACGCTCTGCTCCGGTCGTAGTCACCCGCTACGAAGAGAATTTCACTTTTTCCGCGAATCTTGAAATGCCCGTCCACATGTTTCTTCGCGGCCTCGCGCTCGAAAGGCGGGTCGTCATCGTCCACTGCCCATTTGTACTGGTACATCACCGGCTTTTGAAGGCGTATCTCTCCTTCGCTCGTCCGCAAGAGCAGATCGCCTTTCTCATCGATACGCATGTTGCTCGCGCCATGTACGTCGAGCCGGATGTTTTCGGGCTTTGCACCCGGTGCTACGATGAAGTCGTACTCGAGCTGCCGCTGGTTTCCGTAGTACACCAGATCCACGCCCGGATAGACGCCCTGAACCTTCACCTTTCCGTAAGTAGAAATGTTCGTCCGCCACTTCGACGGATCATTCCCTATAAAATAATCAGCCTTGCCCGGCAGTGCCTCATCCCCCGTGACATTGGCTTCCCGGTTCGCTCCGAGCAGTTTCATCCGTAAAACGGCTGGTTTCTCCGCAGACGTCGTGGACTTTGATCCGTCGTCCGGCAGAAGTGTGCTTAGAAGATTCGCCCCGCCCTTGCTGCGCAAGAACAGGACAGACTCATCCGCCGTGAGGAACATTACGTAACCAGGCCCATGTGCTAGAAACTTAACGTCGGAAGGCGCTTGTCCTTGATTCAACTCAAAACTCAGCGGCAATTTGCCGTAATTGTTGGGGAGCGCGGGAGCCAGTCCCCGTTGTTGAGACGGTGGCGGATTGGGACCGGCCGGCGACGGTACGAATCCTAAACGCGGAGCTCTCGAACTCAGTGGAGCAGGTGTCTGCCCCCAACACGCGCCTGCCAGAAACAGGATTGGTACGGCAAATAGGATGGAGAAATTGCGCAAAGCTCGCATTTAAACACTCCTCGTTGGGGGCTTCGTCACATGCGGGGAAAAGACCGCCTGGATTGACTGTGGGGCTTGAAGACTTTGCCGCGGGCCACGATCAGCCCCTGCGGCGTGTCGCGGCCCTGTCCGCAGCGCTGTGGAGGGACCTGACTGCATCCGCGTGCATAGACTCGTAGTCGCGCGGCCCGAAATACGCCTCAACGACATGATGCCTCCTGCCATAAAAATGGCTGGCGAACGGGAAAAAGTTTGGTCAATATTAGTACCGACGTACCGCACCCGGGATAATCGAAAACTTGCTCTCACGAGCTATGATGGTGTTCGTAAGCCACTTAACCGGCTTATTTAAGTTCAGGGACATTCATACCCTATGCTGAAGGTTGCAACTCCGAAACCAAACACCCTCCCCCACGCTAAGCCCAAATCTAACTTGCGAATCTGCCTAAGTTGTCCAAGGGCGACGCTTCAATTGCGGGGAAAACAGGAGCGGATTCTCTAACCCAACAGCCCCTCGCGTCAAGCGATAGTTTTAATTGCCATTGAAAACACCTTGCCAGTTCAATATCATTCCGCACCTTGCACTCCGGCTCGATGCGGACTGAATCAGGCGACAACGTTCCGGCCATTCCCTCTGACGGTTCGCACCTCCGCCAGATCGGCTTCCTCCCTCTGCTCGCCATTTTCTACGGCTACACCGCAGGCGGCCCGTTCGGTTACGAAGGCATCTTCCACGATTCCGGCCCGGGCATGGCCATCGTTTTCCTC
>JBAVQA010000308.1:0-2090 GCA_049693595.1 Candidatus Acidiferrales bacterium | reverse complement strand
ACCCTCGAGATCGGTCACGATTAGTCCTAGTGCCATCTTACCGAGGGTTCCCTGGTGGGACGAGCTTTCCATCCAGGCGTAGTAGATCCACATCATTACTATCGAGACCGCACAGAGCAGGAAAATTATCGCGATGAGTCCCGGGGTGAAAATGTCTTCCGGATTGTCTGTTCCGTGGATCAAGTCTTTAAGACTTCCGACGCCGACCGCGGCGATTCCGACCAGAAACACGATAACAAATGCGATTCCGGCGAGCAGCCCGTCAATCAAGTGCGCTACGACGCGCAGCCAGAATCCGGCATAGGCCGACTGTGGGAACAACGGAGCGGGTGAAACAGAGACATAGGGCCGTTGAACAGGCGGCGGAATAAATGTTCCAGAAGCCGGTGCATTGGGCGCTGCGGCGAACGGTGGATTCACTGGCTGGCCACACGAGGAGCAAAACGCCGCGCCTTGTGCGATTGCAGTTCCGCATTTTGAGCAGTACATTTCGCTCCTCAGGTTATGTTTGGCCGCGAGCTATTCTATAATTTGCGAATCACGAGCGTGCCGGCGATCATATCGTGCAGCGCCTGCTTCTTTTCAGTGAAACCCGCCATAAGGTAGCCAATTCCTAGGGTAAAAAACGAAATGTAACGAGCGAAATAGCGGCCGGTTGCGCGACCGAAAGTAATACGGACTCCTACTAAGTCAGTGACTTCAAGCCCGAGTGCTTTCTTCCCAAGCGTTGCCTGCCATACGGAGCTCTCCAAAAGCGCGTAGTAAAGCCATTCAAGCACGAGAATTATCAAGAAGAACCTGCGCATCGTAGCGATTAGCGGGATGAGATCTTCCGGTGATGACGGATGAGTCCGCATCAACTCGCGAATTCCGATGGACCCTGCCAACGGCAACGTGAGAATTCCACCTGCGAATTGCAAAACGATTCGGTCGATAATCCAAGCTACGAAACGAAGCCAGAATCCTGCGTAAGCGACTGCCCGCACGGCCGGGATTGGCCAGCTTGCCTGGACGGGCGGTGCATACACAGGTGGCGCGGCTGAGACTGGGATTGCAGCGGAGGGCGGGGCGCTAAATGCTGTGGCTATCGGCTGCCCACATGCATTGCAGAAAGCTGAGCCCTCCGGTACATTCGCGCCACATTTTGAACAGTACATGGCCCCTCCTCACAGCTACCCACCAAGATTTTGGGCAAGTCAACTGCTGCGCATCGTACTGAGCCGAAACCTGCGGGTCAACATGCAAATGATTGCGCTGGCGCCGCCCGATTGCTTACACTCGTGCACGGCATTGGGGCAAAGGAGATTTCATGCGAACTAGCATTTCGAGGACGACGGGGATTTTTGGTGCAGCTCTGGCGGCGCTCGCGCTTTTCGGAGGCGGTTACGTCGCTGGGCAGAACAAATTCGGCCAGCCGAAAACAATCATTCATATGGTGATCCTCAAATGGAATCCGGGGGTTTCAGATGCGGATAAACAGGGTGCGTTGGAAGGCGTGAAGGACATGGCGGCAAAAGTCCCTGGGGTGAAAAACGTGTGGATCAAAGCGGAGCGCCTGCAGCCCCGCGACTTCAGCGCCGCTTTTGCCATCGAGTTTCAGAATCGCGCCGCGGCGGACGCGTATGCCGAGAGCCCCGTGCATCAAGCTTGGGAGCAGAAATACACAATGCTCCGCGAGTCGAGCATCTCAGAGCAGGTGACGAATCCGTAGTTAACGCGATTGCCCGCGCGTGAAATCTGAGCCTTGGAGGGAACTACAGCCATGAAGAAACTCATCATCGCGATCGTTTTAGCTTACGTTGTTCTGATGGGCACAAATTACCTGATCCATAGCGTTTGGCTGATGCCGGATTACGACGCCATCCCCTTGAGCCATCGCAGCGCCGAACAGATTATCAATCGATTTTGGGCTATGGCATTGGGCCAGTTCTTTTTTGCGGCGATGTTTGCATATATTTACAAGCGTGGACGCGAGAAAAAGCCGTGGATGCCGCAGGGAATTCGCTACGGAATCGTGATGACTTTCATGACCGTGGTCCCGTATTCCTTAAGCGAGTACGTGGTATATCGAGTGCCGTACATGCTCGCGG
>JBAVQA010000307.1:0-6534 GCA_049693595.1 Candidatus Acidiferrales bacterium | reverse complement strand
ACGCGCCGCGTTGGCTGCGCTTCGCCGGAATCCTGCCGCTAGCATACATTTTCTGCAGCGCCGAAGAATTGCTGCTCGGTCCGGTGCACAGCGGGAGGCGCCGGACGCTGCGATTCGCGGTGTTTCTGCTGCTTCGGCTCGAAATCTTTCTCGCGTGCCTGCTGGCCTACTACAAACTAGTGAGTGGGCAGGTGCTGATTCCGTTGCTCTTTGTCTTTCTCGCGGCGTTTTCAATTCTGCAGAGGCTTGCTGCGGATGGAGTTCGCAGGCGGACGGGCTCGGCAACGGCAGCGATATTGTTTAGTGCTATACTCGCCGCGTGGTTCGTCGCTGCTGTTTTTCCGCTGACCTGATTAGGACATAATGAGGCGTGATGAAAGAGATCGCCATCGTCGGCGGAGGGCCAGCCGGAGCGTTGTGCGGCGAGCGATTGGCCAGCGCGGGCTTCAAAGTTACGATCTTCGACGAACGGCTCGCTTGGGAAAAGCCCTGCGGCGGCGGGTTAACGTACAAAGCCATTGAAGAGTATCCCTTCCTGTTGGATTCACCCCATCCGAAGAAAATCATACGAACCGCCGAGCTGATTTCGAGCCGCGGGCATCGCGCACGATTTGAAATGAACCGTCCGATCGTAATTTACGCAAGAAAAGTACTGAACGGCTTGTTGCTCGACCGCGCTGTCGCGGCGGGCTGCAATACAGTCTGTACGCGGGTTACGAGTGTAAACACGAGCGCCAAGCAGGTCCGCCTGATCGCTGGCGGCGAAGAGCAAATTTCTGATTTTGTGGTTCTCGCCGCAGGCGCGCGGAGCCAACTGCTGGCGGACAGTACGGCGCTCGGCGCGCAAGACCTTGAAATGACCTTGGGTTATTTCGTACCGACCGAAGAGGACGTTCTTAAAGTTAAATTTTTGAAAGAGTTCGAAGGCTATTTGTGGTCGTTTCCCCGCGCCGACCATTTGTCCGTGGGCATTTGCGCGCGCATGGGGCAGGCCACCAGCCAGCAATTGCGACTGCATCTCGACGCATTCGTCGTAGAAGAAAAGATCCCAACAGCCGGGGCGCAGTTGTACAGCCATGTGCTGCCCTGTCCGCAGGCCAAAACTATTAGGGGTCGCCGAATTGTGGGAAGAAACTGGGCCATGGCCGGAGATGCGGCCGCGACCGTTGACCCGATCACCGGCGAAGGCCTCTACTACGCGTTGCGCTCGGGAGATTTGCTGGCGCAAGCTCTGGCAACGGGCGTTCCGGAGGAATATCCGGAGAGGCTTCGCTCGGCGTTTTCCGCGGACTTGGAATTTGCGGCAAGCATCGCGAAGAAAGTTTTTCGCGGAAATTTCGTGGGCGGCGCTATCACCACGCGCATGGTGCAGTTGCTGAACTACTCGCCCGCATTTCGCGATCTCGTGCGCGATGTCTTCAGTGGTTCTCAGAGCTACCGCACCTTGAAGAAGCGTCTGTGGAGCCAGTTGGGAATCACCATTGCGGAATTCGCGCACAGCTTCCTGGACCCGCGCAAGATCGCGGTGGCATCCACTCCGGCAAGCGAAAACGAATCCTCGCGATGACATCTGACGGCCAGCACAAAACCGAGCCGGTGCAGGAACGGCCGCGCATTGGCCTTGAAGCCGCGGTTGAAAAAGTAATTCCTCGCGAATGGACGCTTTCTGCTTTCGATCCGCGTCTTCCTGACGTGCTTTCCACTCCCGCGATGATCGGAATGATGGAAGTTGCGGCGTCACAAGCGGTACAGCCGGAATTGCCGCCCGGCGCGATTACGGTTGGCACCCGCATCGAAGTGGACCATCTGAAGGCTGTGCCCGGAGGCACCACCGTGCGGGCGACTGCGCGCCTGGTGAAGCACGAAGGCCGGTTCCTGGTGTTCGATGTCGAGGCGCGGTCGGGAGAGCATGTGCTGGGCCGCGGAAAAGTTTTCCGAGCAATCGTCGAACCTAAGAAATTTACGACTCAGGCGCACGAGCGCAGTGGGAAGTGATCGCTCGGTTGCCGCTTTCGCGCAAAAGAGCACTTTCGCACGCGGCTTGAGCGCAAGCGCGGCGGCATGCTAACCTGCCATAGCCTTTGAAGCTCGAGTGGCGGAACTGGCAGACGCGCCGGACTCAAAATCCGGTGGCCGCAAGGCCGTGTGGGTTCGATTCCCTCCTCGAGCACCATCCTCAGTTGCTCCGGCGAATTGCTGCAGGCATTCTCCACTCCCACGCGCTCGCTAACTTCGCTGCTACATCACGAGTGCGAGCCACGGTTTACTCCGGCGAAACCTGCGCTGCGGTTTTTCCCACCTTTGCTCAAATTTAGACAATAGTAGGCACGCTCGCACTGAGCGGAATGTACGCGAATGGGGGCGCGAACTCCAATGGCACAGCCGGAACACAGAAGAAGCGAACGGGTTTTGGTGGACGTGGCCGTGGCGATCCGCGGAGAATCCGAGGATCACAAGCCATTTCAAGAAGAGACTTTTACAGTGACAGTGAGCGCGCATGGAGCGCTCGTAATGTTAGGAACGAAAGTGGCGTTAGGCCAGAAAGTGACGTTGTTGAATCCCACGACCTGGGACGAGCGAGAAGGCAGAGTTTCCTTTATGGGAAGACAACATGCCGGGCTGGCACAAGTGGCTATCGAATTTCTGAAACCAGCGCCGGAATTTTGGCCGATCAGTTCTCCGCCTACCGGTTGGAAGAGGTCCTAAGCACAGAGCAGCATTTAGTTTTGGCCGCGTATTATGCGAATTGCCTCCGGCAGCGCGGAACCGCCTGTGCTAGAAGAGTCAACCTCGGAATCTCGCCCATCCTTAGATTCGGAGCCGCCTTCTCCCGGAGCAAGAAACAAGTTGGATTCCACGCCGTGCTGCTTGGTGTAGAGATCGTAGTAACGGCCGCCCTTGGCGTAGAGCGACGTATGAGTGCCGCGCTCGACGATCCGCCCTGCCTCGAGCACCAGGATTTGATCGCTTCGGCGCACGGTGGATAACCGGTGCGCGATGACGAACGTAGTTCGGCCACGCATCAAATAGCGAAGGCCTTCCTGAATGAACGCTTCCGACTCCGAATCCAGGCTGGAGGTGGCCTCGTCCAGAATCAGAATGCGCGGATCGGCGAGTATCGCGCGAGCTATGGAGACACGCTGCCGCTGGCCTCCCGAAAGTTTCACACCGCGCTCGCCGACGATCGTGTCGTACTTTTTCTCAAACGTCTCGGCAAACTCATCCACGCGCGCAATGTGGCATGCCGCGAGAATCTCTTCTTCGCTGGAATCGGGTCGAGAGAAAGCGACATTTTCGCGGATGGTACCGTCGAACAAGAACGTTTCCTGTAACACCACCCCCAATTGTGAGCGGTAGGAATCGAGCCGCACCAGCGACAGATCATGCCCATCGACGAGAATGCGGCCGCTCGTAGGCACGTAGAATGCAGCAATCAGTCCGATCACGGTCGATTTCCCTGCTCCAGACGGGCCGACCAGAGCCGTTACAGTTCCCGGCTCCGATACGAAGCTGACATCGTGCAAGACGGGTTTTCCGGTGTCGTAGGCAAAGTCGACATTCTCGAATATCACTTGCCCGTTAATGCGGCTTAGCCGTTCGACGCGATCGGGGCTCTCGTCCTCGAGATTTTCGTTCAGAAC
This sequence comes from Candidatus Acidiferrales bacterium, assembly GCA_049693595.1. Classification (GTDB taxonomy): domain Bacteria; phylum Acidobacteriota; class Terriglobia; order Acidiferrales; family UBA7541; genus Palsa-295. The sequence goes on along the minus strand of JBAVQA010000307.1, from coordinate 2,893 downwards.
TTCACGCGTGCGTTCGAGCCCGGCAAGAGCTTCGGTGATTTGCGGACCGATTCCTACGATTTGAAACACTGGCGCGACGAGAAAACCCAGCAAAGCTGTGTATTCGACGAAAACACCAAGCGTCATAGTGCCGGCAAGAATATGCCGCGCTCCAAGAAACATGATCGCCGCGCTGACAATACCCATCAGGCTGGTGGCGGAGAGGCTCATCAGCGATGTCGCGGTGAGGGTTTTTAATACGTTATCGAGGAGCCTTTGGACTCCGCCGGCGAAAACCTTTTCCTCGCGATCTTCAGCGTGATAACCCTTCACTACCCGGACGCCGCCCAGAGATTCCGTGAGCCTGCCGGTGACCTCGGCGTTGATCTTTGGCCTCGCGCGAAAGATGGGGCGAATCGTTTTGAACGCGCGGTTCAGGCCTAGCGCGAAGAGCAACAGAACCGCGAAGGCCACCGCGGTCATGCTGACGCTGATCCGGAGCAGAATTATTAGCGCTAGCACAGCCGTCACAATCCCGCCGGCAAACTCGACTAGGCCGGTGCCGATAAGATTTCGCACGCCTTCAACGTCGCTCATGATGCGGGAGACCAAGACGCCGGTCTTATTCGCGTCGTAGAACGACACAGGCAAGCGCCCCACGTGCGCCTGAACTTTGATGCGGAGATCGGTAATCATCCGCTGCGAGGATTTCGAGAGGAGTTGCGTGAGCGCATAAGAGGTGAGGCCTTGCACGATCGTCGCTGCGATGACGACGATCACAATCGGCAATAAAAGGTTCGTTTGCTTTTTGTTGATGACGTCGTCCACCAGATACTTGGTGGAAGAAGGCAGGATTAGCCCGGACGAGCGGTTGATAATCATTAACACAAACCCCAGCGCGAGAATTCCCCGCCGTGGTTTCAAAAGCGCCAGAACGTCGGGCAACAGCTTCCAGTCGAACTTGGGCTTCGTGGACTTGCCGGCTGCGCCAGGCTTATTTTCGGTGGCCATAGGATTTGGAGATTACTGAGCTAGTCGTTAGATGCTGAGCTCCATTGGAAGACTCTACCTTGCTCAGCCGCCCGGTCAATAGAACACCGTAAACTTTCGAGATAACTCGCCTGGCAAAAGCCGTGCGTTGTCCGCAAGATTTGGTAATGGTAGACTTTTCGGATGCCAACCAAAAAGAAGGTCCGCAAGAAGACGACTCCCAAGAAAAAAACTTCGAAGAAGAAAGCTTTGAAGAAGAAAGCTTTGAAGAAGAAGGCACCGAGTAAGAAACCGGTTCGCAAGAAAAAGTCGATCCGCTCGGAAAGCTCAGTTCGCCGAAATACTGCGGCGCCCGCCGGCCGCACCAGCGAAGTGAATTCCGGCATGTTCCGCCGAGGCCGCCGAGGCCTGGGGCCCAATTCCGGAGGACAATCCGGTGATATTCAAGCACTGCCCCGAGATGAAGACGTGGATTCGGAAAGCGTGGAAGAGCTCGCCGAGGAAGGCCAAGCGTTTGAGGCTGAAGTCGTGAGCGGCGTCGAGAATGCGCCGGACGCCGATCAAGGCGAGGTTAGGACCCATGAAGTTCTCGAGGACGACGTTCCCGACGAATATCGCGGGAAGCGCGATAACGACTAACATTCCGTGCCACGCGCCGCAGTCAAACTTCCAATATCGATTATTCAGCAAGCCTCAGGCCGGCCACCGAGAGCACGGAATACGGCATCGCTATCCGTCCGTATTCCGATCCCGACATACGTTGATGAAAGAGGAAGAAGTCGCGCGCCGACAATATTTGGTTGCGACCGCGGCTTAATCTGCCGCAGCCCCGGCCGTCACGGCGTTGCTTTCGACTTCCGCGCTCGACGAGGCCTGTTTGCCGCGTTCGATCTCGATGCGGCCCTTGAAAAAAGCTCCGTCCTCGATGCTGATGCGGGCAGTGATTACGTCACCGGTCACCGAACCGTCTTTCTTGATCTCAACCCGGTCGCTGGCACGCACATTGCCATGGATTTTGCCGTAGACAACCACCTCACGCGCGGCTACTTCCGAATTCAAATGCCCAGTGCGCCCGACCGTGAGTCGCTGGCCCTGAAGCGAAATCGGACCCTCGACTTTCCCGTCGACCTGCAAATCTTCCTCACCCGAGATCTTGCCCTTGACCTCGATGCTTTCGCCGAGGCATGCCACATTGCGAGCGGCCGGCGCGCTGGGGCGTGAAGAATAGCTCGTGCCCTGAGATGTCGCCTGCGATGCCGGAGACGATGGCGATGAAGGTGCCGGAGAATAGCCTGGTGCTTCGCTTTGGGGCTGCTTTGTCCACATAAGTTCTTCCTCCTCGATTTCGATGCGACCGCGACGCGGAATCGGTCTCAAGGACCAATGTAACTACACTGTAGGCGCGTGCTGCAAACCAAGGCAACGGCGAAAAGGTTCAGGTTTGTTCACTACGGAAACTGACCATCCGTACAGGTCGTTTGCCACCGCAGGGTCGTCGTAGTCCGCAGGGCTATGAGGAAAAACTCTCGAGCGCAGTGCGCTCATCAGGGAAGTCTGTGAATATCCGGTGCAAGTTGGTCAAACGCAATACCTCAGATGCGCGAGGGTTCAGATCCACGGCGCGCAGTTCGGCTCCATTTCTCCTCGCGGTGTATAGACTGCGAACAAGCTGGCCGATTCCCGAGCTGTCCAAGTAGGACACGTCCCGGAAGTTCAGCAATACCTTCGTGCGTCCATCGCGGAAAATATCGACCAACAGCTCATGAACGGCTTCTCCCTCTACGTTTGTGAAATTTCCGCGCACATCCACAACCGTGACGTCTCCCAACTGCCGCGTATTCGCACTGAAGCTCAAACGGTCCTCCCCCGGCTCGGGATCCATATTTTACCGTATGGTTGCCAAGAATCTGAAATGGGATATGGA
>JBAVQA010000306.1:0-2617 GCA_049693595.1 Candidatus Acidiferrales bacterium | reverse complement strand
GTCCAGCTTGGCCGCCTGCTTGATCGCTACCAGGTAAAGCTTGGCAACCTTGTCGATCTGCTTGAGGGTTTCTTTGGTCTTCTGCTCGATTTTTTCTTCCGTCAATTCTTCGTCGTCGAATTGAACGATTTCCTTGATCGAGCGCGATCCGTTGCGCACGTCTTCGCCGACCTGCAGAAGTTCCTTCAAAATCAACGGGGCGCGAGTGATTGTTTTCAACACCAGTAACTGGCCCCGTTCGATTCGCTTCGCGATCGCCACTTCACCTTCGCGCGTCAGCAACGGTACCGTGCCCATTTCGCGCAGATACATCCGGACAGGGTCGTTCGTCTTCTCAAGGGTCCCTGGGGTCAGATCCAGCTCGCCGTCTTCGGAAGCCGACGAAGCGGGCTCTTCTTTTACTTCCGCAGTATCGGAAGGATCTGCTGCCGCCAGCGCAGCCTTTGCACTGGAAAGGTCTTCATACACATCAATACCGTAGCGCTCGAAAGTAGAGAGCAAATCGTCAATTTCCTCCGAGGAGTGGACCTCGGGCGGCAAAATATCGTTCACTTCATCGTAGAGCAAATAACCACGCTCTTTGCCCATCGCGATGAGTTGTCGTACCTGGTCGTATTTCTCTTCAAGAGCTACCGTCACGCTTCCTCCCTCTGCTGAACCGAGCGGCGCACACGGGGCAGTGTCCAAAGCAAAATGTGGCCGGCACTAGACACCCCGGCACACCTTCGCGATGATCACGAATAAACTGTTATTTTTAAGACGATTCGAACTCGATCTTGGCCCTGCGCCCGTACCCGACAAGCCCGCGCCGCTTCTCCCACGTCTATATGATGCTCGTTGCGCGCTCTTCGTTTCATCCAAAACCTTACGAATATATAACATACACGCCACTGCGGTCAACCAAAGCCGTAACTCATTGGCCTGCCAAGAGTTTTTGCAGCTCCAGCCGCCGGGTTATGATTCGCCGTAAGTCCTCTGCGGCAGGCTTTGCTTCCAGCTGCTGTTGCAATTCGGCCAGTTCCTGTTCCACGCGCCTGTTGCGGAGCACACTCAGGCAGCTCTCCGCTTCGTCCCAAGTATGTTCCGAGAAAGATTCAAAGAAAATCTCGAACAGCATGCGCCGGTCCCGTTCATCGAGAGCTTCAGCGAAAGTGGCGGGATCGGAGCGCTCGCCCGCCTTGGCGATCAGCAAATCGAATATCCTTTCGGTCTCGAGACCTCGATGCAATCCACTGGAAACAATTTCTTGGGCAAGTTTTTCGCGGAAGCCGTCCGCTTCTGCCAGCATGTGAATCAAGCGGCGTTCAGCGCCCTTGATGCTCGGTCCCAGCAATTCGGCCTTCGGCTTCACCTCGCTGCGGCGTTCGGTGGCCGCTCGGCGAAGCGCTTCCCGCAAGACAGGCTCGTCCACGTGCAGTTCGGAAGCGATGCGCGTGGCCCACTCTGAGCGCAGCAGCCCGTTCGGAAGCCGTTGGATGTATGGCATCAGGAAATTGAGAGCCGCCACACGTCCGTTCGCGGTAGTGCGATCCATCAAGCGCGCGCGGCCAATCAGATAGTCCAGATACGGCGGGGCCTGCGTCAGAAGTTTCTTGTAGGCCTCGGCGCCCTGCTCTTTTAAAAATTTGTCCGGATCGGCGCCGCCCGGAAGCGCCAGCACTCGCACGTCGAACTCTTTTTCGAGCAGAAGTATCAGCGAGCGCTCCGTGGCGGCGTGTCCCGCGGTGTCCGGATCGTAATTGACAACGACTCGCCGCGTGAACCGGCCGAGCAATTTTATCTGTGGCTCCGCAAGACTCGTGCCGCAGCTTGCTATTACGTTCATGATCCCGGCACGCGCTACAGCGATGGCGTCCATATAGCCTTCCACCAAAACGCCGAAATCATTCTGCCGCAGCGCTTCCTTGGCCCGGTCGAGATGGTAGAGAACAGTGCTCTTCGAATAGATGGGCGTCTCGGGCGAGTTCAAATACTTGGGCATGTCGTCGCCCATCGCGCGTCCGCCGAACGCGATCACTTTCCCCGCTTCGTTGGATATCGGGAACATAATGCGTCGGCGAAAACGATCGAAGAAGCGGCCGCTTGGGTCGCGGGACAGAAGACCCGATGCTTCGAGCAGCTGTTCCGGATACTTTTGTTTCACAAACCGCAGCAGGGCATCGCCCGACGACGGCGCATACCCCAGCCCGAATTTCGTCATCGCTTCGCGATTGAGCCCGCGGTCTTCGAGATACGCAAATGCAACCTTTCCTTCGGGGCTCTCGCGCAATTGACGGGCGAAGAAAGCTGTACCCTCGCGGTGCATCTCTACAAGCGCACTTCGTTGCTGATTCTCGCGGCGTTCCTCAGGCGAACGCTCGCGCGGCCTGGGAATCGCGATTCCGCATTTCTCCGCGACTGTGCGTATCGCTTCCGGAAACGTACACTTCTCCAGCTCCATCACGAATTTGAAAACATCGCCGCCCGCGCCGCAGCCAAAGCAGTGGTAAATCTGTTTCACCGGATGTACCGCAAACGAGGGCGTCTTTTCCTGGTGAAACGGACACAGCCCGGTGAAGTTTTGACCGCTTTTCTTCAGGCGCACGTACTCGCCGATCACGCGGACTACGTCCGCCTG
>JBAVQA010000305.1:0-9001 GCA_049693595.1 Candidatus Acidiferrales bacterium | reverse complement strand
CACGCGGATCATCAGCGAGTATTTTCCAGCGGGAATTTGGCCGCCGCGGAAAAGGTCGGCAGGCTCAATCGTCTGAAGCTCGGCAATTTCGAGCGCGCGGATGGTCTGTTCCGCCTGCGCGAAGGTCACACCGTCCGCTAATACCAACGAAAAGTCCCTCTCGACTGCGGGGTAGCGCGGCCAGGGCACAAAGCGGAGCGCGGAACGCGTTGCTTCGATGCCCCGCAACAGTGGATCGAGCTTCAGCTCTGCAAGATAGACTTCTTGCCGCAGCTTCAACTGCTCGGCGAGGCGGCGAACCAGTTGCCCTGCGATACCCAACTGCTCGCCTGTGTTCTTCGCCAGGGAAAAATGAGCAGAACGCGCTGATGAAAGCCAAGCCGGGACGCCTGGCTGCCAGTCCAATCCGCCTGCGAGCTCGCCAACTCGGTCAAGGTCGCCTTTTAAATCCGCGAAACTAAACTCGCGCGCGGCTTCATAGATTGTCTTCTCTCTCGCCAAACCGGTGGCGCCCAGTGTGAGAACAGGCGTCTCCACTGGTGCTCCGTCGCGCAGTTCGTATGTCTTGCCAATTTCGAAAAGTCGCAGGTCGCGATTGCCGTGGTTCAAATTCCATTCAATCGCACGGATCATGCTGACGATACCCGTCGATCGCATCACCGATGCATCTTCCGCGAGCGGGTTGCCGATCACGGCGGGATGAAATCCTTCCGCGCGAAACAGCGCGTCGCGTTGCGCATCTACGATGGGGATTTCGACAATTTCCTGGTAGCCGAGCCCGACGGCGCGTTCCACCAAGCGGTCGGTCGCCTCGGCATGCGGCAAACGGAGTGCTGGTCTCTTCGCGGGCGGAAGACGCGCCGGAAATTTGTCGTAACCGTAGTGGCGGGCAACTTCCTCCACCAGATCGATCCCGCGAGTCACGTCGCGCCGCCACGAAACTTGTTTGCATTCCCAAATCGCAGCGAGCGAGCCGTCACTGCCGCGATTCGCGTCCACACGCGAGGGATGGAATCCGAGCGCGCTCAAAATGTCTTCCACCTCGCGGTCCGGGATGTCCGCGCCCATCACGCGCAGGATTTCCTTGCGCGCCAATTGAATTTTCTTTTCGGGCTCGCGAGAAGGATAAACATCCACAACGCCTGCGAGAATCTCACTGCCCGCTACTTGCTGAATTAATTCCGCGGCACGCCGCGAAGCCAGCTCCGCCATTTCCGGATCTGCGCCGCGTTCGAAACGGTAGGAAGCTTCGGAGCGCAGGGCCAGTGCTTTCGCGGTGCGTCGAATTGAAATGGGGTCGAACCAGGCAGCCTCAAGCAGAATATTACGGCTGCTGAAACCGATTTCGCTGTCCGCGCCGCCCATCACGCCGCCAATACCGAGGGCGCGCACTGCATCTGCAATCACGCACACGTCTTTCGCCAACGCGCGCTCCACGCCGTCGAGCGTGCGCAGTTTTTCACCTGCACGGGCGCGCCGCACGATGATGCGCCCCTCGTTTAATTTATCCAGGTCGTAGGCGTGCATGGGCTGGCCCAGTTCGAACATCACGTAATTCGTGACGTCCACCACGTTGTTGATGGACTTCTGCCCCATCGCTTCCAGCCGCTGCCGCAGCCAGTCCGGTGAGGGTTGCACCTTCACTCCGCGCAAGACGCGTGCCGTGTAACGTCCGCAAAGTTCCGGCGTTTCGATTTCAACGCTCACCGCATCGGCGGCTTTCTCGGCGGATTCTTTCAGCTTTGGCTGCACCGGCTTGAGCTGCAACCGATAGATCGCGGCAACTTCGCGGGCGATACCGTAGTGCCCGAGGCAATCCGGACGGTTGGCAGTGACCTCGGCGTCCAGAACCGGTCCGGCAGCAGATTCCTCTACCGAATCAATTGCCACGCCGGCCAGAGAAAGGCGCGCCTTCAGGTCGGCAGGCGCCGCCTTCACGTCCACGAATTCTATTAGCTCGTTGTAGAGAACCTTCATTGTCAAAACTCAGCCTAGTAATCGCCCGAAATTCCAGCGTTGCACTTTTAAACGGAGCAAGACGTTACTGCGCGCGGTGCACGCTACGGAAACTGCTGCAAGAAACGCACGTCGTTCTGAAACAGAAGCGGCACTTCGGTGACGCCGTACTTCATCATGGCCAGGCGATCCACACCCATGCCGAAAGCAAAACCAGAGAGCCGCTCGGGATCATAATTCACGAAGCCGTACACCGCAGGGTTCACCATGCCCGCGCCGAACAATTCGATCCAGCCGGAAAATTTGCAAACGCGGCAGCCTTTGCCTCCGCAAACGTGGCAAGTCGCGTCCACTTCGGCGGAAGGCTCGGTAAACGGAAAATAACTGGGGCGCAGGCGCGTCTTCGTTTTCGGCCCCAGGAATTCACGCGCGAAATAGTCCACCGTGCCTTTGAAGTCGCAGAATGTGATGTCCGTGTCCACCGCGAGGCCTTCAATCTGGTGGAACATGTAGCCGTGCGTCGCATCAGGGTTATCGCGGCGATAGACTTTTCCCGGCACTACGATGCGAACGGGCGGCTTCTCTTTTTCCATCGCGCGAATTTGCATGGGCGAAGTATGCGTGCGCAGCAGCTGGCTGCTCCGCGCGCCTTCGATATAAAAGGTGTCCATGTTGTCGCGCGCGGGATGGTGCTCGGGAATGTTGAGCGCTTCGAAGTTGTAATACGGCGTTTCGATCTCAGGCCCTTCGACCACGCTGAAACCGATCGCGGTGAAAATTCGCTGAAGCTCTTCGAAGGTTTGGCGGATCAGGTGTCGCGTGCCGAAAGCGCGCTCGATGCCGGGAAGAGAAAGGTCAATTTTGTCGCGCGCGGTAGCAGACTGCTCAGACGCGGCTTCCACCGCCCTCTGGCGTTCTGCGATAACGGATTCAATGTGCGCTTTGAGCTTGTTCAACTCTTGACCGACAGCGGGCTTCAACCCCGGCGGCGCAGTCTTCAGCCAGTTATTCGTGATTTGCGTGAGGATTCCTGATTTGCGGCCGGTCCAGCGGAGAACGAAAGCTTGCAAACTTTCTCGGTCGGAAGAATGAACTGCGGATTCTTCGTCGAATCGCTGGCGCGCCTCTGCGAACATCTCCGCAATGACTTCGGGAGTCCCTGCGCCGAGCCGCTCAAGCGATTGCGCTGTGGGGTCGTTGTTGGTCGTCATCGATGGGCCTGGGCTCTACCAGCGCGGAAAAACGCCGGCCTGAAGGCCGCCGCTACAATACCATCGCCGAGCTAGCCTTCGTCGCGATGCCGAACATGCTCGGACTTGGTGTGAGACTTCGCATCCGCGGGGGCTTTGGCCGCGTGCTGCTTCGCAGTGGCAACCAGCGCGGTGAATCCGTCCGCATCATGCACGGCCATATCCGCGAGAATCTTTCGGTCCAGCTCGATGCCGCCCACTTTCAGGCCGTGAATCAACTGGCTGTAGGTGATGCCATTGTTGCGAGCGGCCGCGCCGATGCGCTGAATCCACAGCGTACGATAATCACGCTTGCGCGTGCGACGGTCGCGGTAGGTGTAACGCAGCGAGCGGTTCACCGCCTCTTTGGCCGAGCGGTAAAGTTTTCCCTTGGTAAGGAAAAAGCCCTTCGCGTGTTTCAGCAGTTTTTTTCGCCGCGCGCGGCGTTTGGTTCCACGTTTAACTCGAGGCATAGCTTGATCTCCTGTTGCGCGCCACCAAGGCGCTTCTTATATGTTTGGATCGGTCACTACACGGGGAGACAAACGTGGCCAGCCGCCCGCAAAATCAAGCAGGCAACAGGACGGGTTTGTCTCGTAGAACTGCTTTAGCGCTCCAGCGATTTACATCACACGCCGGAACACCGGCCGGCAGGCACCCGTTACGCTCTGCCAAACACGGTAAAAACTTTGGCTACTTTGCTTCACGCCGCCCTAGTTGCGCAGCGCCAAGATAAATACTGAAAATTTAAGCCGCTATTCGATGCCGTACGGCAGCGCGAGGCGGATGTTCCGCACATTCGACGGATTCACCACCACTGCGTTTGCCAGCTTGCGCATGCGCCGAGGCTTCTTGGTGCCGAGCAAATGGCGCTTGCCGGAATGCCAGCGCATGATCTTCCCGGTAGAAGTGATCTTGAAGCGCTTGGCTGCGCCGCGATGTGTCTTCAGCTTCTTTTTCTTGTTCTTCTTCACAATTTCCTCTTCGAACTTGATTTGCGCATCGTCGCTTGTCCGATGCAAAAACTGATGTCGCGAAAACTCAGACTGTCCGTCCGCCGCAGATTACGCGCCCTTTTTCGGCGCGAGCAGCGCGAGCAGAATATTTGCTTCCATGCGCGGGCCGAATTCCACTTGCGCGTGATCGACGATATCTCTCATCAGCCGGTCCATCTTGGCGCGGCCTACGTCCTGGTGCGCCATTTCGCGGCCACGATGAAAGATCATCGCTTTCACTTTGTAGCCTTCGCCGAGAAAGCGGATGATCTGATTCTTGCGAACCTGATAATCGTGCTCGGCTGTGGACGGCCGAAACTTCACTTCCTTGATGTGCGAGCTTTTCTGGTGTTTCTTGGCTTCGTGAGCCTTCTTGTTCGCTTCGTAGAGAAACTTGCCGTAGTCCACAATCTTGCAGACGGGCGGCACGGCATTGGGCGAAATTTCCACCACGTCCAGCCCGGCCTCTCGCGCTGCCTTCATCGCGTCGGGCAGAGTCATCACGCCCAGCTGGTTTCCCTCTTCGTCCACCACGCGAACTTCTCGAGCGCGTATTCGTTCGTTTACTTTGAGACCACTGCTTCCACCACGCTCTGCGATAAACTCACCTCCCGGACTTGCGAAAACGTGTTCGCGGTCCGCTTTCCCTCGCTCCCCAATGGCAGAAATGCGCGTTGGGAGGCGCGGGTCAAAAAGTATAGCACGGCTCAGCCGCCCTCCCGCAACCCACAAAATTGAAACTATTGAGCGCCTCTCCGCGTATACTCCGTTGCAACCGAAGGCTTCTCGCACGGGGGATAAACATGAATTCGCGCAAAGGTCTTTGCATCGGCCTGCTCGTCCTGATTTGGTCTTTAACTATTTTCACCGCGCATGCAAAACAGGCTCAGGGTCCAGGCGCGCAGCCGGCCACCGCCATGCCGTCGGTCCTTACCGTTCCGCCCGCGGCTCAACCTTCCGCGAATTTTAACGCCGACGCCGCGACGGAAGCTTACCTCGCCCAAATTCCCGCCGAAGCGACCGCGAAATCCGACGCCTATTTCGAAGGCGGCTATTGGCTTATTCTCTGGGATTTTCTGTACGGTGCTGTAGTTTGCCTTTTGCTCCTGAATCTTCGCTGGTCCGCGGGAATGCGTAATCTTGCCGAACGCATCACGCGCTTCAAGCCGCTCCAAACGCTCATTTATTGGACGGAATATCTGGTCCTCACCTCCATTCTGGGCTTTCCACTTGGTGTTTATGAAGGCTACTTCCGCGAACATAAATACGGTCTCGCCACTCAGACGTTCGGTCCTTGGATGGGCGATCAGCTCAAGGGGTTACTGGTCGGCATAGTCCTGGGAGGCATTTTGGTCACGCTTCTTTTTGGCGTGGTCCGCCGGTTGCCTCGTACGTGGCACATCTGGGCAGCGATCGTTACTTTCGTTTTTGTGGTGTTCGCCGCGATGATCGCTCCCGTTTTCATTTTCCCTATTTTCAACAAGGTCACGCGCCTTGACGATCCCAAGATCACCCAGCCCATTCTCAGCATGGCTCGCGCGAACGGCATTCCGGCGAAAGACGTTTTCGAAATCGACGCTTCGCGCCAGTCCACGCGCATGAGCGCCAACGTCAGCGGCTTCGGCAGCACCATGCGCATCACGCTCAATGACAATCTTCTTCGCCGCGCTTCGCCCGAAGAAATTCAATCCGTGATGGGACACGAGATGGGCCACTACGTCCTTCATCACATCTACAAAGACATGCTCTTCATTCTCATCGTGATCGTCGTGGGATTTTCCCTGTTGCGCTGGTCTCTCGACTGGTCGTTGAAACTCTGGGGAGAGAAATGGCAGATTCGCGGCGTCGGCGATATCGCAGTGCTTCCGCTGGTATTGCTGATCCTCTCGATTTTCGGTTTCATCTTTACGCCGATTCAAAACACGCAGACGCGAACCGACGAGCATGAAGCCGACATGTACGGCATCAACGCCAGCCGCCAGCCCGACGGCTTCGCTCAAGCCGCCATCCACCTGGGCGAATACCGGAAGATGAGTCCCGGCCCTGTCGAAGAATGGATTTTCTTCGACCATCCGAGCGGCCGGCATCGCATCCATGACGCGATGCAGTGGAAGGCGGAAAACCTAAAACTATTCACGTCCCAACCCAACCCATAAAAATACTCAAATTGGCACGCAGCGAGAGGGGTCGGTTTTCGTAGCGCCGGCGTCTCGCCGGCTCTTCTGCGTTTACGATCCGAAGGGTGGTAACAAATTCGCAAACGCATAGGACTCCTCGACTAAAAGACAATCCTTGGCCATGCTTGGGGAGAACTTATGAGTGAAATATCGGTGTGGTACTATCCGCTAAGCCAACATGTCAACTGGCAATGCCGTCGAGACAAGAGGATCTGCCACCGGCCTGTGCATTTTGCTCGTGGGACTCTTGACGGCCGCCGGCTTAAGCTTGGCAGCTCACAAGACGTTTTTCTCTCTTGAGTTGGCTCGCACACGAGATAGCGCCCTCTCGCCAAAGCCTGAGAGCTCCGTGCGGTCAGAACTTGCGCGATTGCAAACAGACTTTGGTTTGACGCTGGCATCATATGAAAGCGGCCTAGAGATTCTTTCATTTAAAGGGCGTTCCCTTGATCGCCAGAGAAGTTTGCCGGGAGCTGAAGGAATCGGTGCCCTGCCGCGTGACGGAACAGAATTGGCATTGCAGATAACGCAGGGCATCCCGTTTCTCAGAATAGTTCGACTGGACGGAAGCGATGGCCGTGATTTCGATGAGATTGGGCTCCCTCTCGAAATGTGCTGGTCCTATGACAAGTCCAAGTTGGCGCTGGTTGTCCAGAAAACTCGCCCTGATAGTTCTCTGATAATTCTAGATCTCCGTTCAAAATCTATTAAGGAAATCGACCGCAGGGCACATGTCCAATCACAATGCTGGTCGCCAGATGACAAAAGAATTGCGTATGACGCCGATAACACGGTACGCATCTACGAAATCGGGAAAGATCAATCGAACACACGTGTCATTGCCAAAGGGAAAAGAGCTACGTGGTCATCAGATGGTCAGTGGATCGCATTCCTTGACGAGGGCACGTATTATGCTATTCGTCCGACCGAGAGCCAAGGAAGGGTGCTCTTCCAGGAAAAAAATGGAGTTTCTGGCTTGTGGTGGTCTCCCGATTCTCGCATCGTTGCGTATGTAAGCCGACCGCGAATCATTGAAGGGGGCTTTCTTCCTTGGGAAGCTGAAAATTACCGTCTTCGGGTTCGACGGCTGGAAGACAGTTCCGAGGACTGGGTAGCGGACGGCATATCCGGAGGTTCAAGCTTCCAGTGGGTGGCCAACAAAGACCTTCTTAAAAATACTGAGTCCGTGCCTTCGCCGAAATAAGACTGGTGGACGATCTTCGCACGCCGCCAGTCTTTTCGGAGACTTGAAACCAGGGCTAGAGGATTTGGCGGGAATCGATCTCGGCGCGGAGGTCGGCGACGAATTGGTCGAGTGGGCGCGGGCCCAGGTCGCCTTTCGAGCGGTGGCGTACGGCGACGGTGCCGGCTTCGGCTTCTTTGCCGCCGATGATCAGCATGTAGGGAATTTTTTCGAGCTGGGCGTCGCGGATTTTGGCTTGCAGCTTTTCGTTGCGGTCGTCCAGATGCGCCCGGAAGCCGGCCTCCTTCAGTTTTTGCGTAACTTGCTGCGCGTAGTCTATAAATTTTCCGCTTACGGGCAGCACGGTGGCTTGCACCGGGGCAAGCCAGGCGGGAAAAGCCCCGGCGTAGTGCTCGATCAGCACGCCGAAGAATCGCTCGATCGAGCCGAACAGCGCGCGATGCACCATCAGCGGCTGATGCCGCGAACCGTCTTCGCCCACGTATTCGAGCTTGAATCGCGCCGGCAGATTGAAATCGAATTGCACGGTGGTGAGCTGCCAGGGACGGCCGATGGCGTCCACAAGTTTTACGTCAATCTTCGGCCCGTAAAACGCGGCCTCGCCGGGAATATATTTGAAGGGAACGTTCATGCGCTTCAGCGTATCGGTGAGCGCAGCTTCCGCTTTTGCCCAGTCTTCGGGGCTGCCTTCGTAATCCTGCAGGCGCGAAGGATCGCCGCCGGAAAGCTCCACTTCGTAGCGGTCGAAACCGAAAACCCGCAGCGCTTCCCAGGCAAATTCGATGCAGTCCTGCACTTCCTTTTCGATTTGCTCCGGCATGCAAAAGATGTGCGCGTCGTCCTGAGTGAAGCCGCGCACGCGCAGCAAACCGTGCAGCACGCCCGAGCGCTCATAGCGATACACAGTGCCCAGCTCGGCGAGCCGGGCGGGAAGCTGCCGGTAACTGCGCAATTGGGATTTGTAAATCAGGACGTGGCCCGGGCAATTCATGGGCTTGAGCTGGTAGTCGGCTTTTTCCACTTCGATGGGGCCGAACATGTTCTCGCGATAAAAATTCGCGTGGCCGCTGGTCTTCCACAATTCCAGCAGCATGATGTGCGGAGTGAACACCAGATCGTAACCGCGCTTGGTCAGCTCGTCGCGCTGCCAATCTTCCATCGCGCGCCGGATGATGCCGCCCTTGGGATGCCAGAAAATCAAGCCCGAGCCAGCTTCTTCCTGGATGCTGAAAAGATCGAGCTCCTGGCCCAGCTTGCGGTGATCGCGGCGCTTGGCTTCTTCGAGCTTGTGCAGATATTCGTCGAGGTCCTTTTGCTCCACGAAACAGGCGCCGTAAATCCGCTGCATCTGCGGATTGCCTTCCTGGCCCTTCCAGTACGCGCCGGCCACGTTCATCAGCTTGAATGCCTTGATGCGCCCGGTGGAGGGGATGTGGGGCC
>JBAVQA010000304.1:0-6123 GCA_049693595.1 Candidatus Acidiferrales bacterium | reverse complement strand
ACGCAATTCTTCGAGCTGAATCTGAAGACTGCTGTTGAAATCCGCGCGCGCGACGATGTTTTCCGGGCTTGCGTCGTTTGGCGCAAATCGCAAGTCGCGTAGTTCGAAGCGATAGCCTTCTTCGATGTGGTTAACGCTGGCGAAAGGGATTGCCGCATAGGCAAGAAAAGTCTTCGCCGCTTGGGTTCGCCGTCCGGCTTCGAGTGCGGCAGAAGGATCCGGCTTGTAGCGAGTGAAACTGCGATCGGGATCGAATTCAGCGCCGGGAAATAGCGACACCCGCAGCTCTTCGACCGTAGCGTCTGTGGAAACCACTCCTCGCCAACCGAAAGGGGTGGACGGCAGCGGGAAGGCGCTGGCTGCAAGAGGTGGCCTGCCGTGATATTCGCGGGAAGTCAGCAAGTTGATCGCTTTGCTGTGCAGGTCGGCTCGCGCACCGATGTAAACAACGAGAAGGGACAGCGCGGCGATTGCTGCTCCGCGCCCGCGAGAACTCCCTTTCTTTTCGCCAATTTCGTCGCTTACCAAGCGGAACAGTTCCGGCAAGAGGAGAGCGAGTATAAGCAAAACCAAAATCCACGGATCGAGATTAGTTAGCAAATCCCAGCCTTGCCACCCGGCACGAAATGGCCAGAAAAGTTGGACTCCGATTCCACTGACGAGGTCCAGCAAGATGTGGCTCGCCGCACCGATGGCGCAAACGAACAGTGCCAAGCCGAACGTAAGCTCCCTTCGCATCGAGGTTGGATTCTCAGATTCTCGTTTCCGGCTATGCGCTTTACTTAGCGCAAAGAATGCCGCTGCGGTTACACATGCGATCAGTGCAGAGCCTAGGATGGAGTGCAGCAGCGTTCGGTGAAATCGCAGGAACGCAGCGGCACCGCCGAAGTAACTTAAATAATCGAGATCGGCCGCAACGCCCGAGACGACAAGCATGGAGGTGCCGTATCGCGGCAAGCGTTTCTGCGCGACACGCGCAAGGGCGAGCGACGCAAGTCCATGTGTGACGGGATCCAAGCTCAGATCCTTCCGAGGTAATTATGCTCGCAGTGCCGCTGGAGTGACGATAGACAGCGCGTCGGGCACGATACGAAAAATAAGAGGTAGCCGGCCGATGGGTTCGCCGTCCACTTGCGCGTAAACAGCCCCGGTTCCAACCGGTTCGCAGATAATTTCTTTGGCCTTCCACGAATCGATCCCGCGCATGTTGCGGAGTTTGCCCAGCCAGAGCGCGGGCAGGCAAGCGAGATAACGAAACCGGCTACCGGTGGAGTTTGTCACCATCTCGAAATAGTCTTCGAACAGGTTTGCGCCGGTGGTGATCTTGAACGGGCCGCCGTAATTCACCGTTCTGCCGACGACGATGATGGACGCACGTCGCGTTTGCCCATCGCAATGAATATTCATTTCGGGAAAGCCATAACTGACTAGTTGGCGAAATCCTTCCACCCAGTAGGCTACTACTCCCGCGCGCTTCTTCAGTCCCTCATCCACGCCGTTCACGATCGCGCCGTCAGGTCCCGCGCCGCCCACGGAGAGAAAATAGCGCCCTTCGTGAGGAATATTCGTAGAACGGTTTCCGTTGCTGGGTATTGCTACACCGATAGCGATTCGCCGCACTACACCATCAGCGATCAGACGGGCAGCATGAGGAATATCCCACGGAATTCCCAGCTCTTTGGCTAGGATATTCGCGGTTCCGGCTGGAAGAAGTGCCAGAGGGACTTGGCTTCCCGCCAGGCCATTGATTATTTCGTTGATGGTGCCGTCGCCGCCGCAGGCGATGATCATTCCACGCCGCTGCTCCACAGCGTTGCGTGCAAGCTCCTTGGCGTGCCCGGGTCCGTTGGTCGGCGCGAGCTCGGTTTCGATTCCGGCTTCTTTCAGAATGCGAACGCCCTGCTCGATTTCAAGGAACCGGCGACGGCGGCGGCGCCCGCTTGTCGGGTTATAGATCAGCAACGCGTCGGTGATGCCGTGGGCCATAGAGTTCGTCCGATTCAGTAAGGCGAGTGCGCATTGTATAATACTAAGCGGCTTAAGCCGATTGCATCCGTCCGGGGTTTCTATGTCCAAGAGTAGTGACATCGCTAGAGAGGTCGAGCGTCTCCGCGAAAAGCTTCGCCATCATGAATATCTGTACCACGTGGTGGACGACCCGGAAATTTCCGACGCTGCCTACGACCGGTTGATGAACCAGCTCAAACAGCTCGAAGCCGAAAATCCCAAGCTCGTGACGCTAGACTCGCCCACACAGCGAATCGGTGGCGCGCCGCGCGAGGGCTTTCAAACCGTCCATCACAGAACGCCGATGGTCAGTTTGGACAACGCATTCTCATTCGAGGAATTGGCGAACTTCGACCGCCGGGTGCGGCAAGCTACCGGTCGCGAAAAAATCGAATACACGACCGAGCATAAGTTTGATGGGCTGAGTATGTCGTTGTTGTACGAAAACGGGTCGCTGGTGGCGGGAGTGACGCGAGGCGACGGCAGGACCGGTGAAGACGTGACGCCAAACGTGCGAACCATTCGATCGATTCCTTTGACCTTGGATCTCGTGCGGCTCAAGAAGGCGGGTCTGACGGGCACTTTCGAAGTGCGCGGCGAAGGCATCATGACCCGCAAAGCTTTCGAGAGGCTCAACGAACAGCAGGACGCCATCGGTGGAAAGCGATACGCGAACGCTCGAAACGCGGCGGCGGGCGCGGTGCGCGTGCTGGACCCGAGTATTACCGCGTCGCGTCGGCTGGACTTCTTCGCATATTACTTGCTGGTGGACGGGCGCGCGCCCAAGAAGCGCCATTCTGAGATCCTGGAGGCGCTTTCCGATTTGCGCTTCAAGGTCAGCGAAGATTGGGAAGTTTGCGAGTCCATCGAAGCCGTCGAGAAATACGTTAATAAATGGGAATCGAAGCGCGAGAAGCTTCCGTTCGAGATCGACGGAATTGTGGTCAAGGTAAACGAAATTGCTTTGCAAAACGAAGTTGGCTTCACGAGCAAGTCTCCGCGGTGGGCAATCGCTTACAAATATCCCGCGCATCAGGAAACAACGATCGTTAAGGAAATCGCCGTGAGCGTGGGAAGGACCGGGGTGCTGACTCCCTACGCAATTTTTGAGCCGGTGCAAATCGGCGGGGTCACGGTGGTGAAGTCCACGTTGCACAACATGGATGAGGTTGAGCGCCTGGGAATTCATGCCGGCGACACGGTGCTGGTGGAGCGGGCGGGCGAGGTGATCCCTCACGTTCTAAAAGTCGTGAAGCATGGAAAAGAGGAGAAGCCGTTCAAAATGCCGGAGAAGTGTCCGGAGTGCGGAATGCGCGTGTACCGGGCGGAGGGCGAAGTTGCGTATCGCTGCGTGAATGTTTCCTGCCCGGTGCGCAGAAGAGAATCGTTCCTTCATTTTGCCGGCCGGCACGCGATGAATATTGACGGGCTGGGAGAAAAGATCGTCGATCAATTGATTGAAAAAAATATGGTGAAAGATTTTGCGGATCTTTACAAGTTGGACCTCGAAAGCCTCGCGAATCTGGACCGCATGGCGGAGAAGTCCGCGCAGAACCTGGTGGACGAAATCGCCGCGAGCAAATCGAACAGCCTGGCGCGGCTGATTTACGCGATTGGGATGCCGTTCGTCGGAGAGCGCACGGCGCAATTGCTGGCGGAGCATTTCGGTTCCATGGATAAGCTCGCGGCAGCTTCGGTGGAGAAATTGATGGAAGTTGGCGAAGTGGGGCCAAAGGTCGCGGAAGGCGTGCTGGAATTTTTCTCCGAATCGGCGAATCGGAAGCTCATCGAGCGTCTGCGGGCCGCGGGCGCAAATATGAAGGAAGAAAAGGCTGCTCCGATCAGCGCGAAATTTGCGGGCAAGACGTTTGTGTTCACCGGAACGCTGGCGAAGCGCACGAGAGAGGAAGCCGAGGCTCTGGTCGTGGCGCATGGCGGGAAAGCGGGCGGGTCGGTGAGCAAGAAGACGAGCTATGTGGTTGTGGGCGACGATGCCGGGTCGAAGCTCGAGAAAGCGAAGTCTTTGGGCGTTCCCACCTTGGATGAAGGCCAATTCGAAAAGCTGGTTTCAGCGAAATAGAGGCCACCGCGAACTGAGGTTCGTATCTGTCCTGGAGAGCGCGGGACGTCACTGTAAATCCTCGTCGATACAATCGCTCCATTGTTGCTCTCAAGTTGACGGGGTATAATTTGAACGGCGGGTGAGCCGGGTGATCGCCGGTCCGTTTCGCGCAAGCGGGACGGGCGGGAGGAAAGTCCGGACTCCGACAAGCCTTCGAGGCTGCCACTGGCGGCTTCTGAGGTGAAGGGCAACGCGCCTGGTAACGCCAGGGGGCTGCATTTCAGGTGTGCGAAAGCATTTCTGGAGCGCGGCTACGGAAAGTGCCACAGAAAATAAACCGCCGGTGACGCTTGAACTTCGGCGGCAGGCCCGAGGCAAAACCTAGGGCTCGCCACTATCGCTCGGCTCATTTGGCAAGGGTGAAAAGGTGGGGTAAGAGCCCACCGCCCGGGTGGCAACATCCGGGGCACGGAAAACCCCGCGTGGAGCAAGGCCAAATAGGAGGGGAGGGCTGGCCCAGCCCGTATGCGATTCGCTCGAAAGAGCGAGCTGCTGCGACCCTCGGGTAGGCTGCTTGAGTCCCGGAGCGACCCGGGACCTAGAGGAATGATCATCGCGCTGCGCGAACCGACTAGTTCTGGCGCAAGCTAGGATTAACGACGCGCGGCGGACAGAATCCGGCTTACAGGCTTGCCCGCCGAATATTTTGTTTTTTGGAATCTGCGCTAATCCGCGCTTTGACGGGAGCGACGATTGCTTAACTCGGTAGCTTGCACTTCCAGCCGCATCGTTATTCAGTCGGCGCAAACTCGATCCGGTTGCGTCCACGGTGTTTCGCGGTGTAGAGCGCCGCGTCGGCCTGGTTCAGGAGTTCACGGAACTCCGGAGCTTTTTTCCCTTGAAAGCCTGAGATGCCGAAGCTTGCGGTGACTTTGATTACGCGTCCGCCAAACAAGAATTCCTGCTCTTCGCATTCTTTGCGAATGCGCTCGGCCGCGAACTCCACATCGTCTTTCTCCGCGTGAGTGAGAACGAAAAGAAATTCTTCGCCTCCGATCCGTCCGCAGATATTAGAACGCCGCGAATTCGTTTTCAGAATCTCCGCAAAGTTTATGAGAACTTTATCACCGGCGTCGTGCCCGCTCGAATCGTTCACGCTCTTGAAATTATCCAGGTCGACCATCAACACCCAAAAAGGAAAGCCGTGGCGGGCCGCGCCGCTGGGCTGTCGGGCTGCCCACTCATCAATGGCGCGTCGATTGGGGAGGCCGGTTAGTGAATCTGTCAGCGCCAGATCTTCGAGCAGGCGGTTTTTCGCTTCCACTTGCCGGTGTAATTCCACAATCCTGCGGCCAACCTCGGCGCGCGCCAGCAATTCTTCGGGATGGAATGGTTTGGTGAGGTAATCGTCCGCGCCGGCAGCCAGACCCTTTACGACGTTTTCTTTGTCGGAGACGCTGGTTAGTATGATGATGTAAGTGTAGGAAATTGGAGATCCTGCGCGGATTCGCCGGCACAGCTCAATGCCGCTAATATCCGGCATCACCCAATCCGTGATTACGATGGCGGGCGTGTGCTCGGTGAAGATCTCGACGGCTTCGCGGCCGCTTCGCGCAGACAAGATAGAGAAGTCGGCTTCGCAAAAAGCTTGCTCCGCCAGCTTGCGATAAACGGCTGAATCATCGGCAACCAACACTTTGAGGCGATCTTTCGCGACGCTCACCTAACCTCGAAACGCAGTGAATTCCCAGTTAGCAAACTGCCTAAGCGATGAACTTTGAATCAAAAATGCTAGCACAACGTGGCTGGGGAGTCGCAGAGAGTTGCGACGTTAGCGCAAGCGCGAGCGCTCGTCGACCTTTACGAGATGAAGGGCGAGGTAAGTTTTCGTGAGGCTCCAAGCAAGGGCCGCGGCCGCCGGGTGGAAGCTGCGCCGAGCATCGCAGAAGAAGCCGTGGTCGGCGTTAGAGAATTCCACGTTCACATAAGTCTTATTCAGGCGTTTAAATTCGTCCACAATGGCGCGAGTTTGTTCCGGGCCGATGTGTTTATCG
>JBAVQA010000303.1:0-9575 GCA_049693595.1 Candidatus Acidiferrales bacterium | reverse complement strand
CATATCTCCAATCTCGTCAAGGAACAGCGTTCCGCGATGCGCCTGCTCAAATTTCCCGATGTGTCTCCCAGCCGCTCCCGTAAACGAACCCTTCTCGTGTCCGAACAGCTCCGTCTCCACCAGTTCTGCCGGAATCGCAGCGCAATTCAGCGATACAAACGGCCCACTCCGCCGCGCACTTT
Organism: Candidatus Acidiferrales bacterium; assembly: GCA_049693595.1. GTDB lineage: Bacteria > Acidobacteriota > Terriglobia > Acidiferrales > UBA7541 > Palsa-295. The sequence continues at coordinate 9,393 of JBAVQA010000303.1, read as the reverse complement.
TTTCATGTAGAGTCCGCGCGATCAATTCCTTTCCGGTTCCCGTCTCCCCGCGAATGCACACGCGCGTTTCGCTCGCCGCCACATGCTCCACTTGCGCCATCACTTCGCGCATCGCCGCGGTGGCCCACACCATATGGTGCCGGCCCAGCCTCCGCTTTAGATCTCGGTTTTCTGTCTCCAAACGCTTCAAGTGCAGCGCGTTTTCCACCGTCAGCAGCAGCTTCTCCGTCGATATCGGTTTCTCCAGAAAATCGCTCGCGCCAAGCCGCGTTGCCTTCACCGCCATTTCAATCGACGCCTGCCCGGACATCATCACAATCGGAGATTCCACTCCCGCATTCTTCAAATCTTCCAGCAGCGCGATTCCGTCTCGCCCCGGCATCACCACATCCGAAAGAATCAGATCAAATCGCTCGCCCTTCGCGAGTTCCACTGCACGCGCCGCGTTGTCGCACACGCTCGCCTCATGTCCCGCCAGACGGAACGCGCGCGCCAGCGACGCCAGCGTATTCGCATCGTCATCAATGATTAGGATATGAGCTTTCGCCGGCACGGCCGTTATGCCTCTTCTTTCTCTTCTTCAATCACAACGGGCGCCGCTTGATGATGTGGTGGTCTGGTGGGAAGTTCGACGTGGAACGCGGTGCCCACTCCCGTTTCGCTCTCGACGGAAATACGCCCGCCGTGATCCGCCACGATCGCCTGCACGATCGCCAGGCCAAGCCCCGTGCCATGCTGCTTTGTGGTGTAGTACGGAGTAAAAATTCGCTCGGTTTCTTCCGGTGTTAATCCCGTGCCTGTATCAGAAACCTCTAAATGAACGTCGCCGTCACCGTCCGACGTCCGCAGCATCAGAACGCCCCCTGCAGGCATGGCATCCATCGCGTTCAAAATAAGATTCTCCACCGCGCGCCGCAACAACGTCGCGTCCGCTTGAATCTTCGGCAGATTTTCCGCTAAATGTAGTTCCGGAGTGATCGGCGGTCGCCCCACCGCGCTGAATTGCGCTTCAAACAGTTTCTCCACGTTCCGAACGACGTCATTCAAATCCACTGTCGCCAACTCCGGCTGCGGCATTTTCGCGAAATCGCTGAACCGGCCAACGATCGCTTTCAGATTCTCGATCTCGGAAAGCAAAATGCCGGTGGACTCACGAAAGACTTCCTCGAATTGTTCAGGATTTTGGCTGCTCGCCCTCTGCAGGTTCTCCACCGTAGTCTGCAATGGAAACAGCGGATTCTTCAGTTCGTGCGCTAGACGCCGCGCCACTTCGCGCCATGCCGCCACACGCTCGGCCTGTATCAGCCGCTCGCGTTGATCCACCAACTGCTGTGTCATCTGATTGAACGACTGCGCAAGCTGTCCCACTTCGTCGCGTCCGCGCACTACCACCCGCGTATTCCAATTTCCTTCCGCCACCTCGCGCGCCCCTGCCGCAAGTTTCTGCACTGGTCGCGTCACCCGCGCCGCCGCCCACCAGCTCAACAACAATCCCAAAAGCAGGCCGATCGCCGCCACACCGATCGCCAGCCATAAAATATGCCGTTCGAGTGTCACCACGCCGCGCTGCGAATTCCCTATGAGCAACACGCCCAGCAATTCGTTCTGCCGCCCGAGTTGCGGAATCACATGAAACATCTCCGCGCTTGCCGCATCAAACGTCCAATCAATTTTCGCCGTCTGCACGCTAGGCTGCGCCCGCTCTCGCTCGATTATGGGCTCGAATCGCTCCGCTTCATTTACAGGTCCTGTGCTATCGATCAGGTTCGCCGGCTCAAACTTTGGATCGAGGTTCAGATAAAGCAGCGCCCGCGTGTTGGACGGAAGCACAAGGGAAGCCAGAAACTCTTTGCCCAGCCGTTCGCCGCCGACCACAAACAAATCTTTGTCACCCACGCGCACCGTCGCCACTGCCATCAGCGCCAGCGCCGGTCCATCCTGCGTATCGAGCTTTGTCAAAAACGAACCGCGTGACGCCCAATCTTCCTTCTGCGTCACCCATTCCATTTTGTAACCAAACCGCGCCGACCATTCCGCGGACGAAATGATCGAACCGTCCGTCCCCACAAAGTCGAGGAAGTTGAGCTGATGCGATTGCGCCACGCCTTTCGCGTCATTCACGTACACGGAGATGTCCGCATTTGGCCGGCTAAGGTCTATCGCCATCCGTACAGTAGGCTCTGCATCGGCGATTCCCTGCACGCGATTCAGAACATCGATCCCTCGTCGTTCGAACTCTTTTTGGAATTGCGCTACCAGCGCATCCGTGTGCTCCCGATCCAGCTCCTCGAAAGCGTGGCGCGTCACCACCGTCACGCCCGCGGTGACCAGTCCCACGGACAGCAGCAGCGCCAGCACAAAGTTCACGAACAGCTTCGAACGAAACGTCACGATTCCTCTTCTCAAGTAGCACAGACACTTTCGCCTGTGCTTCTCACAACAAATTTCGTGGGCTGACTGCTAATGCGCTTCCGTCGTCGAATCAAGCCAAACATCCGCGAGCGGCCAACTCTCGCCTGCCGCCGGCTGCTTCCAATCGCGCACCCTCGCGCTCAGCCCATACACCTGCGGCATCCAAACCAGCGGCACCACGCGCCCACCGCTTATGATGCCGCGCTCAGCATTATAAATATCCTGTGGTGACGCGTTCTCCGGAAGCGGACTGGCCTCAATCCCGCCCAGCGGCCCCAGCACATCAATAAAAGCCGTGAGCGAAACTTGCGCCATCGGCGACGCCATTCGCAAACGAATCAGTCGCGCATCAACATGCATCGTATCGCCGCGCAACGCCTCGCTCCCTGTGTGCGCAGATGCCATACCTGTATTCGGCATCGCTCGCGACACCAGCGAAATCCCCGCCTCTTTCGCGTTCACCACGATTCGTTCCGCCACGCTCTGTTCCAGCGTATCAGCGGAATCATATCCCAACACTAACTTCGGTGAAGGTGACATTTGCGACCAAATTTCTTTCGCGCCGCGGGCATCCGTCTCCGTCGGAAAAAGAAATGCCGTCCCGCTCGACCATTGCGGTAAAAGCCCGCCCGCCGGTTCGCCTTCTTTCTGCAAAATGAAATTCACAATCGCCGCGCGATCGATGCACCGCGCAATTGCCTCGCGCACCCGCGCATTCTCCGTCGCCGTGCGTCCCTTAAGAAAAACCAGCGCAAGCAATTCGTCCGGCTGGGATGCGCTCACGCGCACTCCATGATCCGTCGCCTGCCGCGCCAGCTCCGCCGGAATCTGCGCGAAGTCTGTCTTGTTCAGTTCCAGGTCCAGCAAGCGCTCGTGCGTCGAGCGTCCCATCTGAACCTCGATGGAATCCACAAACGGCCGGCCCGCACGATAATCTTCATTGGCCGCAAACACCGCGCTCTTCCCTGCTTCCCACGCGGACAAGCGAAACGCTCCGCTCCCCGCCGCGCCAGAAAACGTCCCGTCCTCGCCGCTCCGGTCGTATAGCAACGCATCCAGCTCATCTTTCGCGTCAGCTTCTTCCGGGTTCGCAGCCGACGCGGATGGATCGAGCGATTTTACAATCGCCCCGATTTCCACGCGCAGCGTTCCTCCATATCGCGGCCGTCGCGCAGGATGCGACGGCGCAGCAACCGCCGCCAGCACCACGCTAATCGCTGCAAGAAACAGAAACAATCGAAGCTTCATACGCTCCCGTCTGCAGATCCCGCGAAACCACCCGCGACTTGCCGTCGTCCGAGCCCCACAACGCCAGAATCGGCCCAGGAAATTGAATTTTCTCACTTACCGCGTCCGCTTGATTCTTGAGTCCGAAAGCCTGAATGAAGTCGGGCTCCGTCCAATCTTCCGGCCCGGTGACCAACGTAAGCTGCCCGATCCCACAAGCGGGCGCAAGACCAACATAGCTATCGACTGTGCGTCCTTGCACAGAGATGGGCTTGGTTACGAATGCAGCGTCGTAAGCCGCTGCCGCGCTGCTGCACGTCACGGTTTCGGGACGCTGGAAATCTCCCGAGCACTCCGCATCTGGCAACTCAGCCTTACCGGCTGGCAGATCGATTCGGCCGCTCACGTCCCGTTGCACCGGTCGCGCACGCGGGGTAGCAACTGCGCGAGTTAATTGCCACTCCCCAGCCCGATACTCATAAAATGAGAGCTTGTCAGGCTCGAGTATCACAAGAATCGAGCTGCCAGCCGCCACAGCGTCTGACACCAAGCCAAAATCAAGAATTTTCCCGGCCTGCTCCCAAATCGCTTTCCGTTGCAAGGTGATCGAGGGCCCCGCCGAGGTCGGATTCTTAAACACATCCCGCGCAGCCGAAACCATTACCACTTCGTGAGCGTCGCCGCGACGAATCTCGGCAACCCAAACGTAATCCTCTGACGATTCAGAAAACGAGATCTGCAATTGCGCGTCGGATGGCGGTTTTTCCGTAATCCGGAACTTCCGCGCCGCCAGGTCGGCAACGAGTTCCTCGCGAAGACCGGCGACATCCGTACCGCTGAGCGAAGAGATGTTCCTCACATTGAGCGAAAGTGTCTTTGCAGGTTTTGCCGCAGCCGCGATTTTGTCAGCGAGCGAGTCCAAAGCTTTATCCCATTCAGGCGGAATTTTCCCCGCGGACTGCGCCCGCGCAGACCAGACTGTGAACGCGAAAAACCCTAGAGTGATGATTGCTCGCAGGAAAAAGAGTCGAGGAAGGCGCCGCATCGGCTTGTGCCCATTGCACAAAGCGTTGAACCGCCATCATAGCACACCTCAAAAATCCGTCCCAAGTTGCAACAGCTTGATGGCGACGTCTCAGCCTTTGTAGCGGCCTTTAGGCCGGCAGCTTTCCCGCCCCTCTGCTCCACTCTAACGTGGCACATCTCAGCCCTCACTTCCCCCTTCACCGCCGCAGTTTTTCAGGGGGTCGGAGCTTTAGCTCCGACAAAAAACAGCGGCGCGCAGCGCCCACCTTTCGCGGCGCACTTCCCGCGAGATGTCGATTTGCGGCTCTCCCAGCGCGAAGCTCCCCTGCGACGCTGCGCTACTTCACGCGACGGCTCTTAGCCCTCACTTCCCCTTCACCGCCGGATCCATCGCCGCTGACGCCGACTTCATCACGTCATTCGTGAAGAAAAACTTCCCATCGTTCGGCACCATCATAATCTGCACCCGGTCTGACAACCGTTCCGCCACCGTGTACTGCACCAGCAGCGGATTGATCTTCAACGCAGCAGCCTCAAGCTGGAGTTGTTCCCCTTCCGCCTGCGCCGTCACTCGAATATTGTTCGCCTCCGCATCCGCCATCAAATTGCGTCGTTCGAGTTCGGCTTTGCCGTCTATAACCTTTGCCCGCGCCGCGGCCTCCGCATTGTTCACGGTCAGAATGTTCTGCGTCTCCGACCGCAACTTGCTGCTCTCATCCTCCGCCTTGCTGTTAATCACTTTCGCCTGTGCTTGAGCTTCAGCGTCCTGAATCGTCGTCTCCTTGCGCGCTTCGGCTTCCAACCGCGATTGCTCGATCAGTTTCTGTTTCAGCGGCAACGTATATTGCATCGAGTCCGATTCTGCCTTGGCCATCAACACGCGCGTCTGCGCATCCCCCTCGGCATGTTTGATCTGTCTCACTTTCTGCGCCTCCGCTTGCGACTCCGCAATCTTCACTTTTTTCTGCTCGATGCTCTGATCCACGGTTACCCGGTCGTCCTCCTGTTCCTTCAACAGCAGTCCTTGCAGCCCCGCCGCGTATTCCTCCGGAAGCTGAATCTTGCGCAACAACACTTCTTTCACCTCAATCGCATCGCTGCCAAGCCGCGCCGTAATGATCTGCGCGGCGCGCTGCCGAAATTCCTCGCGCTTGATGGCGAAAATATCGCGTACCACATAATTCGGCGCCACCTCGCGAAACACGCTCGTCACCACCGGAGCCACAATCTCCTGATCGATCGGTTGCGGCAGATTCGCCTGCACGTAATCCAACCGCCGCGGATCGATTCGATACCGCACCGTCACCGCTAGCCCCACTTCCAGCCCCTCTCGCGTCTCCACATTCAACACTTCCAGTTTCTCGCGCGTCCCTTCAGCGGACGACGTCGAGAACACTTTGTCTCGCACATCGTAGAGCTGTGCGCGATCAATAAGCGGCAGAATGAAATGCGTCCCAGCGTAAAGCGTCCCAGGCCGCACTCCGGAAACCTGGCTGATCCGCACCGCCGCCTCGCCATCCGGCACAACGAGGATGCTCGACGCAGCCAGCGACAAGAACGCCGACACCGCCACAAGTTTGGCCGCCGCAGCCCACCGAACCGTCCGCCGCGTCCTGGCAATCCGCACCGGAGCCTGAATCGGACCCCGTGCCGCCACCGCCGCAGCCCCTAAATCGGGAGTTTCACTTGTTTGCGCGGCCTCATCTTTTTTGGACGCACTCTCATGCGGCCGCAACAACCTCCCGAGTTCAAACGCAAGAAAAACGTCGTAGATCACCAACCCAGCAGCGACAACAACAAACGAAACGCTAAGGACGAAAAGCAAAAACCTCAGAAACAGCATAACGCCTCCTTTTTTTACTCGAATTTCCTAGGATCTTCCGAACGAGACGGAAGGGCGGGGTTTCAACCCCGCCGCAAACCGCCCGATTCCTTCAGGGGTTTTAACCCCTGAAGCCTCGAAATCTGGTCTTTCAGCACCACATGTACTTCACGCCGCGTTCTTCCGTCCCCGCGACACCAGCGATAACCCAACCACTTTTCCCTGTGACACGTGTCCTGCCCTCTCCGCCGTCACCGTCACCGCTTCCGCCTCCCGCCCCGGCATCAAACGCATCAGCCAAACCAGCCCGATCCACTCCAGCGTCAGCGCCACCGCAAACGAGAAAAACACCGCTACCATCACCTCGCCAAATCCGATCACGCTTTCCATGGCTGCCTCCCATTCATCGCCGGGCAAAACATGAAAAGCACGGCCGTGGCCAAGGAACCGTTCATTCATTTCAGGAGGGTTAACGCGTTTAACGAATTGCCAAAACAGTGGCCCCACACACACGCCGTGGAAAACCGCACGCAACAATCCGCCAGAGCAGCACCCGCTAAAGTCCAGAAAACGACCAGCAGCTATCGGGAGGTTTCAAACGCTGGAGAGCTACTTTCGTCAGGAGGTTTGAGACAGTAAGTGTTGATATCTTTCGGCTTCGTATGTAAACCTGCTCGCCGGCAATCACCTAACTCGATAGAGGTTGTCATGCGCCTTCTGCATCTCGGTTTGGCAGCAATGCTGTGCGCCTCCTCGCTCTGCGCCCAGGACAAGCCCTTGCACGGCATCGACACAAGTGACATGGACCGCAAAGCGAGTCCCTGCCAGGACTTCTACGACTTTGCAAACGGCACTTGGCGGGCGAATAATCCCATACCTCCTTCCATGGTGATATGGAGCAGGCGCTGGGCCGCAGGCGAGTCCACCAAGGACGTCCTGCGCGGCATTCTCGAGGACGCTGCCGCTCATTCCTCCACCGCTGCGCCGAAATCCACGGAGCGCTTGATCGGCGATTACTACGCCGCTTGTATGGACGATAAGCGAATCGACGCTTTGGGAGTGAAGGCGCTGAAGCAAGAACTCGATCTCATCCAGTCCATCAGCTCAGTTGCCGATCTGCAACGCGCCATCATTCATTTGCATGAGGAAGCTCTTTTTGCGCCGTTCTCTTTCGGGTCAACCCAAGATCCTCATCACCCGCAGCAAGTGATCGCGGATGCAGGCGCCGCCGGACTCGGTCTTCCCGACCGTGACTATTATTTCAAGGACGATGACAAATCCAAAGAGACGCGGCAAAAATACGTGGAGCACGTTGCGGCCATGTTCGTGTTGGCCGGTTCTGACAAGGCGACCGCTGCCGCTGCGGCACAAGTTGTGATGCGCGTGGAAACTGCGCTCGCCGGCGCAACGCTGACAAATGTGGAGTTGCGAGATCCCTACGCCTCGGATCACAAAATGAATCTGGACGAAGTCCAGAAACTCACGCCCGACTTCAACTGGGCCGAGTATTTCAAAGTATTGAAGGTCGCCCCCAGCGTCGCCATCAATGTGGACCAGCCCAAATTCATGCAGGAGTTCCAGCGGCAATTGCAGCAAACCTCTATCGCCGACTGGAAGACTTACTTGACCTGGCAGGTGCTCAACGCCGCTGCTTCTTCTCTTTCTGCCCCTTTCGTCCAGGAGGACTTCGCTTTCTACCAGCAGTATTTGCAAGGCGCAACGGAAATGAAACCGCGCTGGAAACGCTGCGTGGAAGCGACGGACGGAGCTTTGGGCGAGGCCTTGGGAAAAAAGTACGTCGAAGAGACATTTTCTCCCGAAGCAAAAGCCCGCATGCAGGAAATGGTTAAGAACATCCTCCTGGCCTTGCATGACGACATCTTGACGGTCACCTGGATGAGCGACGCAACCAAGCAGAAAGCCCTGGAGAAACTTTCCACCTTCAATCCCAAAGTCGGCTACCCGGATAAGTGGAAAGACTATAGCAGCGTGGAAATCACACGGGACTCTTATTGGAACGACGTGGTTGAGACGCTGCGCTTTGCCGTCCGCGACGACGCAAAACTGATCGGCAAGCCCGTCGATCGCGGCCGTTGGGGTATGACCACTCCTACTTCGAACGCTTACTACAATCCCCTGCTGAACGAAATCGTGTTCCCCGCGGGAATCCTGTTGCCACCCATGTTCGACGTGAACGCCACCGACGCAGTGAACTACGGCGGCATCGGTCCGGTCATCGGACACGAGATTTCGCACGGCTTCGACGATCAAGGCGCGAAATATGACAGCACCGGCGAACTCAAAAGCTGGTGGACCCCCGCGGACTACAAAGAATTCCAGAGCCGTGGACAGTGTGTGGTCGACCAGTTTTCCAGCTACACCGTGGAAGGCGGCTTGCACGAAAACGGCAAATTGGTTTTGGGCGAAAGCATCGGCGACCTTGGCGGCGTAAAGCTTGCTTATCTCGCGTTCGAAAAATCAATGCAAGGCAAGCCCCGTCCCGCCGACCAGGACGGTTTCACGCCCGAACAACAGTTCTTCATTTCCTGGGGACAAGCGCGCGGCGACGAAATTCGTCCCGATGCACAGCGCCAGTTCGTGCTCACGAATCCGCATCCCGTCAGCAAGTATCGCGTCATCGGCCCACTTTCAAATTTGCCTGAATTCTGCAAGGCCTTCGGCTGCAAGGCCGGTGACGCCATGGTGCGTGCTCCCGAACTGCGATGCTCGGTCTGGTAATCCCGGGACCGCCAATCCCCGATTGGCGCTTGCCCGCAGTGGCAGGCCTGTCCGCCGCAGCGGGCACTGTCAGACTCGAATACCTGTCGATCGGCCCCGTACCGAATCGCAGCCGTGTGCCCTTATGCAGCGCGAACCCTCAACGCAGAGTCGCACAAGGCCGAGCG
>JBAVQA010000302.1:0-2854 GCA_049693595.1 Candidatus Acidiferrales bacterium | reverse complement strand
GGGGAATAGTGCGGTCATGCCGCCAATAGCGAGCAGACCGTGTTTGTGGCACGTATCGGGCAAGAGATTTCGCAAGTTCTGAAAGAACGCGACATCGTGCGGGATGGTATTGCGGTCGGGAAGCACCCAATTCGGATCGTGCAAATTGAAATGGATCAGGCTGGCCATGTAGTCCCAGCGGCCCAGATCCAACGCCAGGATGTGTTCACGCAAGTGTCCGGCAAATTCTTCCATCCGATAGGCAAGAGGATGGGATTCAACAAGAGCCATGCACTTGATGTAGTTCGCAGGCCATCCCTTCCAGCGTGCTATTGCTTGAAAAAGACCGCGCCACCAGGTGGCCTCCTCGGCAGATTCAGACTTAGGAATGTAAAACGTGAGCGGATGCTTGAGCTTGGCAGGGTCCACTTGAAAAGCGATCAGCGACACGTCAAACAGGGACGCGCAAACTTTTTCGCCTTCCAGAATCTTGGCTTGGCGAAGATGCAAACCGCGCGGCCGGAGCGAAATCACCGTGTCGCTTGGTTGGATTCCGACGGCGCGGTTGCGTTTGCGGTCAAAATAGGTGAGCTCTCCGCGCAGAGCCGCGAGGATGTTGGCTACGCCTTGCATTAAATTCGGCCAAGCGTTGGCCATGGAGTCTTCGAGATCGAGCATCACACCGGGCGCGCCCGAATTGAGCATTTTCACGACGAGCTCGGCGTCGTCTGCCGGCCCCGTCATCTGGTTGCGCTGATCGATGCACCAGCCGGGAAGCTCGATTTTCCAAGAGTCCTTGGTTGCAGGCGAACAAGGCCGGTAGTTAGGCGGGCATCCCTGATGGGATGCTTCAAGCGCAGCGGTACGCTTCTCAATCAGATCGCGCTGGCTAGGGGTGAACGAGCGGTGCAGCGGTAGCAAGAATTCCAGGAAGCCCGCGGGGAGGTCGCGCGCCGGGTCGAAGCCGACAGGGGCTGAGTTCATCGCCTGCACTGGCGCTGGCATAAGCTCCATTTGCATTCTCACACTGCACATTGCTGAAGCCTCTGAGGGCGGCGATATAGTGCTGGCAATCGGCTTACCAAAGAGTGGATTCCTTCCGGCACCGAGCATTTATCTTATCTAGTTGCAGATAAATAAGTTACCTCGTTGGGATGGGCTGAAAGCGAACGGAATTCGAAGATTCGTAGGCCTGCATCGACTGAGTTTCCCCGCGGAGCCACGCATTGTCCTATTTAGGAAATGATTTGCATCTGGTGATCCGGGCATTCCTACGGAGCTAAATCCGCGATTCCTTGATTTGAATACTTGATAGCCCAGGTTGTAAGTTCTACAACGGACGACGCGGGAGCGACCAATCGCAGTTGCGTTTTCTGCTAGGATAGCCAGGTTCATGCGAAAACCTTGGATCATTGCGCATCGGGGCGCTTCCGGACACGCCCCGGAAAATACACTGGCTGCATTTGAACGCGCCGTTCAATTGGGCGCGGGTTTCATCGAGACCGATCTTCATTTGACGCGCGACGCGCAATTCGTCGCGATTCATGACGCTGCGCTGGAGCGGACCACGAACGGACGGGGCTCGGTTCGCGACTTCACGCTCGCGGAACTCCGGCGGCTGGACGCAGGCAAGTGGTTTGACCGCGAATACATGGGTCAGCGTATACCCACGCTGGAAGAGGTTCTGGAGTTCGCGCGCAAGAACGACGTGATCTTTTACCTGGAAGTGAAATATGACGCGGCTTGGGGGATGCACCATTCGCTGGTGGCAGCGTTGCAGAAGGCGGAGAATGCGGCGCGAACCATCGTGATCTCATTCGATCAGTCGACCCTGGCGGCGTTGCGGCGAGTGGATGCTTCCATCATGATGGGATTTTTGGCGGATGAACCCGGGACGGATTACGTAAAGGACGCGCTCGAGCTGGGTGCGCGCCAACTGTGTCCTCAAGCTTCCCTGGTGACCCAGGAACTCGTTGAGCGAGCGCATGGCGCCGACTTGCAAGTTGCGACCTGGACCGTGGACGATGCCGAAGAAATGCGAAGAGTGATTGCCGCTGGAGTGGACGGCATTATGACCAACTTTCCTGACCGGCTTCGCGCTGTCATAGAGGACATGCAGGACGCGGAGGCCCGCAGTTAGGAAAGGCTGGCGAATAGAGATGCGAACTGGGCGAGAGTTAATTGCTCGGCACGCGCATCGGGACGCAGGCCGCAGTCTTCGATGGCCTGATGGATCTGCTGATCCGTCGCAAGAGACCGCAAATTATTTCGCAGAGTCTTGCGTTTCTGGCCAAAGCATCCCAGCACAAATTCCAGGAAACGCTTCTCGTCGGTAATATTCAAAGAAGCCCGCTGGCCCGGCAGGGTCATGCGTACCAGCGCGGATTTCACGCGAGGCGGCGGACGAAATGCGCCGGGCGGAATGCGCAACGCAATTTCGGGCTTGGCGTAGAACTGGCAGAGTGCCGAGAGATATCCATATTCACGGCGGCCGGGTCGCGCTGCGATGCGTTCCGCGACCTCAAGCTGGATGACGATGTGAATCGAGAGAATCTGGCCGGCATAATCGAACAAATGGCGCAGGATGGGAGACGTGATGTAGTAGGGCAGGTTGCCATACACGCGGAAATTGCCGGTGAGCAATCTTTGAAAATCAACAGTGAGGACGTCCGCGGAAATAATTTCGACGTTTGGCCATTCGCGTTCGTCGGACTGAACTCTTTGCTGCAAATCTTCAGCCAGCCGCGGGTACGCCTCAATGGCTAGGACGCGGCGACCGTCGCCGGCGAGCAATTGCGTCATCTCGCCGTGGCCTGCGCCGATCTCAATCCAGGATTCATTTGCGCCAGGTGAAAGTATCTTGAGGATGCGCTGG
>JBAVQA010000301.1:0-5525 GCA_049693595.1 Candidatus Acidiferrales bacterium | reverse complement strand
GTGGCCCAATACATGGAAGGGCGCCGCAGCAGCGCTTCGGCTGGGACCCTGCTCGATGCCGCAAATCAAGGATCGGTGCCCACCCTTCAAATGCTGGAAGGCTCGTGGATGGCGCTGCCCGCAGATTCAGCCGCAATGGCGTACGCTTGGTCGCTTGCCGCCGTTGAATCCATTATTCAGTCGGGAGGAATAGGCGACATCAGCCGCTTGCTTGACCGCATCGCTGCTGCACCGTCCACGGAAGAAGCCCTGCGCGATACACTGCACTCGAATTACGCCGACCTCCAACAGCAGACCATCGCCTATCTGCGCCACGAAGACGTCCGCTGAGGCTCATCAGGCTTTCGCCAGAGCACTTCGAAACAACTCTCGATTTACAGGGACGCTAGCAGTCCGGCAATCAACGCCGCGCGCTCGGGCAGCGCGCGAATCACCACGCGCTCGCGCGGGCTGTGGGGGCCGTCGCCAACAGCGCCGAGTCCGTCCAGTGTCGGCACACCGAGAGCTGCCGTAAGGTTCCCGTCGGACCCGCCACCAGTTGCTGCTTCACCGAGCGGCAGTCCCATGTCGCGCATCAATGACTGTGCCTGACGAAACAATGCGCGGGTTGCGGCGGTACGTTCGAGCGGCGGGCGATATCTTTCTCCGCGCACTTCCACTCGCGCGCCTTTTAGAATTGGACGCAGGAGGCGTAGTTGGCGCTGCAGGGTGGCTGCGTCGGCCATTCGCGAGTAGCGAATATCCAATTCAGAGCGTGCAGAGGCGGGTATCACATTTGAAACCGTCCCCCCAGCGATTACCGTCGCTTGCACCGTAATTCCGCGCCGCGGGTCGTTCAGTTTCATCACCCGTTGAATTTGCAGAGCAAGCTCATGTACCGCGTTCACGCCTTTTTCCGGATCGACTCCCGCGTGTGCTGAGCGTCCCGTTACGACAATCTCCGCTCCGCCCACGCCTTTGCGCGCCGTCTTCAACCTTCCATCGTTACCAAATGACGGTTCCAGAACAAGGACGGCATCACTCCGCCGCGCTTCGCGTTCAATCGCTCGCCGCGAACTTTCACTGCCAATTTCTTCATCCGAGGTCCATAAGAACACGAGCCGCTTGTTGGGTTTGATTCCCGTCGCCTTCAGCGCATCTACGGCAAAAAGCGCGAGGACCAGCCCGCCTTTCATATCGAATGTTCCTGGTCCCCAAGCCCGGCCGCCGGACACGCGAAAAGGCATTTTCGCCAGAGTGCCGGCCGGGTAGACCGTGTCCATGTGGCCGAGAACCATGAGCTGCTGCCGAGGCGCCCGCCCGCCTCCAAGCCATATCTCAGCTCTCACATGATTGCCGAGCGCCGCATTTCGAAGGATGCGAACCTTCGCGCCCCGTTTCCGCCATTCCCTCGCGACTATTACACCAAAGCGATCCACCTCTCCCTTATCGTGACTCGGAGACTCGCAGCGCACAAAATCGCCAAGCAGCCGCACCATGCCCTTCTCGCGCTTCTTGATCTCGCTGAGAATTCTTCGCATGGCGCCGTCCGGCAGGGTTGTTTCGCGATTGCTCATTGCGCGGGTATGCTAGCAGCAGTACTGAAACGCAGCAACGCGCATTCCGGGGCGATTCAAAAGCGCTTCTGTTTCGTATAGAATTGGCGGATTGCGCGATGGGGAAACCTGCGGCCGTAACCTGCGCGTGGAAATAAAAAGAAATTCAAGGGAACCGATGATCCTCGACACTAACGGGATCCAGAAAATTCTCCCGCATCGCTATCCGTTTTTGCTGGTCGATACCATCGAGGAAATGGAACGATGGAAGCGAATCGTGGGAATCAAGAACGTCACCATCAATGAAGGCTTCTTTCAAGGCCATTTCCCGAGCCAACCCATTATGCCTGGCGTCCTGATCATAGAGTCCATGGCCCAAACGGGAGGCGTGTTGCTGCTTCAGGAAGTGAAGGACCGTGAAAAGAAGCTGCTCTATTTCGTGGCGATTGACAATGCTCGTTTTCGCCGGCCCGTCGTTCCCGGTGACCAACTACGCGTGGAAGTGGACGTTCTCGCCTGGCGCGGTACGTTCTGCAAGTTGGCGGGCAAAGCTTTTGTGAACGGAGAGCTCGCCGCCGAAGCCACTCTGATGTGCAAAATGGTGGATCTCGAAACCGAAGTGAATCCGGCCGCCGCGAATCCCGGTGATAAGCCTCAATGAGCGAAATTGATGCGCGGGCCGACGTTTCCTCCTCCTCGCGGATCGGAAGTGGCGTAAAAATCGGGGCCTTCGCCGTAGTCGGCGTGGAAGTCGAACTGGGCGACGGCTGCGTTCTCGACCACCATGCTGTGGTGCAAGGCCCGGCGCGGCTTGGCCGCGGGAATCACGTTTACCCTTTTTCCGTTATCGGCGGCGATCCTCAGGATTTAACCTACAAGGGCGAACGTGTGTCGTTGGAAATTGGAGATGCCAACGAATTTCACGAGTTCTCCACGGTAAATCGCGGCACGGTGAAGGGCGGCGGCGTCACGCGAATCGGCAGCCACAACCTCATCATGTCCTACGCACACATCGGACACGATTGCTCGGTAGGCGATCACACCATATTTGTAAACGGAGGCACGCTCGCGGGCCATGTGACCGTGGAGGACTACGCCACGGTGGGCGCCTTCTGTCCGGTGCAGCAATTTTGCCGCATAGGAAGGCATTCTTACATCGGCGCGCATACGGTGATCACGCAGGATGTGCCTCCATTTTCGAAAGTCGTTTCACCACGCGATAGCAAATGCTACGGCGTGAACGCCATCGGTCTCGAGCGCCAGGGTTTTTCTCCCGAGCGCATTGAAGCTATCGAAAAGGCCTATCGCCTGCTGCTACGCTCGAAGTTGAACACGTCGCAGGCTGTTGAGAAAATGCGTGAAACCCTTGCCGGCTCCGAGGACGTCTTAACACTAATACGGTTCATCGAATCGGCCGAGCACGGCCTGATCAAATAGGACGCCGTGGCCGCACCTGAAAAAAACGTCACATCCGGCTGGGGACTAATTGCAGGTAACGGAGACTTTCCTTTTCTGGTGCTGGAAGGCGCCCGGAGCCGGGGTATTGAAATGGCCGTGGTCGCTATCCGCGAGGAAGCTTCCCCGGCGCTGGAACGTATGGCGAAACGCCTGCACTGGGTAAGCCTGGGCGAGCTTAGCCGTACAATCGAATTATTGCATCAAGAAGGTGTGAAGCGCGCGGTGATGGCCGGGCAGGTGAAACACAATAAAATCTTCAGCGCCATCCGGCCCGATTGGCGCCTTGCGAAATTGCTGTTTTCTCTGCCGGCAAAGAATACGGACTCGTTGATCGGGGCCATTGCCGGCGTGCTCAGTGAAGAAGGCATCGAGCTTGTAAATTCGACGAAATTTCTCGGGCCGCTTTTGCCGGAGGCGGGGGTTTTGACGAAGCGCGCTCCGAATGAATCAGAGGCCGCTGACATCGCCTACGGACACAAAGTCGCCCGGCAGATAGCCGGACTAGATTTGGGACAAATGGTGGTAGTGCGCGACCGCGCTTGCGTTGCGATAGAGGCGATGGAAGGCACGGATGAGACAATCGAACGTGCAGCGCGCATTACGGGAGGCCAGAAATTGGTGGTAGTGAAGGTAAGCAAGCCGTTGCAAGACATGCGATTCGACGTGCCGGTGATCGGACTCAAGACGATTGAAGTAATGCGGCGCTCGAATGCAACGGCTCTGGCGATTGATGCCGGGCGCACGTTGTTGTTCGATCGCGATGATCTGATTCGAGCCGCGAACGATGCGGAGATCGCAATCGAAGCGTTCGCGCAGGAAAGCGACTTGGCGAGCCCGTCGGAAAAGCGCTCACCGAAAAGGAAATCGTGACTGATAAACCCATTCGCGTTGCTGTCGTGGGCGCCGGCGAGTTTGGCCGGAACCACGTCCGCGTGTGGCGCGAACTCCCTGGCGCGGAGCTTGTCGGAGTGGTTGACGCAAATGCCGCGCGCGCGGAAAAAATTGCCGCCGAGTTCGGTACGCGCGCAATTCGCGATATTCAGTCGCTGGCGGCGGAAGGTGTGCAGGCCGTCAGCCTGGCGGTACCGACGAAAGAACACTCCCGCATCGGTTGCCAATTGCTGGACAGCGGCCTCGACGTATTGGTCGAAAAGCCCATGGCGGCGTCGCTTGGCGAAGCGGACGCGCTGATCGCCAGCGCCACGCGAAATCGCCGTGTTCTGCAAGTAGGCCATTTGGAACGCTTCAATCCCGCCATCACGGCGGTGCAAAAGATTGTTTCGCGCCCGATGTTTTTTGAGGTACATCGATTGGGAATTTTCACCCCGCGCAGCCTCGATATCGATGTGGTTTACGACGTGATGATTCACGATCTCGACATCCTTCTCTCGCTGGTGAACTCGCCCGTCGTGGATTTGAAAGCCGTTGGAATTCCGGTGATGACAGACAAAGTGGACATCGCCCAAGCCCGCATCGAATTTGAAAGCGGCACGGTCGCAAATCTTACCGCCAGCCGCGTTTCCACTGAGCGCGTCCGCAAAATGAGATTTTTTCAGGAGCACGAATACGTCTCGCTGGATTTCACACGGCAGGATGTGTTGCGCGTGCGCGTGGAATCGGGCGGCGCGCAGCCTGAAATTAAATTCGAGCAAGTGCCTACGACGCCGGAAGAGCCGCTGCATGCTGAACTCCGCGGGTTTCTTGAATGCGTTCGCACGCGCCGCCGGCCCCTGGTGGATGGGACTGCGGGACGACGCGCTCTCGAACTCGCCGATCGCGTGATGGCGGCAACCCTGGAGCACGCGCAACGCGTCCAATTGGGGACTTTCGCCTCACAGGATTCCCGATGATTCCGCGGACGCTGGTTCCGACAGATGTGCGTCCCCTCACGAAAGAAGAGGCCAAGAAGCCATCGCGCCGTTTGACGACCTACATGGACGACCGCACGGTGGTGCCTTCCGAGCTGACGGACGGCGCGGTCCCGCTCGACGGAAAAACTACCATTCCATCGCATCTCCCGCTCGGCGTTCTCGTTGACCGCACTCTTGTCTCGCGCTCGATGCCGGCTAGGCAATTCGAAGCCTTCGGTCCCATCAGCGAATATCCTGCGCTCGATATTCTCGATTCTCGCGTCGTGGTGCCTGCCTATGTGGAACCGCCGGAGCAGCGCGAGATAGATAAATTCAGCAAGCCGCCGCAAATGACGGCGCAGCTTCGCGAGCTTGTGGAACCGGACATGTTCAACACCGGCGAAGCGAACCTGCTGGTTGAGCCGGAAGACAAACGGGATGCCAAGGAAGATCTGATCACTCGGGCACTCTCGATTGCGTTTCACATCGCCGCGATCATTTTCGTGATTTTCCTGCCGAAGATCTTTCCGCCTCATATCCCCACGGCTGAAGAGGCTATACGGGCAGGCAAGGAATTGGGCGTGGTGTACTTGCCTTCGGACGCGAATTCATTGTCGAAGGCGCCTGCTTCCGAGCCGGCACCGAAAGTTCGCATCAATCCGAAAACTTTGAATAAGGTTGC
>JBAVQA010000300.1:0-14262 GCA_049693595.1 Candidatus Acidiferrales bacterium | reverse complement strand
TATTACTGACGATCATCCAGAAATATTCCGGCGGGCCAGTCGGACTGAATACGATTGCAGCTTCTTTGAGCGAAGAAGAAGATGCGATCGAGGAAATTTACGAGCCTTACCTGATGCAACTAGGCCTGCTGGACCGCACGCAGCGAGGGCGCGTGGCGACTGCGCTGGCCTACAAACACTTCGGCATGGAAGAGCCTCGCCGCCAGCCTGGACTTTTCAGCTAACGGCAGATTCCGTAACGCCAACGTTCCCGGTTATCATCGCTTTCCTGACGCATGGCAATAGTCTATTTATCGCTGGGTTCGAACAAAGGAGACCGCGAGAAATTTATCGCGCGGGCAATCGAAGCCCTTGGTGCGTGCGGGGTGCGCGTCACGCGGAAATCGTCCCTGTACGAGACCGAACCAGTGGAGACAAGTTCGAAGGGCTGGTTTCTAAATTGCGTGGTGGAAACGCAAACCGACCTTCTGCCGCCGCAATTGATGCACAGGCTGCTCGACATCGAACGAGCGCTGGGGCGCCGAAGACGAGTTCCCAAGGGCCCGCGTTTCATCGACATGGATATTTTATTCTATGAAGATCGCGTGGTGAGTTCGGAGCAACTCGAAATTCCGCATCCCCGCATGGCCGGAAGGCGATTCGTGCTTGTTCCATTCGCTGAGATCGGTCCCGAAGTGCGGCATCCTGTTTTCAGGAAGACGATTGCGAAATTGCTGGAGGAGACGCCGGACCGGAGCGAAGTTCGCCTGCATGAGAGTAAATCGACGGAGTAACAACATTATTAGGCGCTGCCGCTATCCGAGATGCTGGCGGTCGTGCAATTCTTTTTCGCGCTTCTTGCGTTCTTCTTCTTCCGCTTTCTCGAACTCGATCAACTCTTCCTCCGACATCTGATAATCCTCGCGCGATGCGAACATGGTGCCCCTGCGGCTGTCCCGCGAATCGCTGATCTTCCGCCGGCGCTTCTTGAGGGCGGAAAAGTCTCCCATGCTGCGGATCGGTTCAGCGAGCGCGCCGGACTCAACCAGCAGTTCGCTCACTTTTTCCAGGAAATCGTGGAGGTGATAGGGCTTGAGGGAGTAGGGAAGGCCCTCCTGCTCGAGGATGGGCTGCGCGTGTTTCGCGGCGAGCAATGGAACTAGAAAGAGCACGCGTATGCGTTTCGGTGGAGCTTCATTTTCGGCTTGTGGCGCGGGATAAGACTCCGTTTGGGCGAGTTCCTTCAGGATGGAGAAAAGTTGGCCGCGGACATCAGTAAGAGCAATGTTGACGATAACGAGATTCCACTCGCCGCTGGCCAATTCGGCCATGGCTTGCGAAGCGAGCGGCGCTAGCCGGACACGCCAACCCTCGGAATCGAGGACGCTTTTAAGCGCTCGCTGGCTGACTACATCGTCGTCGATGATTAGGATTCCGACTTCTGCCACGGGGATCTCCCGGGGGAATGCAACTTCAGTATAGACGGAGCTGGTTTGCGCCCAGCCTTGGTCAAGTGCGGGGTTTCCAGGGCGGACTTGACTCGTCGAACAGACGAATATAAGGCGAAGAATAGTTCTTGACATGGCGAATAAAAGGCGAATAAGATGCAACACGTGACGGCGAGGCTCCAATGGCCACTTCTCCCATATTCCGGGCAGCCCCAACGACGCTACGGCGTCGACGGGAAGGCCCGGAGCAGACCAGTCTCACCCTTTTCCCCACAGCCGCTCGCCACGGCGCCTGTGAGCAACCGAGTGACGCTTCCGCGCCCCCGGAGCCGGTCCCGACAGATTCGGGATCACCGCTCCGAACGAAGCCCGCTACGGAACTGGTCGGCATTGCACGCCTCGCCGCTTCCTCCCTCCGCGCTGAAGCCAAGCGCGGGACGGAGTACTTTCTTCTTCCCGTACGATCAATCCTGAACTACTGCGATTCGGAGAGGGTGCCGTTCCGATGGACGGTAAATCCCTATCGCGGCTGCGAATTCGGCTGCAAGTATTGCTACGCACGCTACACGCACGAATACATGGACATCGATGGCGGAGAATTCGAATCGAAAATCTACGTCAAGAAGGATGCGGGCGCGCTAGTGGATCGCGATCTTTCCACGGAGAAAATCTGGGGAGAACATATTGCAATCGGAACAGCTACCGACCCCTACCAACCGGCGGAGCGGGAGTTCGGAGCCACGCGCGCGATTCTTGAAAAAATGGCGCTGCGCGAGGGGCTGAGGCTTTCGATCACAACGAAATCGGATCAGGTGGTTCGCGATATTGATTTGCTGCGACGCATCGCGGAACGATCATCCATCACCGTGAACCTGAGTGTCACGACGATGCGTGTGCGTTTGGCGCGGCTGCTTGAGCCTCGCGCTCCGAGGCCGGATCTCCGGCTTGAGGCCGTTCGCAAACTGCGCGAGGCTGAAATCTCGGCGGGCGTGTTGGCGATGCCGATTCTGCCGGGGATAACAGACGGTGAAGAAGATCTGGAAGCGCTGGCCCGTGGCGCGCGAGATGCGGGAGCGCAATGGCTTGCGGGGAGAGTGCTTTTCCTCATGCCTGCTTCGTTGAAGCAGTTCATGCCGTTTCTGGATAAGAAGTTTCCAAAACTCTCGCAACAATATCGCGCATGGTACGGGCGCTACGGGAGCGTGCCGGAGACGTACGGTAAGGAGATCAGTGCGCGCGTGGAGAATCTGCGCCGTAAGTACGGGCTTGGCCAACGCACGCGCACGGATGAGGCACGGGCTTGGAAGTCGCCGCAGATGCAACTGGTTTGGTAAGGAGGGGGAGCGCAATGCCTCGAGCGAAATCAAGGAAACGGGCGGGTCGTCGCGGGAAAATCGCGCGGCAGATGGAACTGCAAGTTGCTGATTTGCCTGCGGAGACAAGACGTGTACGAGGCGTGAAGCTGAAACACGTATCCGCGTTCACGATGCTTGTCTCCGTGATATGTTTGAGCGCATTTTTGGCTGGCCGCGTGGATGTGTCTGCGGCGAAATCTGTGAGAGGCGATGTAAAGGAGCACCCGATGTTCTTAGGCTTGCGAACCGCCGTGTATGACGCGCCGGATATTGCGAAAGCAAGAGCTTGGTACAGCAAAGTGCTAGGCGAACAGCCCTACTTTGATCAGCCTTTCTACGTTGGCTTCAACGTAGGCGGATATGAGCTGGGGATTCTTCCTGCGAAGGATGCGGCTGCGAAGCGCGCTCGCGCGGGAGCGGCCTACTGGGGGGTGGAGGACGCACAGGCTGCTTACAAACGTTTAGTGGAAATGGGAGCGTCGCCGTTCGAAGAGATACAGGATGTGGGTGGAGGAATTCTGATCGGCGCGGTGCGAGATCCGTTTGGCAACGTTCTGGGCATCATCCAGAACCCCAGTTTTAAGCCAGGCGGAGCGAAGTAGCTTGCGCTAGCGAGAACCGAAAAAAGAGTTAAGCGTTGGCGCTTTGAGGAGCGTGCAGTTTCTCAAGAGCAGCGATGTGTTCCAGGATCATTTCGATTACGTACTCGTCCCCAAATTTCGAGTTAATCATTACGTTGTAGAGCGCTCGGCAGGGCCACTCCGATCCGAAGTAGTGGCGTATGAAGGAGGCGCGCTCGGCGTCGATTTCGGAGACCAGTTGGGCAGCTTCCTTTTCAGTTTTCCCGATTGATTTTATGCGGAGAATTTTTTCCTCCCGCGAGGCGTACACGAAGACGTGGAAGGCGTCCGGATGGTCTCGTAAAATGTAAGGCGCGCCGCGCCCTACGATGACGCAATTTCCGCGAGAAGCGACGTCCTCTACCACTTTGCGCAGCACCTCGACCATCTGGTCCGTGTCAAAGCTGGAAGCAGCGCCCTCTAGAGGGAGCGCTCTTTCGTAGCTTCCTCGGGCGAAAACTTTGAACAGGCGGTAAATCAAAGGGTCCACGCGTTCGTCGCACTGCCTCGCCGCCTTAGGGTCGACCTTGGCGATGCGTGCAATTTCCGCAGTGAGTTCTTGGTCCCACAGTTTCCAGCCTAGTCTTTCGGCCAGCCGGCGGGCGATAAGCGCACCACCGCTGCCGTATTCGCGCTCTACCGTGATGGTCCGGACCTGCATGGCATCCTCCCGGAGCATCAGTGTACAGCTAATGGGCCGCCAGGCTTCACTTTCTTCATCAGGAAGACAAAGGGGAGCATGACGAGCACGGATACGCCGAGGAGCCAGAAGTTGTCTATGTACGCCAGCATGGTAGCTTGCCGATCGAGCAGGTTTGCGACCATGGCGTAAGCTTGGTGCGAAGCTTGATAAGCAGACGATCCTTTGGCTATAAGCGCCCGCGTAGTCTCGGCAATCATGGCCTGAAGCTGTGGACTTCCCGCATGTATGTCGTTGTTCAGGTTGGCCTGATGGAACTGAGTCCGCCGCGCCAACATGGTGGTGACGAGTGAAATTCCTATGCTGCCGCCGATATTCCTCGCAAGATTGATCAAGCCTGAAGCGGCGTTAGATTTATTTTTAGGAATAAATGCGTACGCCGCGGTGTTTATCGGAACGAAGAGAAATGCGAGGCCGATAGCTTGAAATATACGCGCGGTAGCCACCGTGCGAAAATCGACAGCGGTATCGAATCGAGTCATATGGAATAGTGCAAACGAAAGCATGGCCATTCCGAAGAGCAACAATCTCCGCGCATCATAACGGCCAAGCAGAAATCCCACGACGGGCATGGACACCAGAATGGCGAATCCTCCGGGCATCAATGCGAGGCCCGCTTGTTCCGCGGAATAGCCCATGACCGTTTGCATGAAGAGCGGCAGCAAAACGGTACTGGACATCAGCGCGAAGCCCACCATGAACATCAACATATTTCCCACGGCAAAAGAGCGGTCTTTGAACAGATGCAAGTCGATAATCGGGTCTTTGTGATACCACTCCCAGATCACGACGGCTACCAAAGCAATCGCGCTGATGACGGTCATGATGACGATTAAATGAGAGCCGAACCAATCGTCACGCTGGCCTTTGTCGAGCACGACCTGCAGGGTTCCGAGGCCGAGGGCGAGCAATCCTAATCCGATGTAGTCGATTTTGAAACCTGTGCGCTTTTGCTCTTTCATGTAAGGAGGATCGGAAATTAACCGGTTGGTGAGAAGCAGGGAGATGATGCCGACCGGTATGTTGATGAAAAAAATCCAGCGCCAATCGAAATTGTCAGTAATCCATCCGCCGAGTGTGGGGCCGATAGCCGGAGCAAGGACGACAGCCATGCCATAGACTGCGAAAGCCATTCCGCGTTTAGCTGGCGGAAATGTATCAGCGAGAATTGCTTGTTCGCTTGGCTGTAAACCTCCGCCGCCTACTCCCTGAAGCACGCGAAAGAAAATCAGCATGCCAAGACTGGGAGCCAGTCCGCACAAAAATGAGCTGATGGTGAAAATCGCAACGCAGGACATATAAAAGCGCTTGCGGCCAATCATCTGCGAAAACCAGCCGCTCATGGGCAGAACGATGGCATTCGAAACGAGGTAAGACGTAAGGATCCACGTGCTTTCATCCTGGCCGGCGGAAAGACTGCCTGCGATGTGGGGAAGCGCAACGTTTGCGACGCTGGTATCGAGCACTTCCATGAATGTCGCGAGGGTTACGGTGAGGGCGATAATCCAGGGATTAACAGGCGGCCGTTGGTAGGCTTCCGATGCCATAAGCGCGCCGGGGTCACTTCACGTAAACTTTGGCTTCCACCGACATCCCCAACCGTAGGGAAAGGTCTTTGTTTTGCCCGGGCTCGAGGACGATTTTTACCGGGATGCGCTGAACTACTTTGACGTAGTTGCCGGTAGCGTTCTCCGGTGGCAGCAGGCTCAAACGGGCGCCGCTGGAGTTAGCAAAGCTGTCCACATGACCGTTGTAGGTGCGTCCATTGGAATCCACTTTTATTTTGGCGGATTGACCCACGCGCATGCCTTTTAATTGAGTTTCTTTGAAGTCCGCGGTAACCCAAACATCCTCCAGTGGAACGATGGAGAACAGTTGTTGTCCGGGCTGGACGTTCATGCCGACTTCGACGTTTTTCGTGATCACGCCATTCACCGGCGCAACGATCTTGGTGTACTGGAGATTCAATTCAGCCTGATCGAGCAGCGCTTGTTTTTGCTTTACGCTGGCGTCAGCAGAAAGAGCGCGAGCTTCGGAGCTAGCGACCTGCCGCGGCGCAGTTTGCGATGCGCGCAGACCGGCTTCGGCGGTGACGAGCTTGCTGCGCGCTTGGGTTACTTGCTGTGCGGCGGCTGCTGCGGAGGAGCGTGCAGCCACGACGCCGGCCGCGTTCGCCTTGGCAGCGGCTTCCGCCTGATCGTACTGCTGCTGGGAAATTTCCTGTTTATCAACAAGTTGTTTGTAACGGCCAACGTCTAACTGGGCCTTTGTGTCGTTGGCTTGAGCTTCGGCTAGCTGGGCCTGAGCGGCGTCGTACTGCTGCTGGGCGGCGGCGATCCCCGCTTTCGCGTTTTCAATATCGGCTTCCGAGGAGGAAAGTTGGCTGGCGGTATTTACGTTTGTAATGGGGACGTTCAGGTTAGAGGCCTGGGCGGTGGCGCGTGCGTCTTCCACGGCGGCCCTAGCCTGGTCCACGGCGACTTGATAATCGCGAGGATCGATTTCAACAAGTACAGTACGGTTAGTGACGAACTGGTTGTCATCCACGTTCACTTTTGTAACGTAGCCCGAAATTCGCGCGCTAAGCGGCATTAGGTGGCCGTCCACTTCTGCGTCATCGGTGGACTCGTAGCTTTGGAAATAGCGCCAGGCGAAGAACCCGCCGACCAGCACCACGAGGATCGCCGCAATCAGAAAAAGACGAGCGTTGGGATTCGATTGAATGAATCTTCCGGCGCGAGACGGCGGAGGCTCCGATGCCGAATGGGTTTCCGGAGGAACAGCGGTGCCGGCTGCAGCCGGTTTGTCAGGTTGAGCGACGCTCTGATCCGAAGGATTCTTGGCTGGTTCCACCTCTGTTCTCTGTGGCATTTATTTTCCTTTGAAATACTGCTTAACGCCTTCTTCGGCGAATCCGATGGCCCGCGCCAGAGCGATTTTCGAGTAGTTGTAACTGTAGAGAGCCGAAATATAATTTTCGTGGGCGCTGGCGACGGCTTCCTGCGCTTGCACAACTTCGACTGTATTGGTTACGCCCGCTGCAAAGCGGTCGCGTGATTGCCTTAAACTTTCATCAGCCAGGCCGACGTTGCTTTTAGCTACGACCACTTGTTGCGCCGAGGATTCGAGGTTGAGCAGCGCGGTGCGAATGTCCGCATCGATCTGTCCGCGCAGGCTTTCGAGCCGATCGCGGCTCTGCTGGAGTTGCGCATCAGCCACTAAGACATCCCCGTGAACTTTGCCGCCCTGGAAGATTGGAATATTCAGCGTGGCGCGCATGTCGAAAACCCCATGAGTGAAAAGATTCGTATAGGTTCCGGCAACGCCGTAATCACCGCTGACCGACAGGGAAGGGTAATAGCCGGCATGGGCCGCGCGACGTGAGTACTCCTCGGAACTGACAGTTGATAACGCGGCCTGAAAGTCCGAACGAGTTGCGTAGGCGCGCTTCAGCGCATCCTCCACGGTAATGCCTTCGAGAGGTTCGTACGGAGATTTGTCCGTGAGATCAAATTCCTGGCCCGGTGCAAGCCCGATGACTCGCGCGACGGTGAGTTTCTGAATCGCAAGATCATTCTTGGCCTGAATCAATTGCTGCTGGCGCGTCTGCAACTCGACGTGCGCGCGAAGTTCGTCGATTGCCGGGGACGTTCCGGCTTTGAGCTGGTCGGAGGCCTGATTGTAGAGAGCCTGTCCGGTGTTCACTTGAGCTTCCGCTGTTTCGATCCGCGCTTCGTCGGCGATGGCTTGAAGATAGTTATAACCTACCGCGAGAACCACGAGATCGCGAGCGTCCTTAAGTGTGTATTGCGCGGCTTTTAAGTTCTGCGAAGCGGAGTGCGTGTTGTTAATGGCTTTCCAATCGAAGACGGATTGCGTCACGTAGGCCCGCGAGTCGTAATAAGTGTAAGGGCCGACGATAGCAGGGATATTCGCGCCAGAATTTTGGAAGCTAAGTCCGAACTCGGCGAGGTTAATTTGCGACCTATCGACGTAGCTGGTGGTCGTTAGATTGGGCAAGAGCGAGCTCAACTGTTGCCAGCGCTGGCCACGAGCTGAACCGACGTCTTGGCTCGAGAGCAGCAAACCTAGGTTCTGTTTCAGGCCGCGATTGATGGCATCTTCGAGCGAAATCGGCAGAACTCCGGGAACAAGCGGGGACGGAACGCTTCCTGCGAAGGAACTTTGTCCCTGCGCCGCAGCGGAGGATGCTACGGAAGCAGGAGCGGGGTAAGAACTCGTGGCAGTGCTCGAACCTGAATTTCCGGAGGGGGCCACGACGGGGCCAGCTTGGTTTTGGGCTGAGAGAGGGTTCTTGGCCGCTGGCGAGAAGATCGTCAGCATAAGGACCATGGCTGCCAATCGATGTTTCACAGGATCTCCTCCAATTCCTTTCTGTTTATGATGAAAACTCTGGGCTTCCAGATTCGCCAGGGCAAACAAAATCTCAGCGCCGTGCCTTCCGCGGGAGCCTGCCCTTCCTCGTTATATCAGCAGAAAGGCTCGGGAAGAACAGTTCCCAGACTTGCTCCGCTGACTTTCGCAGCAGGGAATCCGGATTCAGCGCCCAAGCTATAGTCACGCCCATCAGTATGAGGTGCGTAAGCCGAGCGAGGTCGGCGGCCGAACGATCGCGACGAATCTCGCCCCTTTTCTGACCGACGACAAAAATTTCCGCCAAGAGCTGCCGCGCGCGCTGCAGCCGGTTCTGCAATTCTGCGCGCACGGGAGCACACGACAAATGAGCCGCGAAAATCGACCGAAGCAAATCGGGACTTTGCGAAGACTGGCCGGCCAAGTCGGTAGCCAATTCCTTGAGCACGGCTAGCACGGATTGGTTTGCCGAGCGAGCTTTCTTCAGGGCAACTTCGATTGCGGCGACGCGTTGCTCGCCGTAAGTGGCCAACACGTGTTCTTTGGTGGGGAAATAATTAAAAAATGTTCCCTTGCCGACGTCGGCCGCCTCGGTGATGTCTTCGACGGTAGTTTCAAGGTAGCCGCGTTCGGCAAAGATTTGGAGGGCGGAGCGGTAGATGCGCTCGCGAGTTTCCAAGCGACGGCGCTCGCGGCGATTGGGTTGTGGAAAGCCCGCAGCGCGACGAGCGAAGGGGACGGCACCGGAAGGATTCATTTGCGGAGCTCCTAATAATGACTTATAGGCGACTACGACTATAAGTCATATTTCGATGGAGGTCAAGATCGCCGCACTCATTCCAAGGGGCCTAGCCGGAAGGTTGCAACGCCGAGGATTTCTCCGAGGCGTTGCTCTTACAGAGTGACAGATTCAGCAGGAAGCATCGACTGGTCCCGCGGAGATGCTTCCGAGCTCACCCGCCTGTTTCTTTTACGTTCCGATGCAGAAGTTACTTGCCCGCGCCGGAGACCTTGTCAAGCTCGCCAATCAGCTCTTTGGCTGACGGAGGTGCTGCCTGTCCGCCTTCCACGATGTCCTTCGCACTGATCTGCTTGCCGTACAGAGCTTTGTTGGCATCATCGTCGGAATCCATCGATGCGCCTTCCAAAGACACGCCGGCAAACAATCCCTTGGTTCGCGAATACGTGAGAACGTCCACCTTCATGGAAGCGGCATTGTAACCCACAGCCTGAGTGCCGGTAGGGCCAGCGGCAGCAGCGGCATTTGCTCCGAGCTTTGTCTTCCCATTTAGGATTTGTTCTGCGCCGTGGTGATTCATGACTACGAGCACGAAGTCAGTTGCGGTGGAGCCGAGTTGAACGCCGACGCTGCCCTGGTCAAGCTTGTACATTGCCGGCGCGCCCCAGTCACCCTTCATATCAGCACCGTTGCGGCAAACCAACACGCCGCGTCCATAACTCCCGCCGATGCCGACGGCTACCTTTTTGACGCTAGGAAACACGACGACACAATTGGCCTGATCGATGATGCTGGTAGGTAGGCCCTGATCTACGAGAATCTCTCGCAGCGCCGTGGCCGATTTAGCTAGGCGATCATCTTCCTTCTTCTGAGCGAACACGGGAGAAGCAACCGCCAAACAGAGTGCGAATACGACCATTCTTTTTTTCACGGTTCGACCTCTCTTGATTAAGATGGATTCGGAGTCAAAGCTCGGAATCGTATTACTTGGCCTGGGATTTCGGTCTGGGTCCGAAGCAGGTGCCATTGTACATCGACCGCCTGCTTCGTCCAGCTTTTGAGTCGAAAATAGGCGCGGCATCGAGTTTAGAGAGCGTTTCGATTAGGAACTATGTTTCGGTGAATGTTTCGTCAAGGTTCTAATGAGCAACTGGGCCGACGGGGGCGGAGGCACGGCACGATGAAGAACGATGTCCCTGGCCGAAACCTTCTTTCCATAAACGCGTTCGTTCGCGTCGTTGTCCGGACGAACAGTGGAGCCCGCGAGCGAGATACCGGCGAACAGGCCGCGTGCTCGAGAGTAGGTGAGAATCTGCGCGCGCAATGTGACGTCCGTTTCCGCTGAAGCGTTGCGTCCCACCGGGCCGGCGGCCGCAGAGGCGTCGCCGCCGATTTTCACTTTGCTGGCGAGAATGCCTTTGGCGCCATCTTCATTCATAACCAGCAGCACGAAATCGGTTGCCTGCCCGCCGGCCTGAAAGCCGAAGCTGGCGCCTTCGAGGGCCATCATCGACGGCGCACCCCAGGGGCCGTTGAAACCATCGCCGCGACGACAGGTCATGACACCGCGACCGTAGCTGGCGCCTACGATGAATGCGGCCTTGAGCACACCGGGAAATACGATGACGCAGTCCGCCTTATCGATGAGGCTTTGCGGAATGTTGTCGGGAATATTCATAATTTCTTTTACGACTTGACCTGCATTTTGAATGCGGTCGGTCTCTTTCGTGGCATCGTCGTCCGCGCGCACGGTAGATGCCGTAAACATCGCGGGTATTCCGGCTAGGACTAACATCAACAGAGCCGATAAAACGTTTTTCATGGATTTCCTCCTATGCGGAGCACATATCATATGGTTTTCGGCGTGGAATCGCAACCTTTCTGCAAGCGAGGCGCGCGGGAGAACATTCGAATATAATCAGTTCCGTTTCAATTCGGTACAAATCACTATGATCAAATACGCCATAATTTCACAGGTTCGCAGCCACCGTTGTTCTGTCGTTTTAGCGCTACTCATTGCATTCAGCGTTTTCGGGCCGCTTGCCGAAGCGCAGAATCTGAATGCCGTCCCAAAGGCTGCTTCAGCGAAGAAAAAACCAGCCGCAAAACGACCAGATGTGACGCGATTTCGGGCACGAGTTGATGCCGCCCTCGCTGAAGCTCATGCGCAGAAGGCCTTCTGGGGGGTGCTGGTGGCAGACCGCGACAGCGGGGAAACCCTTTACGAGATGAATGCCGACAGATTTTTCACGCCAGCTTCAAATGCGAAGATTTTCACTTCCACGCTTGCGCTCTCAATGTTGGGTCCTGATTTTCATTTTCATACCACCCTGGAAACATCCGGCCAGCTCGGAAGCGATGGGCGGCTTGCCGGCGACCTGTTTTTAGTGGGGCGCGGAGATCCAGATCTCTCTAATCGAAAATTTCCGTACGCTGGGAAAGTGGAGCGCGAAGGTCCTTCGGAGGCGACCTTAACTGAGATGGTGCAAAGTGCAGTGGCCAAAGGGCTGAAGGCCGTGGACGGAGATATCGTCGCGGACGACAGTTATTTTCCTTACGATCCATATCCGGCCGGCTGGAGCGTTGGGGACTTGTATTTTACATTTGGCGCGCCCGTCAGCGCGCTTGCGTTCAACGACAATTCTTTTTCAGTTGAAGTAAGCCCTGCTGAGCGGGAGGGCGATCCGGCAAAGCTCATCCTCGACCCCGAGGCTGCTGCGAATGACTTCGGACACGAAGTGAGCACTGGGCCAAGCAGCGGGAAACCGAATTTTTCAGTAGTCCGCCAACCAGGACAAAAATTTATTCTGCTGCGCGGCTCCATTCCCGCCGGACACGCGCCGATAAAACTCGACTTCGCAATGATTGATCCGGCCGAAGTTGTTGCACGGACGCTTAGGCAGACTCTCGAAAACGCCGGCGTGCACGTGACTGGCGGAATACGTGTGCAGCATGCAGCGCCACCTCAACCGTTTGACGCCCTCACTCTGGGTAGTCCACCGACTGCAGAGAGCCCGCTCAATCCCGGCGGCATGAGCGGCGAAATGGCCAAGATAGTGAACACTCTCGTGCTGGCCGAGCATGTTTCCCCGGCCCTGCTTGAAAGCATTCGCGTAACGAACAAAGTGAGCCAAAACCTGCATGCGGAATTGTTTCTTCGCACCGTGGCGCGGGAAAAAGCGGGTGTTGGCTCGACTGACGGAGGAATTTGGGTGGAGCAGAATTTTCTGAAAACGGCTGGAATTGCGGATGGGGACGTTGTTCTGTCGGACGGGTCGGGGCTCTCGCGAGACGACCTCGTCACACCGCGGGCGATCGTCCAGCTTCTGCTATACATATCGCAACAGCCCTGGGGAGCGGATTACATTTCGACGTTTCCGATAGCTGGCGTGGACGGCACACTCGAAAACAGGATGAAGGATACGGCGGCGTCAGGCCGAATATTGGCGAAAACCGGCTCGCTAGAGCATGTGCGAGCGATGTCCGGCTATGCCACAACCGCTCGCGGAGAACATCTGGTCTTTACGATTTTCGGGAACAATAGTACGGCACACGGACACGACGCCACAGCCGCTATGGATGCGATTGGCGTTGCAATGGTCGAGACACTGGGCACATCCCCACAATCTAAGAAGAGAAAATGAGATCGGCGGAACAGCTTCTGGAATTCGACCGGCTGAAAGACATCGTCAGCCGTTACAGCACATGCGCACCGGGCCGTCGAGCAACGCTCGGGCTCCAGACACATCAGGATGTGGCGGCGCTCGACGCTGAATTTGCGCTAGTGCGCGAAGGCGTAGCGTACTTTCGCGCCGGCTCTGAATTTGGTTTTGGTTCGCTTGCCGATCCCGAAGGATGGCTCGCTCGATTGGTTATTCCAGGTTCGATTCTTGTTCCGGCAGAGCTTTTGGACGTCGCATCGCTGATGGATACGGCGCACGCCGTGCGGCAAGCGTTCAAGGGGGAGGCTGCGAAATATCCCAGGCTTACCGAAGCTGCAGCATCGCTGGTGGATTTCCGGCATCTTTCGACGGCGATCAGGCGCGCGATTCTGCCGAATGGAGAAATCAGCGACGATGCCTCACCGCAACTGAAGCGCATTCGCGAGAGCATGGCGACCGCGCGCGTTAAAATCCACAAATCACTGGAAGGAATTCTGCGGGCCCGCGGCGAGCCGGCCGGTGAAGACTACGTTACGCTCCGTAACGAACGTTTCGTAATCCCCGTGCGCGCCGCCGACCGGCGGGCTGTTCCGGGCGTGGTTCACGGCGCAAGCGCGACGGGCCAGACAGTTTTCGTCGAGCCGCTGGAAGCCATCGATTTGAATAATCGTCTGGTCCAATTGACCGAAGACGAGGTCGCGGAAATTGCGCGGATTCTGGAAGAGTTGACCGACCGCGTGCGTGCAGAGCGCGGCCCGTTGGAAGCCGCGGCCGCGCAGTTGGCCCATCTGGATTCGGTTTTCGCCCGTGCTCGCTTCGCGCGCGAACTCGATTGCGTGATGCCCGAATTTACGAAGGGGAATTTATTGCGTCTGGATGCGGCACGAAACCCCGTGCTCGAAGCCACGCTCAGGCCACAGGGACGCAAAGCAGTTGCGCTGTCGCTGGCACTGGGCGGAGAAGAGACTGTTATGGTCATCAGCGGACCTAACACCGGCGGGAAGACGGTTGCGCTGAAGAGTGTTGGATTGGCCGCGCTCTCCGCGCAATCCGGTATTCCGGTTGCAGCCGAACGTGCCGAAATGCCGATCTTCGACCACGTGCTTGCCGACATCGGTGACGAACAATCCATCGCGGCGGATCTTTCAACATTCTCGGCGCACATGCTCAACTTGAAATCTATGCTTGAGACTGCAACGGAGCGCTCGCTGATTTTGGTAGACGAAATGGGGACAGGAACTGCTCCGGAGGAGGGTGCGGCGCTGGCGGTGGCGCTGCTGGAAGAGTTTCGAACGCGCCATGCGCTAACGATTGCGACGACGCATCATAATCGCCTGAAATCCTACGCTTCAACTACGCCGGGAATCGTCAACGCAGCGATGGAG
>JBAVQA010000299.1:0-5677 GCA_049693595.1 Candidatus Acidiferrales bacterium | reverse complement strand
AAGATCGAAGCTCTCCTGTTGCTGTGGCGGAGATTTGGCCGTCAGTCGTGTCAGATCAGGCTGCCAAGTTCGCCGTCCTGGATCGCAGGGACCGGAAGCCCGCGCGAACCTCTTCTGAAAAGAGCTTCGGCTGTTCCCAGGCCGCAAAGTGCCCGCCCTTGAGGAGCTTGTTGTAATGGATCAGTTTGGGATACGCGCTTTCTGCCCAATTCCGCGGACATTGATAGAGCTCGTCAGGGAACGCGCTCACAGCAACCGGGACAGACACGCCCTTGACGCCGAAATAGGAAAATTTATTTTCCCAGTAGAGCCGGGCTCCGGAAAGCGCCGTGTTCGTCAGCCAGGTGATCGTAATGTTATCGAGGACATCGTCTCGTGAGAGACCTTCGGTCTGCCCGTCAAAGACGCGCGCGATCAGCGCATAACTCCATGCATCGTGGTCCAGAAAATAGGCGGCCAGGCCGACGGGGGAATCCGCGATTCCATACAACGTCTGCGGTCGCAACCCCATCTGGTAGCCGTAGGCGACGCCTTTGCTGTACACGAATTGGAGCCTCTCGAAGACAACCTTTTCGGCGTCTGAGAAACCGGATGGCATCGGCGCGCCGGACAAAACCGCTCGATAAATATCCGCAGGAACCGCGCCAGGCATATTGGTGTGAAAGCCGAGCAATTCCGGAGCCGCCTGCACGCCCATTTGTTCGGTGATGATTGCGCCCCAGTCGCCGCCTTGCGCTACGAATTTGTTGTAGCCGAGGCGCTTCATTAACACGGTCCAGGCACTCGCAATCCGTTCAGGGCCCCAGCCGGTCGTCGTCGGCTTGCCTGAAAATCCGTACCCCGGCATCGACGGAATCACGATATGGAACGCGTCGGATGCATTTCCGCCGTGCGCGGTGGGATTGGTTAGCGGATCGATGATTTTCAACTGTTCGACAATCGAGCCGGGCCATCCGTGCGTAACGATCAGCGGCAACGCATTTTCGTGTTTTGAACGGACGTGAATGAAGTGAATGTCCAGCCCGTCGATTTCGGTGATGAATTGCGGCAGGGCGTTCAGTTTTGCTTCGATCTTGCGCCAGTCATACTCTGTTGCCCAATAGCGCGCGAGCGCCTGCATGGTCGCGAGCTGTACTCCTTGGGATGCATCTGTAACCGTTTCTCGTTCAGGCCACTTTGTCGCGCTGATGCGTCCGCGCAATTCGGTAAGTTCCGCTTCCGGAACATTCACCTTCTGAAACGGACGAATAGCATCTGCCTGCTCGCTGCTTCGTTGTGTACCAGTGGTTTGGGTCATGGTGTCCTCCTTTGGGCAGTTTCAGATTTTTGGGGATACGAACTTGGGGATTGTTGTCTTCGCGTCGCTCAAGGGACGGAGCTCCGTTCGTGCGTGGCGAGAACTCTAGCACAAATGAAGGTCCGTAGCATTGAGGCCCCGATAAACCGGCCTGTGGGAAACTTGCGTGGTATGAGTTAAGTTAGCTGATGACGGGCTGAACGGAAGTAGTCCACTCGGATCAGCGTGCCTTATACGGAGAAGCGCCTTCCCTTCGTACGAAATCGCTGTAGCAGACATTTTCTCTGGCGACTGCGCGCAATCAACGTAGTAGCAGGATCGCATATTGACAGTACACAGAACTTGAAAGAAACAGGATCGTCGGCAGACGCTGCGTTTGCAGTTTCCGGCCTACAACTTCCGCTCGCCACGATATACTGACCTCCGGGGGACTCTAAACGCGGCTGATCATTTGGCTGATTATCGGCTTGGTGGTTTATTTTTCGTATAGTCGGTATCACAGCCGGGTTCAAAGGAACGACCGTTCAGCGCTTTAGCTTTCCATCATCGGCTCATCACAAAACCGAGACGATCGAGGCTCAAATGAAAATGTCCAAGAGAGCGCGGAGAAGTTCGAAAGCCACTGCCGTTGCTTGGGTCTGTGTTCTGCTTTGGCCCTTCGCTAACGCAGCTACGGCTTCGCCGGTGGCGGCGGAGGAAAAGAATCGGGAAGAGAGGAGCGGGTTCGTAACCTCGTGGGACGGGGCCAAGATTCATTATATTGAGGCTGGCCCTTCGAAGATGCCCGCTGGAAACGGAAACGCGGAAGGTAGTCACCTGCTTCCTGCTCCGGTTACGAAAGACAATGGCTCCGTCACGGGTTCCAACCTTTCCATTTTATTTGTGCCGGGCTTCACAATGCCCGCATGGATTTGGGAAAAGCAGATTGCGCGCTTCTCCGGTGACTATCGCGTGGTCGCGATGGATCTTCGGTCGCAGGGCGAATCATCGAAGACAGGGGAGGGGGACTACCCTGCGTCACACGGCCGGGATATTAGGGCTGTGATCGACCAATTGCATCTCGCGCCTGTGGTGCTAGTCGGCTGGTCGATGGGAGTGACGCTAATCGCGTCGTACGTGGATCAGTTCGGCACGAGTTCTTTGGCGGGAATTGTAATGGTGGACGGTATGGCCGGCTTGGATCTCACGCCTGAGTTCATCAATGGCTACATCGAGTTCCTGAAAGGATTGCAGACGAATCGTTCGCAAGTCACGGATGGTTTCGTGCGGTCGATGTTTCGCAAGCCGCAGTCCGAAGAATACGTGCAAAAACTAATCAAAGCCTCGCTGGCGACGCCCAGCGAGTCGGCGATCGCCGTGGGGCTGGCCGGCTTCACCACCGACAACCGGCCGGCACTCGCTAAAATTGACAAACCGACCCTGATCGCCGGCGCGACAAAGGGAATTCTGCCGCAATTGCAGGCGATGCAGAAGAGCATTTCCGGCGCGAAATTGGAGTTTTTCGAGGATGCCGGACACGCGCTTTTTGTGGATGATCCCGACAAATTCAATATGTTGCTCGCTGATTTTCTGGCGAGCTTGACATAGAACGATCCACCACAGCGCCGCTAACGTCTTAATACGAAAAAATCTGGGTGCGTGGTAAGTGTTGGGTCTGCAGTTTTCGGTCTTGAAGTTCCTCCTGCCAAGTTATACTGATTTTCGGGAATTATAAACGTGCCTCAATTTTCTCCACGCCGGTTTCTGGTTTTATTGCGCAAGACTTCGCCGATCGATCGCGTCGCGCTGGCGATTCTTCTTTTGAGCGTCGCAGCCCGGGTGCTTGCCGCGTTGGGAACGAACCTGCCGTACGCGACTCCTCTGGGTTTCTTTAGTTTTCTGTCGATTATTTATCTGGTGATCCGCCTGATTCCGTGGTTCCGCACACAAGTGATGTGGCCGCTGCGCAACCGCCTGATCGTGGCGTATGTGTTCATCGCGGTCGTCCCGATAATTCTGCTGTTCTCGATGGCGGGCGTAGGGCTCTATGGCCTCTATCTGCAGCTTGGCGCGCATCTTCTACACGATGATTTGCAGGCGCGCATCAACACGGTTGCCGCGGATGCGGATGCTTTCGCCGCGGCTATTCAACAAGAAGCCGCAAAAGGGGTTTCGCTTCAGGATGAATCGATACTGTTGAGGCCGGATGTGGCGCGCCTACTCGCAGCGGAGCGCACAGAAAGCCCCGACTTGAACGTATATTTAAATCGCGGCAAACACTTGGTTGAGAAGGGCGACGGTCAGAGATTTGCGGGCCTGGTGGAATGGGAGGGGAAATCGCTGATCGCTTGCGCGCTAAAGCTCGACAATTCGGGCGCTCCGGTAACAATTCTAGTGGCCGAGCCGGTGAATTCAGCTTTTCTAGACGGGCTTTCTTCGGAGCTTGGGCCGATCAAATTGAATTTTCTGCTTCCGGCGGGAAGCAAACCAGGTACGCGCACTACTTTCAATTTTAACGGTCGCGTGTATATTCCCGGGGACGAAGTCTCCAGCCGTCGCCGCGTTCTACCCCCGCCTACGAATTTCCTGGATGTGCCGGTGGGGGGCGCGTCCACGATCGAACTGTCTCAGATGGAGGCGGACAAAAATCAGGGGCCGGTAGCGATTTTTGCGTCGTTTTCACTGCGGCCGTCGGCAGTGAACCGGGAACTTTTGACGTCGGTGGGAGATGTGGGCCCGGTCCTCGCAAGTGTGCTAGTGGTTGCAAGTATTATTTTTCTGATATTGGAAATTACAGCGCTGATTACGGGAGTAGTGCTAACACGGACGATTACAACTTCGGTCGGTGACCTCTACGAAGCAACGCTGCGTGTGCGGCGCGGAGATTTCAGCAAACGAGTTCGCGTGCGACAACGAGACCAGCTCGGGGCGCTAGGCGAATCGTTCAATGAAATGACCAGCTCGATTGCGGAGTTGATCGAAGAACAGCGGCAGCGCCAGCGCCTTGAAAATGAGATATCCATTGCGCGTGAAGTTCAAGCGCAGCTTTTTCCGCAGTCGCTTCCGTCGCTTCCGGGGCTTCTATTGGGAGCAATCTGCCGGCCTGCGCGCGTGGTGAGCGGCGATTATTACGATTTCATCAGGCTGGGGCCAAACCGGCTGGGCATCGCGTTGGCGGATATCAGCGGAAAAGGAATTTTTGCGGCTTTGCTGATGGCCAGCTTGCAGGCGGCGTTGCGCAGCACGGCGATGCTCGATGGCCAGGGCGGGACGTGCGACCTGGTGTCGAAGCTGAACCGGCATCTTTTTAGAAACACGTCCGACGATCGCTACGCGACGTTTTTCTATGCGGTTTATGACGAGGAGGCGCGGACGCTGACTTACACAAATGCGGGACACCTGGCGCCGTTTTTTGTGCATGACGGCAACGTGCAGGAACTGGAAGAGGGCGGCACGGTAGTGGGGCTCTTCGAGGAGTACCCTTTCACGCAGGGTGTGATTAAAGTGGAGCCGGGCAGCCTGCTGGTGCTGTTCAGCGACGGATTAACCGAGCCGGAAAACGTGTACGGCGAAGAGTTCGGGCGACAGCGCGTGCGAGCTGAGATTCTTCGTCAAGTGAATCTACCGCCGCAGCGATTAGCGGAAAATCTAATTGCCGCGGCCGAACAGTGGGCCGGAACACCGGAGCAGGCCGACGACATCACTGTGGTCGTCGCGCACATGGGGTAGTATCAGCTGGACAGATTTTTACTATACTCGCGGGTCAACGGAAGGCAGGTAGAGATTGCCTCTAAATGAACGAACAGCGCTGATTACAGGTGGCAGCCGGGGAATCGGGAAGGGGATCGCGCTCGGGCTCGCGCGCGAGGGCGTGCGCATTGCTATTTCCTACCGGTCGAATAAAACTGCCGCGCAGAATACTTTGCGGCAACTGCAGGAACGCGGGGCGGAATGTTTTGCGATCGAGGCCGATTCCGCGGACCCGGCGAAAGTTCAATTTCTAGTGGACAAAGTTATCGAGCGATTTGGCCGGCTGGATATTTTGATCAACAACGTGGGCGAATTCAATTGGAAGCCGGTGGCGGAAACCTCGGTGGAAGAGTGGAGAGACGTTTTCACTTCGAATCTCTTCAGCGTTTTCTACGCAAGCAAAGCGGCGCTGCCGGAGATGCGGCGGCATCACTGGGGCCGCATTATCAACCTCGGCGCTTTGGGCGCTGAACGGAGTTTCGGCCAGGGAACGATTTCGGCGTATGCGGCGGCGAAGGCTGCGGTGGTTTCGTTTTCGCGATCGCTGGCAGTGGAGGAAGCCAAACACGGGATTACAGTCAACGTGATCAACCCATCCAATATCGACGAGAGAGAATTGACTGCCGAGGAGGCGCGCCGCATGCACGACGC
>JBAVQA010000298.1:0-6797 GCA_049693595.1 Candidatus Acidiferrales bacterium | reverse complement strand
CGTAGCGCCCGCCCGAGCTGCGTCCACATCGACCGCTGATCCTCCGCAGCCACAACTGCGCAAATTTTGTCTTTGCCGATCATTACGCCGATGCCCCGCTTAATAGCCAGTCTGACCACCCAGATTCCAGAACCTGCCCCAAAGGACAGGTGAGTTCAGGCTTCTAGCACGTGGTACACAATGTGTAAAGCACCTGCGACCAATGTATTGACGGGTTCCAGTACGTCTATTACAGTCGACTTATCGGCATAGCTAGGGGAAGCCCGTTTCAGCGGCCGGATGGTCTAAAGGAGCAAGCATTATGCGTGGCAAAATTGTCCTTGTTGGTCTAATTCTGAGCCTATCTGGAGTCGCGGCGACGGCGCAACAAGCGACCGCGCCCATCCAAAACGACCTATATTGTTCGGGCGTCGTTTCTAGCGAAGCGGTTCCGCGCGATACCTACGTAATATCGGGCGAAGGCTCAAGCTACAAGATAACGTTCCAGGAAGGCGACTATGTCTTCGTCAACAAAGGGGCAAGCCAAGGGGTAAAAGTCGGCGACGAATTCTCAGCGATACGGCACACGGAAGACTACACCAAGACTGAATGGACCAAGTGGCAATTCCTCATCCT
The DNA here is from genome assembly GCA_049693595.1 of Candidatus Acidiferrales bacterium. GTDB lineage: Bacteria > Acidobacteriota > Terriglobia > Acidiferrales > UBA7541 > Palsa-295. The sequence goes on along the minus strand of JBAVQA010000298.1, from coordinate 6,182 downwards.
TCGCAAAATGGGTACTTTGTGGGAAGACGAGGGGCGCGTAAGAGTTGTGGTAGTGCATCCCAATGACTCCATCGCACAGGTGGAGAAGTCCTGCAATTACCTCCAGCGCGGCGATATTCTTTTGCCGTTCGCTGAACGTCCCGCGCCGCCTCTCAAGACCGACGTGAAATTTGACCGGTTCGCTCCCCCGTCGGGCAAAGCAACGGCCATGATAATCACGGGCAAGAGCTACTTATCGGAACTCGGTTCGAATGACATTTTTTACGTTAACCTGGGCAGCGCGCAAGGCGTGAAAATCGGCGATTACTTCCGAATCTTCCGCTATACCGGCACAGAGCATGAATATGCATTCCAGACCAAGCGGTTCGCGTTTGACGCCGATGGTTGGAATGGAGTGTACGGGTACGGAAGCGTCCCGGCGAAATATAAGTGGGATAACACCCCACGCGAAGTCGTTGGAGAAGGAATCGTCGTGCGCACGGGGCCGAATGCTTCTTCTGTTCTTTTGACGTTTGGACTGCGTGAGGCGTACGCCGGAGATTACGTAGAAATCGAGTAGCCCGGTTCCGGATCTTCCCGGCTACTTTAACAGGGTGGCCGGAAAATCCGCCTCGCTGAAAACTTCTGCTGTGAACGCCTGGACCCGGGTAACCGGGTCTTTCCAGGCATCCCGGGCAAGATCAGCCTTGGCGCACGTTTCTTCCAGAAACCGCTGGGCGTTCCAGTGAAATTGCGCCGCGACCTGCGGTAAGAGAACTCCGCGCTTCCATCCGCTACTGACAATCAGTCCATGCTTACCGGGTTGGATCTGTTGCAGGGTTACCTCAATTGGCGCAGAAAGCACGGAAAGTTCAATCTCGATGCCGGACAATTCGACGACAGACACTTCCTCAAAGCGCGGATCTTCCAGCGCTGCAGACTTCGAACAGTGCGCGATCACCTGAGCGAGAGTATCTTTCGAAGGAAGCTGCCCAACGCAACCGCGGAGCCGCCCGCGGTGATGCAAGGTGACGAACGCGCCGCCAGGCTGCTGCAGAATTTCGTCGTCCGGGAGATTCTTGAGGGACTCTTGGTTTCGAACGGCCAATACGAGGGCGCGCCGTGCAAGTGCCAGAAGCAACTGCTTTTCGCGATTACCGAGTGAGGACATCCTGAGGTTTTTCGTCGGGCTTAACCATCATCGCGCCACGCCGCCGCTGCTGCACTCGGAAATTGATCTGACTCCAAAACATCTGGAAGTAATGCACGGCCGAAGCTATCGCGCTCACTACCACCAGCCAAAGCAGCGTTATGCCAAGCGGCTTCAGTGCCGGGTGCTTCGCGGTTAAAATCACGGCACATCCGGCGAGAACTTGCAGAATCATTTTTGTTTTTCCGAGCGCCGAAGCAGGAATAAGCAAACCTTCGGATGACGCGATGTCGCGCAAGCCCATCACCACAAACTCGCGCCCGATAATTATCACCACCATCCAGGCCGGCACCAAGCCCATCTCAACCAGGGAAATAAAAGCCGCGGAGATCAGAAGTTTGTCGGCGATAGGATCCAGCAAAATCCCGAGTGTGGTGACTTCGCGGCGCTTGCGGGCTATATAGCCATCCATCACGTCGGTCGCTGCGGCAACCAACAAAATCAGCACGCCCCAAACTTCAAAATGTATTGGAAAACCTTCCACATCCCAATTCGGTTGGCGGGTCAACAGAACGACCACCAAAAGCGGAACAAAAAAGATTCGGAGGGTCGTGAGACTGTTTGGCAGGTTCATTTTAATCTCTTCAAGAACCTCGGTGACGATTTTGCGGCCACCGTGTGCTGGCTTCACTATAGTCCTGCAATAGAAACGAGTCAACGGCGCGAATTTGTGCGCGAAACGTCGCGGCGCTTCTTTATGAATACAGGCACTTTGCCGTCGTACTGTGGAAATCCTTGTGGAAAAGGCCGAGGTTCAATTCGCGAGCGTTGAGCAGAAAAGCGAAGAATGACGATTCGCGATCAGAAATATTCTATCGTAAGACACTGATAATAGATAATTTAACCAAAGCCATTACGCGATTTAGCCTGATTCCAGCGATGAGGGGGCCTTTCCTAACTGCCTACGGAATTTGCACAGGTTTGCAGCATTTTGTGAGCTAAGGGTTACTAGTAATTGGATTTGCCGTTCTTGTAAACCCGAATGCTGCGCTCGAATTTTCCAGGTCACGCTTTCGCTGGCGGGCTCACAAAATCCTGCAGGTGTCGCGCGAGTGATTCGGGCAGTTCCGCGTCGAGGTCCATATGCCCATCCAACACCTCGGAGTGAAGGACGCGTCCGCAGGCGTGTACGAGCGAGAGATGCCTGCCATCAGAAATGGGGATTCGCAGGCGCAGACGGACGAGAGGATCGACGGGCATCACCACATCAACTCGCGCGAGGAGTTCATCTAAACCTGCGCCTGTGAGCGCGGAAGTAAAAACCGCATTTTCGCGGCGCTCGTTCGATCTTTTCAGCATGGCCAAGTCTTCTTCCGGGAGCCGGTCAGTCTTGTTGAAGACGTTCAGGCGCGGACGATCCAGCACGCCCAGATCCGCGAGAACTTTCAAGACATCCGCGTCGTGTTCGGCGTGATGGGGATTAGAAATATCTGACACATGAATGATCACAGCGGCCTCTTGAACTTCCTCAAGCGTGGCCCGGAAAGCCGCAATCAGGTCCGGCGGAAGATCGCGGAGAAATCCTACCGTGTCGGAAAGCAACACTCTGCGGCGTGACGGCAAGCGCACGGCGCGGACGGTGGGATCGAGGGTCGCGAACATTTTTGAAGAGGTCAGGACGTCGGCATGAGTGAGCGCATTAAACAGCGTGGATTTCCCCGCGTTCGTGTATCCCACCAGGGCGATCATGCCAAGCGGAAGCGCCTGGCGCGCCCGGCGGCGCGTGGTGCGCTGGCGGCGAACCGTTTCAATGGATTCCTGAATCTTACGGACGCGATCGCGGATGCGGCGGCGATCCGTCTCCAGCTTTTGCTCTCCAGGGCCGCGCGTTCCAATTCCGCCGCCCAGTCTGGAAAGCTCCTCGCCCCTGCCTGTAAGCCTAGGTAGTAAATAATTCAGTTGCGCCAGCTCCACTTGCAACTGGCCTTCCCGTGTGCGCGCATGCGTGGCGAAAATGTCCAGAATGAGCTGGGTGCGATCGATCACGCGGCGGCCGACTCCTTTCTCAAAATTGCGGAGTTGCCCGGGTGTGAGGTCATGATCCACGATTACGAGCGGAACGTGGCGCATGTCCGCCTCAATGCGTATTTCTTCCAGTTTGCCGCGGCCTACCAAAGTGGCGGGGTCAAGCGTATCGCGAACCTGCAACAACGAGCCTTCAATCTTGGCTCCCGCGCTCTCTGCCAATTCTTGAAGCTCTTCGAGTGAATCGCGTCCGGCCGCGGTGGGATCGCCGGCGCGTCCGCGCGGAGCTTTTTTCAGGCCGACTCCGACTAGCAGGACTCGTTCTCGGTTATCTACGGGCTGGGCTGTTTTCATTCGACGGCGCGATGCCGGACCGCGCGAAAGGCGGAAGGATTCCTTCTCATCTACGAGCCATTATACGCCGTTTGAGCGTAACCGGGAAAAGTGCAGAGCTGCGTATCAGCGACCGGATGGAGCAGAAGCGGCCAGGATCAGATCAGATAGGAATTCGCCAAGCCCGCGGCTGGTTAGCTGAAATCCAGGATCACGCGTGGCCTTGTCCATCCACCCAAGATAGACGAGCAGCGCGACTTCGGACCATCCTTGGGCGCTCGAAGGAGTGAAGCCAACGTCACGGAGAACGCTGACGATGTGCGCGCGCCGTTTCTCCTCGACGGCCGCGATATGACTGGCGATGCGCTCGTCTCGGCGCGCCCACGCGCGAAACGAAACTTCCAAACGGGCGCGATCGGGATTTGCGCTGCGTTCAACGAAATGCGCCCAGCGGGCCGCCGCTCCCGAATTAAGTTCGCGCGCCGCTTGCAACCATCGCATTTCTTCGTCTTCCCACTGAAGCAGCATGCGCGAGAGCAGGTCTTCGCGGTCTTTAAAATGCCAGTAAAAGCTGCCTTTCGTCGAGCCGAGGTCGCGAGCTAGAATTTCGATGCGTACGGATTCGACGCCGTGCGCAGAGAGGCGCGAGAAAGCAGCTTGAATCCAATCGTCCGGTTGAAGCGGGGATTCGCGAATTGGAGATGGGGACGCCATACGTTTGCGTATCTCGCCTGCACAATAGCGAACATCGGTTGCGAGGGTCAAGCTCTGATGTACTCATCGATGATGCGTTCATCGATTAGGATTATGAATCCTGACAACCGCTGTTATGCGCGAGGTGTTCTAAGAAATGTGAGGGCGGCTGCGGCGGTCTCCGGGTCATCGCCAAAACCCGGGAGCCACTCTACCGACGGCTCTTTGCGAAACCATGTAAGTTGGCGCTTGGCGAATTGGCGGGTGGCCTGTTGAATCTTTTCCAGAGCCGCTTCCATAGTCAATCGGCCGGCCAGATGAGCGAGTAGTTCAGTGTAGCCAATGAATTGGAAAGGTTTTGAATGGGCTGGAATGCCAGTGGATGACAGCTTGCGCACTTCGTCGAGCCAGCCGTCACGGAGCATGGCGATTGCGCGCGCGTCGATTCTTGCGTATAGGGCGGCGCGCGGAGGCAAGAGTCCGATTTTTTGAACGTCGTAGCCCTCCAAGACGCTGCGTCCAGCGCGATGAATCTCGGCTACCGGCTTTCCCGCCAGGATTCTCATTTCGATGGCGCGAATCACTTTCTGGGTGTCGCGTGGACCAATTCGCGCGGCATTTTCGGGGTCCAAGCGCACAAGGGCGCGATGAAGGTGATCCGATCCGCGAAGTTGCGCTTTCTTTCGCAAGCGCGCGCGCAATTCTTCAGAGCGTTCCGGAGCATCCGCCAATCCTTCGAGCAGTGCGCGCAGGTAAAGGCCGGTTCCCGCCGCTAAAATCGGCAATTTCCCGCGCTTAGTGACTTCGGCGAGAACCAGCAACGCTCGGCGTCGATATTCGCCAGCGGTAAAAAGTTCCTCTGGTTCTACGAGGTCGACCAGATGATGCGCGATTCCCTCTTGCTCGGCGAGAGGAACCTTGGCCGTGCCGATGTCAAAATGACGGTAAACCTGAGTCGAATCGCATACGAGGACTTCACCGTTTAGCTGCTGGGCGAGCTGAATCGCGAGAGAGGATTTACCGGAAGCAGTTGGTCCCAAAATGATGACGAGAGGAGCGAGCACGCTCATCGAGAGAACTTCCAGTAGCGCCACAACAGCCAGAGCAGAACTATCGCGGCTAAAAGAAACGTCCCGGAGACTTGCGCACGATTGAGTTTCACGGAACTGTTACTGTTGGGAACCGGGCTGGATATTATAGTAAAAAGCTGCCCTCAGCTCGATAAATGGGCCTTTAAACTGTGACGGCAGAGGTTCAAACGGAACCGATGAACGAATTGCGGCGAACACTGCGCGGTCGAGCGCTTCTTTCCCGGAAGTTCGCTCCAAAACCGGCTCGGTTACGTGAATGCTGCCGTCGCGGTCGATGTGAAACGTGATCACCACGATTCCCCTGTCCCCCATATAAAAAGATTCAGGAAGAACGGCGCTCCAGTTCTTCAGCACAATGTCGTGGAGCCGATTCATGTAGCTGTCAAAGTTTACGCCCTGGGTGTCCGTAAGGATCTGCATGCCCGTTCCAGCGCCTGGGCCGTGCCCACCGCCCCCTCGACCGTTGCCTCCTTGAATCGTCGAGTCTCCTCCGTATGTCACCGAGCCGGGCGAGCGTTTAATTGCGTCCTGAATCTGGGCCTGCATCTGCTTGCCCGGCGTACCACTCGGCAAACCCAAATTCAATCCGGATCTGGGCTGCGCCGTAGGCTCGCTCGGTAACAGCAGCTTTGAGGGCGGGGGATTTTCAGCTGCAGGCACCGGCTGGCTTGGCTCAGTGTTGGCCGACACCCGCGGTGTTGGAGCCGAAGGCAAATCGGAAATTGGGCGCTCCGGACTTGCCGCGGGCGGCGCTTCGATCGCATGCGATTCCGCGCGCGGTGGCGCAACCTTATTCAAAGTTTTCGGATTGATGCGAACTTTCGGTGCCGGCTCGGAAGCAGGCGCCTTCGACAATGAATTCGCGTCCGAAGGCAAGTACACCACGCCCAATTCCTTGCCTGCCCGTATAG
>JBAVQA010000297.1:0-5248 GCA_049693595.1 Candidatus Acidiferrales bacterium | reverse complement strand
ACCAGGACAGTGGTCGCCGTGATGGCGGTTGCCGACCCTATCCGAATCGGTTGGCCGGCGAGGCATCCCTCGCCAAAAAAATCCCCCGGTCCCAAGATCGCCACAACGGCTTCGTTCCCGGTTTCATTCACCACCGAAAGCCTTACTCCGCCTTTTTGAATATATAGAACATTCTTAGCCGGATCGCCCTGCGAGAAGATTGCTTCCTTTTTCTCGAACTCCGTAACTTTGCGAGCCACACCCGCCGAATCGAGAAAAGTTTGCGCATCGAAAACGGGGACCTTCTTATTTTGGGGTTTTTTGACCGCCGCAGCCAAGTGAGGCCCTCAAAGGGAATATAACTGCGAAGGAGAGTTAGTGTCTGTCGGATATCCGACACTACCGGTGGGCTAATTCAGACCAATCTCGTGATTATATTGTTGGATAACTCCGTAACACTCGCAGCTGCACTCTTTGAGTTTCGCCCGGCTCAGAATCTGTACTGCACCGCGCGTGTACTCGATAATCTGCTTGTCCTGCAGAATACGAGCTGCCAAGCTTACGGTAGGTCGGTCCGTCCCTAGCATGGTCGCAAGGAAATCGTGGGTGATAGCCAGCGTCGAAGAATCCACTCTGTCCTGAGTAATGAGTAGCCAGCGCGCGAGGCGCTGTTCGATGTTGTGCAGCCGGTTGCACGCAGCCGTTTGCGCGAATTGCATCCCCTGAACTACTGCATAGCGGGTCAGAATCCGTTGAAGCTCGGGCGCTGATTGCAACACGCTTTTCAGTGCGCCAATTTTCACCCTGAAGCTGTCTCCTGCGATTTGCACGATCTCGCGTACTTGATTCTTGTTTATGCCCACCGCCGCCTGTACTCCGGAAAACCCTTCCCTGCCAACTTCCCCTACTTCAACAGTCCTTCCATCTTCGGTCGCAATTACCAGTGACACCATGCCGGTGTTCGGAAAATGGACAAACTCCAGCGGTTGGCCCGGTTCGTAAAGACTAAGATGGTGAGGCATGTCGAGAAACTCCAGATGGGGAAGAATCAGCGAGTATTCCTTGTCGGAAATCGATAGAAGGATTTTGTTGCTCACCTGGTTCCCCGCCGCGCTTGTCCGTTCGTTCGCTTGCATGATTTGAGATCCTCTCCAGTTCTACAATCCTAGATGAAGCGTCATCGTGACACCCAATGACAAGCACCTGCTGTCTCCTTTTGCACACTTCCCGGGCGGGTAGACAACCCTTGCGAGTCCACTCGGATCGCGAGGGCGGGTGGCAAACCCTTCCGCGCGGCACCGGAGTGAACCCCACGGATACTCGCGGGGATGCCGACTCCTTTCTGCTCCGGCATCACTACGTATCCGGTAACAACTGCAAGTGATAAAGTGCAGCTGGCCCAATCCATATCGGCGTGGCAGGCGAGGCTTCATCCGAAAAGTCCGAACCCTTCACACACCCTAAGCGTTCGGCACTTTGCACGGGTCGAGCGAACCAAGTAGTGAACTAGTGGTGTGGTACTATCCACCGGAGCGTCATGTCAACGACGAAAATATCGAAACCAAAGGGCTGGCCACCCGCCATAATCGTAGTGATCCTTCTGCTTTTGCTCCTCCCATGGTTCGTATACATCCGATCGCATCGGGCCGCGATCTATGCTCCGCAGCGGGTAAATGTTTCGCGTTAAAACCAATGATGGACTGCCATAACGGATTACGGTTTGCGGCTCTAGCAAGCCCGATTATTGCGGCCCTTGCAGGTATCAGCGGTGTTCTGTTAGGTGGCTGGATTGCGAGCAGATCGCGGGCCGAAGAGCGGCGGCGCGACCGTGTCCGCGACAAACTGGACAAGTTTTACGCGCCTATGCTTGCCACTAGACAGCAGATATTGGCGAAAAGCGAGGTGCGCGAGAAGGTTCACAGTGTTGCTCGGTCGGTATGGACGGTTCTTTTTCAAGGGAGTCCAAGCCCCGAAGAAAAGGCAAGAATTGCAGCCGAGCGCGACCCACAGTTTGTGGGCATCCTAAAATACAGTGAAGAACAAGTGAAGAGCGACTTGATCCCGCTCTACCGGCAGATGGTGGACCTGTTCACGGCCAACATGCAGTTCGCCGAGGACTCAACGCGCCAGTACTTCGGACTGCTGGTTGAATTTGTGGAAATATGGAACCGCCAGCTTTCAAAAGAGATGCCGCCGGAAGTCGTAATAGCCCTTAACCAAGACGAAAAGAAGCTCTATCCGTTTTATACAGACCTTAAGACACAGTTTAAAAGACTTCGCGGGCAATTGGAATAGCAGAGGGTATCCACGTGACCTCCAAGAACCTCAAATTAGTGACAAGTTTCACCTTCGCTATCTTGGTTGCCTGTATCTTATTGTGCGTTCTCATAAACATAAGAGATACGCTGTCATGGCTATGTTGTGCCTTCGGGCTAGCGACTGGTTGGGCCGTAGGATTTCTACTCGCGCCCTACCAAAGTGAACAGCAACGGTTCAAGGAATATGTCAAATTTATTTCGGTCTTCATTTCGGGGTACCTCGTAAGCAAGATAGACCGGCTCTTTGACCTTTGGCTCGACCCAGAGCATGGGCCACTTCTCCTTCATTCAATCATTGCTCACCGCATGTTGATTTGCGCGACGAGTTTTGTGATGGCTGCGGTAACCACGTATATCGCGAGGAAGTATGTGAGCTTTGGTCCAGGGTCCGAACAACCGCCAAAATCACACTGAAAAATCACGAAGCCGAAATTTCCCTATAACAATGGAGGCTGGTCGCACATCCTTCGACATCGCAGTCGGGTGGCAAACCCTTCCGCGCGGCACCGGATTGAACGCCTGCACGATTGAAGCCCTCGGGGTGCCGAATCTTTTCTGCGCTTTATGCAAAAGAGGTTCGGGTTTTGACCTGCCGCTTTCATCTCTCCACGTTTTGATTAGCTTCACCCGCGCAATGTCGTTGCCTTTGCGAAAAACTTCATCCCCGCAGCACCGCAAAAATAGGAATAGAACCGCTTCGCAGACTTATGCTCACACACACGAGTCCTTGAATTCCGCCCAACGGCGTGCTACGTTTTTTCGTGATCATTAATGAAAAACTTGGCGAAGGGCAGCAGGGGCGAAATGGCCCCACGCCAGTGGTCCTCGCGGCTGCTCGCGGGATGGACACCGCTAAATTCACCCACTCCGACGGCAGGTCCGTTAACTCCGCTTGCCCTGGCAAAAGAAGCGACAAAGGAAGAAACAAAGGAAGGGAGCATTCGCGAACGAACGCATCCTCTCGCTTTCCGAACCCGATCCCAGTTTCTAATCGAGAACTCAGTTTATTAGAACGAGGGTTAAGTTATTGTAAACAAAGGAAGGCGACTCTCTCTAATCGAGAACTTTGGACCATTTGCAACTCCGCCCCGCCGTCGGTATTAATGCATGGTCGGAATTTGGTTTTGAGCCGCGGCTCACGGTTCGCGGATCGCGGGTCACGACCTTTGACCCTCCCAAATTTAAATCGCCAAATTCATGAATTCAGAAACGCTGTAACTTACAGAAAACAAACAGCCGCGCTCTGCTCAAATAGCCAAAAAAATCAAAAATGGATGTACACCTTTTCGCCGCTTTTCCCACCCGCCCGGACTTCACCGAGGACAAATGCCCCCGCAAAAACTGAACTCTAACGCAGCCGGCGGCGCCTCCGCCAGGCAGGCGGAAAGCACCGCGTTCGTTTACATTGCGGCCGCGTTCGCCGCGCTCGGCGGCCTTCTCTTCGGCTACGATACCGGCGTAATTTCCGGGGCGCTGATTTTCATCCAGAAAAGTCTTTCTCTTTCCGTGTTTCACCAGGAATTGGTGGTCAGCGTCGTTCTGGTCGGCGCAGCCGTCGCCTCGCTTACCGGCGGCCGCCTGGCCGATCAGATCGGCCGAAGAATGAACCTCGCACTTACCTCCGTGATTTTTATCCTGGGCGCCATCATTTGCTCCGCCGCCGGATCGGAAGTCACGCTGATCGTTGGACGCACCATCGTCGGCATCGGCATCGGACTCGCCAGCGCCACCGTTCCGCTTTACATCTCGGAAGTCTCCCCCGCAAAAGCGCGCGGCTGGCAAGTCTCTCTTTTTCAACTGGCCATCACCATCGGCATCCTCGCCGCCTATCTCGTGGATTATGCTTTCGCCCAGTCCGAGCAATGGCGCTGGATGCTCGGCCTCGCCGTGATTCCCGGCGCCATCCTGGGGCTGGGAACGTTGTACCTGCCCGAAACCCCGCGCTGGCTAGTGAAAAATGGTCAAGGTGAAAAAGCGCGCAGCGTATTGAGAAAAATTCGCGGCACGCAAAATGTTGAAGAAGAATTTGGAGAAATCCAGGATGCCGCTTCACGATCGGAAGAGCGCGGCCAATGGTCCGACCTCTTAAAAGCTTCGATCCGCCCCGCGCTCATCGTCGGCATCGGCCTCGCCGTTTTCCAGCAGGTCACCGGAATAAACACGGTGATTTACTACGCCCCGCAGATTATTCGTTCCGCGGGAATCTCTTCAGCCTCCGGAGCGATTCTGGCTACCGCGGGAATCGGCGCGGTAAACGTCATCATGACCCTCGTCTCTATGTGGCTCATCGACCGCGTTGGACGGCGAATTTTGCTGCTAACCGGAATTGCGGGCATGGCCGTTACGCTCGGCATTCTCGGTTTCATCTTCCGCGAGTCGGCTTCGGCACACGACGCCGCGTTTGGCCAACTCGCCGTAATCACATTGATGGCATACGTGGCTTTTTTCGCGATAAGCCTGGGCCCGATTTTCTGGCTCCTCATCTCTGAAATCTACCCGCTGAAAGTGCGGGGCTCAGCCGAAGGGACTGCAGCCTCTTCAAACTGGGCGGCAAACTTCGTAGTCTCGCTCACTTTCCTCACCCTCGTGGAAAAGTTCGGTCCCACGTGGACTTTCTGGCTCTACGGTGTTCTTTCCATCGCAGCGTGGCTCTTCTCCTACAAGCTTGTGCCCGAAACCAAAGGCCGCACCCTAGAAGAAATCGAAGCCTTCTGGCACCGAGATAAATCCCAGGCGTAATCGTCATGAAAATATATTGGGATGCAACGTGAGCGCGCGTTTAGCGCGAAGGCGGCTTAGGCGTTTCAGCGGCGGGAGCTGGGATCGCGGGAACTGCAGCGGGATTCGGTGCACTCGGCGCCGGCGGCGGGTATTGCAGCGCCAGATAGGCGCGGTTGAACGCGGAGTGCTGCGTCCCAGGCGCGATCACCACCGCTTGAACGGTGTAGCGC
>JBAVQA010000296.1:0-5128 GCA_049693595.1 Candidatus Acidiferrales bacterium | reverse complement strand
GCCGTCGAGAAAGAGATTCGAGGCTGGGCCCGCCTGGTGTAAATCGACGTACCCGCGCCCGCCATGGTCTGCAGCGAGGTGAAAAACAATTTCTATTCCCTTCATCGCCGCGCGGGTTACTCCCGGCTCGCGCAAATCAGCCTCGACAAAAGTCACACGGCCATCCGCTAAAAGCTGTTCGATGTTCGAGCGTCTGCCGCTCGTCAGATCATCTACCGCGCGCACCTGCGCTCCGCGCTCCACCAGAGCGTCCACTAAATGCGACCCAATAAAGGATGCACCGCCGGTTACGAGTACTTTCTTACCCTTCCAGATGGCCGCCTCCGCGATTATTCCGATGATTTGAGGTTTCTTCTATCACTTCGACAAACCTTTCAAGCTCATCGACTCTAGCATATTTCGCTGCTGTTTCCTTTGCGCGGATGCCCATCTGAGCCAGTCGATTTGGGTCGTCGCGCAACTCAAGAATGGCGGAGGCTATTGCGGCAGGATCGTCCGGATCCGCCGATACTCCACAGCCGGATTCACTCACGATGCGCGCAGCATCGCTCCCCGCGGCGGCCACGGCAAGCACTGGACGGCCCGCCGCAAGAATGGAATAAAGCTTGCTAGGCACTACGACGCCTTCCAGCCCACGCCTTACCGTCACAATGTGTACGTCGCCAGCCATCATCACGTGCGGCACTTGTTCGAACGGGAAGAACGGCAAGAAGCGTACATTCGGCGAAGACTTTGCGGAAGTCTCCAATGCCGCGCGGTTTGCCCCATCGCCTACAAACACAAGTCCAATATTTTCGTTGCGCAAAATGTCAGCGGCCTTCAGAAGCGAATCCCAGGCCCCGTAGAAACCCAGATTGCCTGCATGCAGGGCGACAAAGGAGAAGCCGCAGCGAATTTTCTGCACCAGCGGATCATTGCGCTCCGGCAATGAAGTAGGAAACGAAGCGCCGTCTCGGATTACAACGACTCGGTCCGGAGAAACTCCCTTCGAGACAATCCGGTCGCGCATGTCCTCGCCGAGAACGATTACGCGGGCAGCTTCACGAAGCGCGCGGCGGTGCATTTCCTCCCAGCGTTCAACCCACCGACCGGGCCGCACGATGTCGCCACCCAGAGCCATGTCCGGATACAAATCGCGGATATTGTAAACAAACGGCCGGCCCGTCATGCGCGCGATGAATGCGCCGGCGATGCCTGCAACGGGTGGATCCGTCATCGCAAGAACGATGTCCGCGTGAATGGCCAGCGCACGCGGGACCGCGAGCGCGAGATAGCTCAAATAATTGGAGACGCGCCGCCGCATCTGATGGCGCGGATAAGCGGTGGAGCCGACGCGCTCGACCGTAACGCTGTTGCGAACATCGCGCCGGAGAAATGCGAAAGGGTAAAACTCGTCAGGATCGTAAGAGGGACGTCCGGCAACCACCGTTACTCGATGGTGTTCCGCCAATTTTTCGGCCACTTGCACCGCCATCTTGGCCGTCGCGGAAGTGTCCGGCGGATAGTATTGATTGAGCAGAAGAATGTGCATAGTAGCCGATTTGCATCTCGTCGCCGGGCTGGACAACTGTGGCGGCGAGCTCCGCCTTGACTGACCTCTCCCTATTCCGCTCGCTTCGCGAAACTGTCCGCAGTTTCTTCCTGCGACGCGGCTGAGGATCTTTTTTCAAGAATGAAGTTTCCCATCACCAGTGTGTCCATTTGGGTTCGACGGAAGCAATCAAGCGCTTCCTCTGGCCGGCAGACGATTGGTTCATTGTCATTGAACGAAGTATTTAAGAGCACCGGAACGCCCGTTTGATCACCGAAGGCGCGCAGAAGCTTCCAGTAAAGCGGGTTCGCCGTTCGACTCACCGTCTGGAGCCGCGCCGTGCCATCCACGTGTGTAGGCGCGGGAATCACATCGCGTTTTTCCGGACGCACGGAATACGCGAAAGTCATAAACGGCGAAGGGTGCGTCTTCTCAAAAAATTCTCCCGTGGCTTCTTCCAAAATCGAAGGCGCGAACGGCCGGAATATTTCGCGATGTTTGATCCGGCGGTTCAAAACGTCTTTCATCTCAGGCCGCCGCGGATCCGCTAGGATGCTTCGCTGCCCCAGGGATCGCGGACCCCACTCCACGCGACCCTGAAACCACCCGACTATTTTTCCGCTAGCGATATGCCGGGCCGTAGTTTCGAGCAGAGGGGTCTCTTCCATTTCAGTGACCGTCACTCCCTCTTCCGATGAATGAAATTGTTCAATCGAGTGCCGGATCTCTTGACTCGAAAAATCCGGACCCCAACCCGCATGATCCATCACGAACTCGCGCGGCCGTCCGAGAATCTGATGGTTCACCGCGAAGGCCGCCCCCACCGAGAGACCCGCGTCCCCCGCCGCAGGCTGCACATAGACACGCTCAAACGGCGAGCGATCGAAAATCTTCCCATTCGCGAGGCAGTTGAATGCGACGCCACCCGCCAGACACAGCGACTTCTGCCTGGTTTTCTGCGCCAGTGCGGTCCAATGCGCGGCGAGGACCTCTTCCAGCGCAGCTTGCATGCTCGCCGCAATGTTCTCATGCCGTTGTCCGAGCGGTTCGCCCTCTTTGCGCGACGGCCCCAGGCGCTTTTCCAGATAGGAAGAGAAAAGCCGGCCGAGCACCGGCGTCTGATTCGCTTCCCGCCAAGTCATATCGGCGCCCTGCCGCTGATGCGTGAAATAATCCAGCCCCAGGCGGAACGAAAGCGGACCATCGGCATAAACAATGCGCCGGAACTCGTCCAAAAATTCCGGTTCGCCGTAAGCTGCCAGGCCCATCACTTTGTACTCGTCACCGAATTTCCAGAACCCGATGTATTGCGTCAGCGCGGTGTAGTACATCCCCAGTGAATGAGGGAAAGTGATTTCACCGAGGGTTCGCATCTTCGGCCCTTCGCCCAATGCCCACATGGAACTTGCAAAGTCGCCCAGGCCATCAGCGGAAAGCACCGCTGAATTGTCGAATGGCGAAACGAAATAAGCGCTCGCGAGATGCGCCGTGTGGTGTTCGATGCGATGGAAACGCGCTCGGATTTTCCCCGGAGGCATCTCGAACGTTGACGCTAGATCCTCTTGGATCCCCGCAAAGCGCTTCATCACGCGCGCGCGGTCCAAAGCGAAACGGGGCATGCGCATCGCAAATCGAAGTTTTGTTCCCAGCCGCGCCCATGGATTGCGCGGAACCGCTATGTGATCCACTTCTGACAGTTTTGCCCCGGCTTGCTCTAGGCAATACTGAATCGCGCGCGCCGGTAAGCCCGCAGCGTATTTAACCCGATTTAGGCGCTCTTCCTCGACAGCAGCGACCAGACGTCCGTCCACCACGACGGCAGCCGAAGCGTTCGCGTGATACGCGTTTATACCGAGAATGATCATTTTAGAATGTTCGCACAGCGAATTATTTATGCGGTTCCAATCAGCCGGCATGAACGGCAGACGAATTATGGCGCTCGCTGCCGTCCTTCACCGAAACGCTCAGATTGCGTTTGACCCATTCATTCAATACGTAAAGGCTCCATGGCCGGGACCAGGTCGTTTTGCCTCGTAAGAAATTCCTCCAAATCCCTTGCGCGAACCTGTGGTCCAGACTGGCCTCGAGAGCGGGAGCCCAGTCGCCAAGTCCCGTGGCCACTCTCTCTCCCAGCTTCCCACGCATCCAATATTCCCACGGAAAGGTGAACGTACGCTTCGGTTGCTTGACGATTTCTTCTGGCAACAAATCGCCGAGAGCCTCCACCAGCAGGGCCTTCGGTCCTCCTCCGCCTCTCTTGGTCGATTCCGGCAGGCTAAGAACGTATTCCACTAATGGTGTATCGAGAAATGGCACGCGCACCTCCAGCGAATTGCGCATGCTCGTCGCGTCGGTGTCTCGCAACAGCGTGTTTACCAGATAGGAGCGCAGTTCAAGCCACGAGACCTGTGTAAACCGATCCAATGACCGCGATTGCTGTGCGGCAGTAGTAACCCACTGATACCAGTTCGTCGAACTCCACGCACCGGTACTCCAGCGCAGACTCGACGCAAATGCCTGTGGTGCAAATAGCGTGCGTGTGAAAACGTAGGGATGCGGAAACAGATTCGGCTGAAGCCAAGCTGCCGACACTTTGCGAAAAGCATCGGGTGAAGACTGAAAAACATTCATATTCTTCAGTCCGAGCGCGACCAACCTGCGGGCTGTTTGCGGAATGAATGCAGCGGCCGCAGCGATGCGCCCAATCTTCGCAGTCGCTCGGAATGACGTGTAGCCGCCAAACAGTTCATCGCTGCCAAGCCCGGACAGCGCCACTTTCAAGCCCGTTTGTCGCGCCGCCCAAGAAACGAAGTAAGTATTAATGCCATCCATCGAAGGCTGATCGAGAGCCATGACCGCTTCATCAAGTCGAGTGACCATTTCGTCGCCGGAAATTACGACTTCGCGATGTTCGGTTCCAAGACGTCCGGCGGTACGTCGAGCGATTGCGGCTTCGCTGAACTCCGCGTCGGGAAACGAGACGGTGAAGGTGTGGATTCCTCTTTGCACCATCGCCGCAAGAGCCGCGATTGCGGTCGAATCGATTCCGCTGCTCAAAAATACGCCCACCGGAACGTCCGCGATCAGATGACTCCGCACGGCATCTTCCAGCAAAGATCGAACTTGCAGAGTTGAGGAAACTCCCGGGACCTGCGAGTTCGGTGAAGCAATTCGCGTTTCAGCTTGCCTCTCAAGTACCCGCGCGACATCCCAATAGGGTTTCGGCGCGGAGGCTTCGAGCGAATCATCAGCAAGAATCGTGACGCAATGCCCCGGCGGCAGCGAGAAAACGCCTTCCACCAGAGTTGTTGGCTCGCTCACCGAACCAAAAAGCAGATATGCAGTCAGCGCTTCGTTGGAGAGGCGCGTCTGAACGCATCCGCTCGCGAGAAGTGCTCGCACCTGTGACGCAAACAGAAAAGCACCGTCGACCTTCGCATAGTAAAGGGGCTTGATGCCCATGCGATCGCGGGCGATGAATATACGTGCAGCCCCGCCGCCTCGCCCTTCCGGCAATTCAATCACAGCAAACGAGAACATGCCCCGCAACCGATTCACGGAATCTTCACCCCATTCTTCATAGGCGTGAACGATAAC
>JBAVQA010000295.1:0-1849 GCA_049693595.1 Candidatus Acidiferrales bacterium | reverse complement strand
CGGACTACCTCTACCGCTGCCGCTTCTCTCACTGCTGGAACGGCATCGCCACGCGCCACGCCGATACCATGGATTGCAAATTTTTCGTGGATGGCCGCGGTGTGGTCCTCGGCCTCGCGCATCCGGGTTTCGTCGAATTTCAGGGCCGCACCGGCCGCGACCTCAGCGATCGCGAAGCCAGTTACGTCGGCGCCGAATATCTCCGCGAGCGCCTCGAACAGGAAGACGAACACGCGCTCTACGACGTTTCCACCGCCGACGTCTCCCGCATCATTCAGAAGCTCGGCATTCGCTGAGCCGGCGGCACGCTGCGCTTACTGCTTTGCCGGCGCCGTGAAATTCTTTCGCGCCAGCGACCGCACGTAGATCACCAGATTCCAGATTTCGTCGGGCTTGCTGCGATCGCCTTCGCCGGTCATCTCGCCTTTTCCATTCTTGATGATGTAGAAGATATCTCCGTCGGTCATGTCCTTCAGCGACGCCGGATCGCGATAATCCAAAAGGTTTAACTTCATGTCCACCGCCAGATCCCCTTTGCCTTCGCCATCTTTGCCGTGGCACATCGCGCAATCGAAACCGTAGGTTTTCTTTCCCGCCGCCAGCGCCGCCGGCGTGGCCTTCACGGGATTCGGGAGTTTCGAGGCCTCGGGCGGGATTTTATATTCAGCGGAGGCGCCCGCCGCAGGCGCCTTCTGCTCTTGTCGAGCGGAAACCGCGCAACACGACACGACGACGAGCGACACAACGCGAGCCATCATCCGCATGGGGCCTCCACGGTGCACGCAAATTAAACGGGTGAAGGCGCATTCTACTCCCGCGGTGGGAATCGGGCGTAAAGTTTCTTCGCGCGGTTTCAGTGGCGCGGTCAGGCGTCGGAAAGCGACTCGCCAAATCCCGCATCCCCATTTTTCGACTCGCCCGCCTCCAGAATTTCCCCGCAGTCCAGGCATTCCACGTACTGCGCATCCGCATCCTTCGCGATCAATTGGGTTCGTTTGTGCTGGCAGGCAGGCTCGGGTGTTAACATGAACGTTCCGCGAATCTCCGCGCATTATATCACTTGCGACTTGCGCGAACAGGCGCTTGGGTTAGTTGGGGCGTGAACCGTGCATGGCCAAAAAAAGAGGCGTAAGCGCTTTAGGGTAGGGGCAGTCGCAATTGATGGAGTCGGCCTAGTTTGGCGGTTGATTAGTGAGCCCCAGCGGACCACGGAGCATGGATTCAAAGGACTCTGCATTTCCGTTCGGATGGAAGATGGCCGTCACCGAGAACTGATTCTGGAATATCCGTTTCCCAAGAACGCTGGTTCGCGGGGCGCTCCGAAATTTCCGCAACGCCCAAAATTCTCCGAGAAAACAATCGAGGCCGACATTCGTCGTGCGGTCGCCGCGGGATGGGACCCCGCGTCTCGTGGAAAGACTTTCGTCTTTCGAGTGCCTGCAAGTTTGAGCTGAGTCGCCAGCCAACTGTTGACAAACGCCTCGATTGAAACTATCAGTCTCCTTGCGGACAGCGAAAAGAGAGCTTCATTGAGCGCAGAACAGAGCACGCAAAAACGCCTGGGCACCGTGCTTTTTTACGGCATCGTCGCCGTGCTCGCCTACTTCGCGTTTCTGATCTTCCAGCCGTTTCTGCCAGCGCTCTGCTGGGCCATCATTATCGTCGTCGTTTCGTATCCCGCGTATGTGCGGCTCGGGCGCCGCTTCCGGCCCACGCTTGCGGCTTTGATCTGCACGCTAGGAGTCACGGTAATCCTGATCGTGCCGGCATTGCTGGGGATGGCGGCGTTCGTGCATCAAGGCGTGCAGGCCGTGCAGCACATTCAAGTACAAATCGCCAATGGCCATTT
>JBAVQA010000294.1:0-3442 GCA_049693595.1 Candidatus Acidiferrales bacterium | reverse complement strand
CCCTTGGGCATGTTGCACTCCCAGAAAGACATCGGCTTCCCGAATACGCGCACAGTAAGACCCGCGATCGTCCGCAAATGAGCTGCTGCGGAAAGCCCGTAAGGTCCGGCACCGACGATGACAACGTCGCACTTAGAAATTGAATTCATCTTGGTGATGCACCGTTAGATTTGAGCTTTCCCGATCAGCATCGGCGATGAACGTAATCTCCAAGCAAGCCGAACAATCCGCGCCGGCTAGAATCCTCGCTTCAAAGTCAGATAGGGAATCAATGCAATTTCAACCATTCCCGGCAGGGGATCTTCCAGGCTGAAAACGGCTTCTTCATCGCAACCGCAAAGGGATCGCAAGTAGCCGCGTCCCTCGATCTGTCCACCCAGGATTCCCACGAGACCGGTCGGCACGTCGGTAAGCAGGCGGACCCATCGGACACCAATCTTACCTTTGCAGGCTTCGACGGTCTGCTTCATCTGGTCGGCAAAAAGAAGGTAGGGGAAATCAATTCCTGCTCGCCGCCCGATGGTGTGGTATCCCCAAGTGCGGCCGTTTACGTCGAGCAGACGATACTGCCCATCGCGAGGATCACGCTTGTACTCCACTTCAACCAGGCCATAATAATCAATTGCATTCAGAAATCGCTTCGAATACTCCTCCAATACAGGCAATTCAACAGTCTCAACGTAGGTGCTAGAGCGGCCAAATTCCAAAGGGTGTTGTCTCTGGCGGCGAGCGGCAAGACTAGCGATAGAGTTCCCCTGCTTGAAAAACGAGCAGTAAGCATACTGGCAACCGCCATCGCCCGGGATCAGATCCTGAATCATTATTTCATCAGCGGGAAGATGCCGGAGTGCCCGTTCAAATAGTGCGCGCAATTGCGCGGAGTCGTCGGCCCTCCAAGCCTTGTCCTTCGTCGCGTAGATGAAGTGTTCCTTGATCGCCGGCTTTAGCGCTACTGGAAAATGACCGTCGATCTGGGAGAGGTCTTCTACGCTGCGTGGATACCAGGTGCGAGGCGTGGGGATATCCAATTTATCGGCCAAGTGATAGGTGTTGCGCTTGTCCCAGAGCCACTTCACCGTCTCCCAGCCCGGCGTCGGCACGCGATATATCTCCGACAGCTCCTCGCGATTTTGGGAAAGAGCGGCAACTTGTTCATCGCGTGTGGGATAGAGTACCCAGCCGCGAAGGCCGCGCGCCCGTCCAAGATCAAGAAGAGCTTTGATCGTGTCTTTCGCCGCCAATAGCGATGGCACCAGTTGCGCTGTCCCCGTATAACGCGAGTAGCGCGCGATTGACCTTTCATCGTCGATTACGCAAACCGGGACACCCCGACGACCAAGGCTGCGAACGATTCCGAGCCCTTGGTAGTCTCCTCCGATGACGACGGCTCCAATCCCGTCTGTAGGATCACGATTATTTGAATTCATTCCGTTCTCGGAGAGAAGGAGCACATCGTCTTCATAAGCAACTCTGGGTAAATTCTTCTAATCAGAACTCGGAGAGACCTGACGCGGAATAAGAGGTCCACATCCGCAGGAACCAGCGGGTGCATCTGATCAAGAATCCGACATTCGCACAGGCGCGTTCACGGGCGCGGCCCCGCTAGGATTTTCGCTCTTCTGAAGGAGTCTCAAAGCGAGTGCCATCGGAAGGAGAGCAATTATAAAGAAGACGAATCCGCCTTGGTGGTGCAGTCTGCCGTATAAGAACCCGGGATTCACATAAATAGCCAAGATAGAAAGCGTCGCAATGCGTAATCCATTCTTAAAGATCACGATCGGAACTACCACAGCACATAGGAGCATCCTCTTCCAGTTAGCTCGCAGGAAGAAATGGCTCGCTAAAACCGTTGTAATCAGCAGCGCTAGGGAGGAGCGAATGCCGCTGCACTCTTCGGCCACGCGGATCGCGACTCCGGGCAATTCGAAGATAAGCCCTTGGCGGAGATATGGAATCCCCGCCATTCGAAAAAATACCTCTACCATGTCCGAGCTGCCCGCCTGTAGAAAGTAAATTATCTTCGAGAGGGCCGGCTCGGGAATCGGAACCATGAACAACAGAAAAAACAGGGGGAAACAGGCTACCCGAAACGCGCGCACGCCAAAAAGCAGGCCAAATGCGCCTAGCCAGACAAGAAAGGCTGCCAGCATCAGGAGAGAGACCGCATTAATCGAACCGAGTTGCCACACATTCAGCTTGGCTATCGCTATTAAGACCATGCCCGGGATGATCAGCGCCGCGCCTAAGATTCGGCTGATCGAAACCGCCGCGAAAATCGCCGCCCTGTTCTCATAGATCAAGAACAAGCTTAGAAGCGGGATCAATGGGATTTGTGAAAATGTGTCGTTTTCCCGGACGAGCGAGAACAAAAGCTTCGTTGAATCCCACGCCAGAGCGAACGGCAGCAGGCACATGAGCAGGAAGCAGAGTAGTAGAGGCATGAACCGGTGCGCGCCACGGGCACCGCTGCCGCCGAAATGGGTGCTATTGTCAGAAATACTCATGAATGCCTAGCAACGTTCCACCGCGCGATCAGCCGCACCGGCGACCTCGTAAACGAGGTGATCGCCTTCGATAACGGCAAAGGCAACTCGTGCTCTTTCGGCTTCGGCGCCTTCGATGATCCAACGACTGTCTTGCTGGACCAATCTCATCTGGCTGCGCGCTCTCCACCAAAGGTCAACTTCTCCGGGCGATGCCATCCAAATTTTCTCTCGCTCAATTTTGTGCCGCAAATATGCAAGCAGCGACTCGTAGATTTTCCGCGCACGGGGCCTAATCAGGTAATCAGGATGGGTAATGAAACTCACGAGCCCGCTTCGCTTCCGAATCATCTCGATCTGCCTCTTCCAAATGTCAATCGAATAATCGTTCAATATCTGAAGGAGCGAATAATCTTGGATCGTAGTCAGCGGAATCTCCAGGATTTTGCCGATGAAGTATGGGAAGACCGTGCAGCAGCCTCCGCGCTGAGGCTCCAGGTGGGCGACATTTGGCACGGACATATCATAGGAAAATTCGTACGCATCATACCAATCGAGATTGCGGTACATGCCCCCCGCACGAAAGCCGCGCGCGTCGAATTTCTTGATGTACTCATTAATTCTCTTGGCGCGCTGCAAAAACTTCTTCCGCTCCTGATATAATTGCCCATCATGATTCAGGTCGTGCACATTGACCTCGAATCCACGGCCCTTTATGTTCTGGACGTACTCTTGGTGAACTTCATAGCGTGTTTCTGGGATGACTTGAAACGACGCTTTGATTCCATACGAATCATCAATATCCATCAGCGTAGTGGTGAAGTCACGGCCGGCGCGAGTTTCGACGTCGTGTGTCATTATCAGGCAATTGGGCGCGCCCTTCGGCCAAAACCAGATGAAAGGCACCGCCCTCGCGCCACTTGTTTCCATTAGCTCCCTCAAGAATTCCTCGTGAAGAG
>JBAVQA010000293.1:0-15960 GCA_049693595.1 Candidatus Acidiferrales bacterium | reverse complement strand
GGCCCGCACTGACGTGCAGCAGCTCGAGCGACCCGAGCGCAGTCACCGCCGGAATCGGCAGCGCGGCCGCCTGTTCGTCAGTCACGCCGTCGGGGATTCGAGCCAACGGTTGCGCGATCGTTCCCGGTACGACTGCGGTGTGCTCTGCGTACGCGCCGTGCGTCCGCGCCATGCCGAAAATTCGGTCGCCAATTTTGAAATCGCGTTCTCCCGCCGGCAGGCGTTCCACCACGCCCGCAAAGTCCGCGCCCAGCACAAACGGAAATGGCGAAGTCGCCGTCAGTCTATCGACCAGTTTGTAGTCGATCGGATTCACCCCGGCATACTTCACGCGTATCAGGAACGCGCCGTCCGCGCCGGGAATCGGCAGGTCGACTACCGCGGCAGCTTCGCCAAACTTACGGACAGCAAATGCGCGCATCGTCTCGCTCCTTGCCTACTTTTCCCGCTCGATATTCGGTCCCGAAGTAATGCCGCCGGGGATACATGTTAAACCACTTCCGGCTGGGTGCTCGCCTAAGGCACGAAGTCGCAGGGTGAACGCCTGCCCGCCGTGCCGCGCGCGCAGCTTCATCTGCCGCTCATAACGCGGTATGCTAGCAGGGATCACTATGCCTCTTGAAATCTCAATCCGGGAATCCGAAGGCGTCACCATCGTGGACTTAGATGGACGCGCGTCAATTGGTCCCAACACCGACCGTCTGGACCGCGAGCTGCGAAAGTTGGCCGCCGCCGGAGTGCGCAAAATCCTGGTGAATCTCGCCGGCCTCACCATGATCGACAGTTCCGGCATCGCCACCATCGCCGGCACGTACGTCTCTCTCGCCCGCGAAGGCGGCAGCTTGAAGCTCATGCGCCCGAGCGACCGCGTGCGCGAAGTCCTCACCGTGATGCGCATCCTAAACTCCATCCCCACGTTCGAGGACGAAGCCGCAGCCCTCGCCAGCTTCCGCGTCGCCACCACCCGCTCCGCCACCTCGTAACGGATTGCCTGCACCAACCTTTTGCGCCCACCGCGGCGGGCAGGCTCTTGCGTTTTAGGTTTCAGACCTGATGCTTGACGTGCAAATCTAGAACCGGTTAGAAATGTCGCGGTCTTTTGTTTTGAGTGAGTTACGGCTAATTCTGTTTGTGAGCTAAAACCGGTTAGAAATGTACTTGTGCATACCGAACCCTTCGCGGAAAACGCTCTGGGCAAGCCGGTTAGAAATGCGCTGAGATTCGCGATCGATGGTTCAGTTGCAGGGGAATTTTTGGTTTTGCAAAATTGAAATTTTTGGCGATTTGAGCTGAGCGCGATTCTTTGTTTTCTGTAGGTTACGAGTCGTTCTACTTCCTGAATTTGGCGATTTAATTTGACGCGATTTGAGGAGAGTCGAGAGCGATCCATCAACATTGGCGGGCGCAAACTACGCGCTGCCATCGCGCTCCTGCCACAAACTGCCAGCACATAGCCTCCTAAAAAAAATAGCTGCTACTCTTTGTCGCCGCAGCGACTTAAGGAGAAGCAGCTCTCCACTGGCCCCTTCTATCGGGGTCTAAAGCGTTCAAATACTATTGGTTATTTATATGGGAAGTGCTTTTATATCATGTTTTTAGGGAGATGTCAAGGGTTTGTGTGTGTGAGCATGATGCTTCCAACCCGGTTCCCGTTTTGGGAACGCAACCGGATGGAATTCAGGCAATAGGAATCAACTTGCTCTGCCCCCGGTTGCGGCTAAGGCTTTCGACTTTAGAGAGGTTCAGCTATTATTCTGAGACGGAATAACTCCCGTGAGCGAAACTAACATCAATATTCATGTTCTGGATGCAGCGTATACGCCTTTCCCTACATTTGAGGAATGGTGTGCGCGAACGCGAGTCGATACTGTCCGATGGGATCGTTACAATTCTTCCCTGAGCAGTCGGTCCGTCGGATTATCGCCAGAAGTATTGGGCCGCGCCCGCAACGTTGCGAAGCGCGCGGCGGCGATAGACACAGGGGCTATAGAGGGGTTGTACGAAGTAGATCGCGGCTTCACATTCACAGTTGCGTTAGAGACTGCCACATGGGAAGCAGCGCTCGCGAAAAAAGGTGAGCACGTAAGATCGCTGTTTGAGGCACAGCTGCATGCGTACGACTACGTCCTTGACCTTGCCACAAGGGCCGAACCAATTTCGGAGGCCGCGATTCGCGCCTTACATGAAGAAGTTTGCCGGGCTCAATCGACTTATCGCGTTATGACGGCGGTTGGACCGCAGGAACAGGCACTTCCGAAGGGGCAATACAAAACGCTACCGAACCATGTGCGCACCCGAAAGGGGACCGACCACTCGTACGCACCGGTCGACGTAACTCCAGCGGAAATGGCCCGGCTTACTGCTGAACTCCGATCCAGTGCTTTTCTGGCGGCACACCCGGTAATTCAGGCCGCGTATGCTCACTATGCCTTCGTTGTTATTCATCCGTTCGCTGACGGCAATGGACGTGTAGCCCGCGCGCTGGCGTCTGCTTTCACTTATAGAGCGATTTCAATGCCCATCGTGATCCTTTCGGATCAGAAAGATGCGTATCTCGACGTGTTAGAGAGCTCCGACGCTGGAGATTATCAGGCGTTCGTGGATTTCATGCTCGCTCGGTCGCTCGACACGATCGGACTAGTAGATGAGAGTCTTCATTCCGCGTTTACTCACACTGCGCAGGATAGCGCGACCGCTATCCAGCGTTTGTATGTAACCAGGGGCGGATATACCTACGAGCAAGTCGATCAAATTGGGGTGAAATTGATAAACGATTTCCAGATTGCGCTAAGTCAGGCAGTAGGCAAGGTACAGGGCCAAATGCAAAAGCTGAATTTTCGCGTGAACATGTCGCAATCGGCGGGCTACGGCTTACCAGCCGGGTATCGCTTTCCGCTTACAGGGGGCCACACGGCAAGTTTTCTACTCTCAACGGCGCCTCCTGCTCAGGCTCAAGTACAGCGGCTTTACGCCCTGCTCCTACCGAAAAATGCTGCCGGCGACGACGACGTTCAACTCGTGAGCCTGATAAATCCTAGTACACGCGACATTTTCATCGCCCGAATGGACCAGCTGATACCTGCAATGTCTAGCGTCCTACAGATTCGGCTTAGCATGTTTGTGGAGCGGATCGTCAACGAAATGTTCGCGGATCTTAAAAATAAGGCTGAGGAAACAATGCGCGGACAGCGTTAGCGGACCTGCCGTCGTGCCAACGCGGAAAATGTCAATATGAAAGGGGTTCGCCACCCGCCAAGAGCCCGCGAACGGTGAGTCCTCGGAGTCGCCAACCCACCATGCGAGACTCCCGCGTCCCAAGCGTCAAGACGTAACCGTGAGGTGCCTCCATCTCATCGAAAAAGCGTCGAGATCATCGACAGTTCTGAGCACATCACCGGCTGGCCAGATGAAGCCATCTGGAAGGCTCGGCCAGAAAGGCACGGACAAAGTCTCAAATCGTGCCAGTCTCGGCTGAATACTCGAAACCTCGGAAGCGTTACAACCGACGATTTGAATAACGAGATGGCCGACAGCATAAGTACACGCATATATCTCGATACTATTTTTACCGGGGACGTTCCCTGTGTGGTACACCGTTTGGGCTTTGCCTTTTCCTGGTGGTCGAAAGCCAGCCATCCACATCTGGACGTTCGAGGGGATCGTCAGAGATTCTCGAAATGCGTGGCGTGACGATGCAAGGAAGAAGGGTTCACGCTTTCGCGCAAGATGGTCAAAAATCACCGCGGTTTTAAAAGCGAAAAGAGCAATTGACCGAGCGCGTGATTGTGTTATTAGAAAATCCATCTTCCCGATAATAAGATCCGTCAATGATGGTTTGGCGTGACTGCTTTCAATATCGCTCATCCATCCGTTGTTGCACGCCTCGCATACGACCTTAGCTTTCCAATCCAAGGTCCCGGACATGTAATCGACAATCACGGCACCTTCAGCGTTTTTCAAGGTAAAGTGTTTATTCCCTGGCATCAATTCGTTCATCCAGTCACTCCATAGATGTTCTCCGGATCGACTGGCTGTTTCAGGGCAAAACGCACATTGTCTAGCCATGTCCGGGATTTTAACCGGCTGAGTTTGGCCCCGCAACCCGGCTTGCGCGTGTGAAGCTGCTCACAAGGTAGAAACGCGAACGCGCGTTTCTTCCGCGGATACGCAGATGCGGAGACATTGCGCCCTTCGGCGAGCCTCAGGGCGAGCAGGCGAAGCGGCGCACGTTCGCTCCGCTCAGTGCAAGTAAAAGGTAGGGAATTTATCCGCGGGTTGGGGGAACTACTGCGTCCGGCGAAACTTTGTTGATTTCGTAGAGCTGCTCGCGCATTTTGCCGTGCTGATCGACAAAGCGGATCTTGAGGCCGCGTTTTGCCATGGAGGCTTCGAAGCTTTGGTTGACGGGCAAGGTGGTGCAAGGCGACCACTGGTTGTAAACCGTGCATGCGATTTCGAGCGACTTGCCGTCGGGCCCTTGGACGATCATGGTGTTTTCGACGTAGGTTACCGGGCTGGAGTCGTTGCAATAGGCCGAGATGCCGCGCCATTCGCAGTCAACTGGAGGAAACGGAGGGCCTTGGAATTGGCGGGTCTCCCCGCTGAGCACCTTAATCTGAAACGGCGAATCTTTCGCCCAAGCGGTGGCCAGAAAAAATGTGCTGAGCGCCAATACTGCGCCGGCGAAGGTCAGTGCTCGGAGGGTCAGTGCGCGATTGGTCGTTGTCATTGCGGACTCCTTGCTCGATACAGTTTACTCCTGCTCGACTTGTTCCTGCTCGACTTCATCCTGCTCGACTTATTCCTGCTCGACTTCGTCCTGCTGAATTCCGGCCGGCGAACGCGTGTACTGATTCTCGAAGCCTGCACGGTTAGATGCCTGTTTAAGACATTAGGCAGCACGGTCAAATCCTACAGGCTTCGAACGCGAGAGGTTCGGGCGCGACGACATTGCGCCCTTGGGCCCACTCAGGGCACGGGGGCGAGCCATCGAGGCGCACACGATTCTGAGCACAGGGCGGCCGGGCTGGCGTTGCAGACGGGCGGGGGCGAGAGTACATTGAGTGGTCGAGCGAGAAGCGAAATAGGGAATGGCGGTTTACGTTTTTCGCGCGGGGAGGGAAATACGGGAGTCAATTCATCCGGCAAGATCAAGCGAGTGGCGCGAATTCTTCCGTTGCTCTCGATTCTGGGATTGACCTCCTGCTTCGGCTCCGCTTTGACCAATCTGCTGGTCACGTCTGTAAAACTCACTCCCGCGAATCCGTCGATTGCGACTACCGGGACGCAGGCATTTATACTGAGCGTGACGTTTGTGGACGGCACTACCGATCACGAAAACCCCAACGACACCACGTGGACTTCGGACAATACTGCTGTGGCTACAATTGCCAAAACGGGCATCGCTACGGGCGTGGCCCCGGGCACCGCGACTATCGGAGGCAGCTTTCAGGGTAACAACGCGCACACAGTCTTGACGGTGACCAATCTGACGAAAGCCGCCATCGCCGTGGAAGGCGATTCGCGCACTCTGCATGTGACGAATCTGGCCACCGAGCAGGAAATGACTTTCGCGGCAAATCCGTTGAGCGATTCGATAACGGTTTCGTCCGGCGGCGACAGCGAGAACGCGGCCGCTGCTGAAGTCTCCGTTCTTCCGGAACATGGGCCGGGGTGGATTGCGATCGATCCTTCGGGAAAATTTCTCTATGTAGTGAATCATGATTCTGAAAGCGTTTCCGTCTTCGCCATTGACTGGAGAACTGGCGCGCTGGATCTGGTAGTTGGCTCGGCGGTTCAAGCGGGCGCGAAACCGTGGAGCGTTGAAGTCGATCCCGATGGCGCAGGTCTTTCCGTGGCACACTTGGAAGATACAGACATTTCGCGCTTCCGCATTGACGCCGCAACCAGCGCGCTCACGCCTGAACAGGAGTCACGGTAAGAAAAAAGAGCCGGCGAGACGCCGGCGCTACGAAATACAAAAACGAAAACAGCCGCAGCGAGCGAATAAAGGAGAATTGAATTGGCGCAATTGATGAGGACTTCCAACCCGGCACTGAACGAGCAGGCGTTTCAAGGGGCAGGCGTCGCTACCGGCGAAGCCATGACGCTGCAAGGCACGGTGAACAAAACCGGCGTGCTGCTGCTTTGCGCGATCGCGACCGCGGCTTACACCTGGAATGTTTTTAATCGCACTCAGCAGCCGGATTCCGTGATGGGCTTGGCGATCGTCGGCGGGATTGGCGGATTCATCGCCGCGCTGGTGACCATCTTCAAGAAAACTTGGGCGCCGGTGACAGCTCCCATTTATGCGTTGCTCGAAGGACTCGTGCTTGGCGGAATTTCGGCGATGTTCGAGATGCGTTTTCACGGCATCGCGATTCAGGCTGTGAGTTTGACGTTTGGCACTCTGGTCGTTCTGTTGCTTGCGTACCGCTCGGGACTGATTCCTGTGACGCAGAAGTTCAAGATGGGAGTTGTGGCTGCGACGGGCGGGATCGCGCTGTTCTATCTGCTGTCGATCGTGCTCGGATTTTTCGGGGTTCACTTCACGACGATCAACGGATCGGGGCCGATCGGAATCGGCTTCAGCGTTGTGGTGGTAATCGTCGCGTCGCTGAACCTGGTGCTGGATTTTGATTTCATCGAAAGCGGAGTCCGAGCCGGCGCGCCAAAATATATGGAATGGTACGCGGCGTTCGGCCTGATGGTGACTTTGATTTGGCTGTACTTCGAGATCCTACGGTTGCTCTCGAAATTGCGAAGCCGAAACTGACGGGCTTTTTCCCGAAATGGAACTGATTAGCGCGAGTAAATTGGTCAGGTAGGGCGCATCCTCAACGGTAACATTTTCACCCCGAAAAATTCGAGGTGCCGTTTTTTGACTCCCGCCTTGTTGTTCAACTCATAGATATAAATACACTTACTGTGCGAGATGCATGGCCTATCAAGTGCACATCTGGAGGCAGATTCTAACGTCGGCCTGTGCGTTCTAGGGCGACCCAAAGGTGTAAGCGTGAAACAGTCGCAGCTGAAAGCCCAAAAGAAAGAGCGCTGCAGAAACGGAGAGCGCGGCTTCTCAATGATCGAGTTATGCGTAGTGATCGCGCTAATCCTGATCATCTCGGGGATGGCCATCTTCGCTTACCTACCAGTGCTGCAGGATGCGAACTTCGACTCGTCCATGAGGCAAGTCCTTGACCAACTGAGACAGGCGCGGGAGTACTCGATCGCAAACCGGCGCTATGTGCAGCTCACGTTTCCGACGGTGGTCATAGGCGGATTGACGCAGTACCAAGTGGTCATGACTGAAATGGACAGTCTGACGGCAGGTGGGGGAGCAGTTAATCCAGTGTTGAGTACAGTGCCGATACATCCCCCAGCGCAGTACCTGGTGCTCAGCGCAATCGATACTCCGGACGGTTTCTGCCTAGGCGCGCCGGCTGCGGCAATCGAGTTCAAGACGGTCGCAGGCGGCACTCCTGTGAGCATCCTGTTCCAAAGCGACGGCGAATTGGTGGACGGGGCGTCTTATCAGCCCATCAACGGGACAATATTCTTAGGCCGACCGGGTAATCCGACATCCGCCCGGGCGATTACGGTTCTGGGAACGACGGGGCGAGTCCGCGCCTGGAAAAGCAACGGTGCAGCATGGACCCAGTTTTGAAGGAGAGCGAGAAAATGCGAGAAGAGAAGAAAAGGCGCGGTTGTAAAGGCTTTACTCTTCTGGAGACGATGCTCGCTCTGGTCGTCCTGGCAGTGGGAGTTCTGGGACTTGCGGCGATGCTCGCCGATTCTCTGGCGTACATGCAAGGTTCGCAGGACGATTTCATCGCGCAACAAAAGGCCGAGGAAGCTGCGGAAGCAATCTACACCGCGAAATATACGAACAGCGCGCAGTTCTCGGCAATCTCGAACTTCGGCGTCGGCAATCCCGGCGGACTTTTCCTTCCGGGCGCTCTGCCCCTTCTGCAGCCGGGACCTGACGGGCTGGTGGGGTCGGTCGCTGACGTGGGACAGCCCCCTGAATACATCGTCTATCCCGGACCGGACAACAAACTCGGAACTGCAGATGACGTGAAAGTGCCGCTTTCCCATTTCACGCGGACCATCACGATCACGAATGTGCCGGGCTACACCACGCTTCGGCAAGTGAATATTGTGATGAATTACACCTCGGGCCGCTTTAACCGGACTTATACCCTGACGACTTATGTTTCGCAGTTCTAAAACTGCGAGGAGCAAGCGATGAAGCGGGAACAAGGATTTTCACTGATTGAGTTACTGATTTCCATGGTGATCGTGGTTATCGTCGTCGGAATTGCGACGGTCTCGCTGATGCAGGCGGAGCAGGCCACGCAGGGTGTGGCCTACGAAGCGAACACTCAGGAAAATCTGCGGGCCGGAATGCACTTCATCGTGCGGGATTTGGCTCAGGCGGGCGAAGGAATTCCGCAGGGGGGCATTTCGGTACCTAACAACGGCGCCACTTCTACGATATTTCGTCCTGGTGCTTTTGCGCCGCAGCTCACGACCTTTCCCAATCCGGCGCCGATTCTTCCGAGCTTTGCCGGCGGTTTCCTGACCATGACCGCAATTGCGCCGGGCTCTATCACGGGGCAAGACGCCAAGACCGCGGATCCGGTGACCGGCGCGGTGTTGGATGGAAGCCTGAAGACCGACATCATCAATATATTATACGCGGACAACAGTCTAGTTGACCCTGCTGGAAACTTCCTCTACAGCTTTCCACTCATTCAGGGAACACCGGCAGTGCCGGCTTGCAACAACGCAAACTCCGGCAGTGTCGCGCTACAGGCGGCGGTATTCTCCCCTACTGGCCTCACGGTGAACATTGATCCGCTCTGTTTCACGATGCCGGGCGTGACCAACCCGATAACGGTGGGGAACTTAATCATGTTCCATAACCAGAATGGGACAGCCCTGGAGTACGTGACGAATGTTGCCGGTCAAGTGATAACTTTTGGAGCGGGCGATCCCGCGGGCCTGAATCAGACGGGGTCTGCGAAAGGCACGGTCGCGAGTTTGCAGAATCCAGGAGGCGGTTTTCCACCGACGACAATCACGCGGGTCTGGTTGGTGAGCTATTACATCGATTCGACTACGAATCCGTTGCATCCGCAACTGATACGGCAGGTGAATTATCCGGGTTTTCCGACGGTGCAAGCCGCTGTGAATCCGCCCCAGCCGATTGCGGACAACATCGAGAATCTTACTTTTAGTTACGACATAAACCAACCCGGCGCAACCTACGTGTCCGCCGGCAATGCTCCCACGCAGCTACCGCCAGACTCGCCCAACCAGATTCGCGCGGTGAATGTGTCTCTTGCGGGGCGGTCGGAAAATCCCTTTAAGTTTGGAGCAAGCTCGCAGTTCTTGCGGAACAACCTTAGCACGCAGGTGAGCATTCGCAGCCTTTCGTTCCAAAACCAGTTCGGAACGGCGGCGAATTACACCGCGCCATAACGAACATGGACACGATTTCTTTTCAAGAGACCCAAAGGAGAATTGCCGTGAGAATCGAACGCCAAAAGGGAGTCGCTTTAATAACGGCTCTGCTGGTTCTAATCCTGATTTCCGCCATCGTGGTGGGAATGTCCTGGATGGTAATGACGGACCAGCGACTGGGCGGCAATAACAAGAGTCGCGAGATTGCCTTCTACGGCGCCGAAGCCGGAATGGAAAAGATGACCACGGATGTGGCGAATCAGTTCGCTCTCAAGGGCTCCCTAGGTGCAGCGGATGTTGCAGCCATCGAGGGGCTGCAGCCGACCACGCTCCCAGGGATCGAGTATCTGAACGGCGCAGGCAATTCGACCTACACCATGCAATTCGTTCCAGACGCATCCGGGAATCCTAAGGCGAGTAACGCGACGATCCTGCCTCCGAGTCCTTATGCCGGTATGCAAGGGCTAATCACGCCATTCACATTGACAGTGGCAGCGCAGAATACTTCTTCGGGATCGGAAGTAAAGCTACAGCGCCAGGTTCAATTAGTGGCCATTCCGGTCTTCCAGTTCGGTATCTTTTCGCAATCGGACGTAGCGTTTTTCAACGGGCCTTCGTTCGCATTTGGCGGGCGTACACACACGAACGGAAATCTTTGGCTTTCTCCAAACGCCGGGCCGCTGTATCTTGGCGACAAAGTGACGGCGGTAGGCCAGATAATTCGGACCAATCTCGAGAATGGATACTTGGTGAACGGAGGCAACTACACCGGGAACGTCACGATCGCTACGAGTCCCGATCCCACTCTCGCCAACGAGCCGACCAGCGCGCCCTATACGAACGCGACATGGCTAGAATTGCTCCTGAACCAGGGAAGCACGGATCCGGCGAGCAGCAGCTCATATGCGAACATCACCGCCAATCTGAACGCCAATTGGAACACCATCACGGCACCATATAACGGGCAATTGCAGAACGCTGTGCCGACTCTTAACCTGACGGCAACGGCGCTGGGAGGAATTACAACGCCGATCTCCCTAATTCGCCGAGCAATTCCCGGCGAAGCAGCCAGCAACGCTCCTGAATTCGCCGAACAGTATTTCTCGCAGGCTAGTTTGCGGATTTTGCTCGACGATTACCCGGTTGGAGTTTTGCCGGGCTCAGGCGCTGCATGCCACAACTCGGACATGATGGCCCTGGGAACGGACGGCGTAACAACGGGAACTGATCCAATCGATTTGGCGACGCTGGCTTTCGTAGGTCCTGCGACACCACCGGCGGTAAATTGGTACACAGGTTACCCGTTGCCGGTCTCCACGGGTGGAGCTAGCTATTCGTCTGTGAATGGCTACTGGGTGACCAATGCCAGTCCCATCATCACCGGTTGTTTGAAAATCGAATATCAGGCAGTCGGCGGCGGGTGGACTGATGTTACCAAAGCAATCCTGAACCAGGGAATTTCGGGATGGAACATCAATCCGTTGTCTGCTGCTTCATGGGTAGCGCCACCCACGATTGTTGCGCTGCCTAACCCAGCGGGGAATCCCACTGCAATCGCAGCCCAGGGACCGACATCGAATTCCAACGTTAACCCAGCGGCGCTTACCTGTTCCCAGGCTGCCTTTAATCCCAGCCCCACAGCCATCATTCGCCTCGCGCGGCTGCGAGATAACCCGTCGACGGGCCCGGGGTGCGGTTCACCAAGCCACCTGGGCGAAGACTATTGGCCGATGGCTTTATTTGACAGCCGAGAGGGAGTATATCGCGTAGCCTTGCCGGCGCTGCCGACCAGCCAGGACTGGGGTGGTACCGCGCCCGGAGTTACGGCAATGGGAGTGATGAATTACGTGGAACTTGATATGGCGAACCTGGCCACTTGGCTAAGAACGAGCCAGGGTACGTTGGGTGTGAGCAACCTGGACACAGGTTTCACCGTTTATTTTTCGGATCGACGTGGTGAACAAATAGATCCCAACGGCGGCACAAAAACCGGTTCGTTCGGATACAACGATTTTGTAAATGATTCAAACCCGGCTACCGGGTGTCCGAACGGAGTCATCGATCCGGCCGTGATTCCGGCCGGTCCGCCCCAAGGTGAGGATATCGAAGGAGATGGAATTCTCCGTACCTACGGTGGAGTGGCGGTTACACCCGCAAACTTCGTGAGTGGTACAGCTTTATTGGGCGTCGGAGGACTTCTAACTCCGAATTGCGGCAGCACTGCGTGGCCTGGCGTGGTTTACAGCCACACGCAGGAAGCCAGGGAGAATTCGCCGGTATATTTCCGGCGCGCTCTAAAGTTGGTGGACGGCGCAACCTTGAACCTTGGGAATTCCTGCGGACCTGTTGTCTGCGGCCTAACGGTTGCTTCGGAGAACCCGGTTTACATCCAGGGCGATTACAACGCACCGGCCAATGGAACGTGGGCTGGCGCCAGCGTTGCCTCCGCCGTGGCAGCCGACGCCGTAACATTGCTGTCGGATAACTGGAATGACGTGAACTCTTTCATGTACCCGTATGCCCTTGGAACTGCCGGCGATCGCGTAGCGGTTCAAACGGCATATCGTGTAGCCCTGATTGCCGGAAAAGGAATTCCGTTTGGACAAATCGCGGGTGCGTGCACTTGCGATGACTTCGGTACAGATGGCGGCGTGCACAACTTCCTGCGCTTCCTGGAAACCTGGAGCGGCGTGAATGGCTACTACTACGGCTCCATGGTGAGCTTTTACTTTAACCGCCAGGGAGTGGGAACCTACAAGAACTCGGGCTACGTGTATAGTCCGCCCAATCGCCATTACCAATTTGATACCAACTTTACTTTGGGCCCGTCATATCTGCCACCGAGAACGCCGGTATTGCGGTCCGTCAACACGATCGGGTTCTCGCAACAGTTGTTGCCGACGCAGTAGGACGATTCACAAAGAAACGACGAGCGGCTCCCGTTTTTTGGGAGCCGCTTTTGTTTTGGGCGCCGGTTGCCAGTGAGTGGCCGCGCCGCACGGCGAGATTAAAACGCCGTCTTCCACTTTCCACACCATCCTAGGGCGACGCAGGCATAGTGCGCACGTTGAAATTCGTGTTTGCGGGCGGCGCGGTGCAGGAAGGCGTCACATCCTGCGAGCACAAATCCGCTGGGACGACGAAGTCAGCAGGAAGTGCGATACCAACCAGGGGCTCGACGTACAAACTGTAATTGCGGCCGACCGGCAGGCGTTCCAGGTCGTAGGAGCCGTCGAATTGCGTGGGTGGACTTGAGGCGTTGCAGCTCCCGGCGGAGAAAGCGGCGGCGACGATTGCACCGGTGTCCGCGTCCAGGGCGACGACCTGCGCGCCGACCATTCCGGTGACTGACGAACCAGTCGAGGGTGCGGGAAGAGCGGCCAGGGCGAACGGATTGGCGGGAAGGATTTGGCCGCGAATGGCGCCGATATTTACGGTGTCGTTCGGGTCAGGATAAAGCGCGCGGATGCCGGTGCGGTCGTCATCGCTGAGCGGGCCATCGGGCACCTGTGCCGTGGGGCGAGAGCCGAGGAATTGGCCTGGAGGCGGAGCGAAGGGAAACATCACGGCGCGAATTACTGCGGAATGATCCAGGCCCATCCAGTGGCCGAGCTCGTGAGTGAGAAGAGACTCCAGATCGTACGCGCCGGCGGCCTGGGGAGTTGCGAGAGCGGCGGGCGTGGCGAAGGTTACCTCGCCGGTGTTGCAGAAGAGAGTGTCGGCATCGAGGATTTGGCCGGCGAATGCAGCGAGGGCACTCGTGCCGATGCTCACACCTGGAGCGTTTGCGGTAAACGTGCGGGTGAAGGCAAGCACGCCGGGAGTGAATGCGGCGCTCGATTGGTTGAAGCAAATCGTATTTAAGCCATCGACATTGCTGCCTGCGTCATTGGTGCAGGAATTCGGATCGGTTACGCGCGCCAGAGGAGCTACCAACCCGGGAAATGTGACTGTGTTGAAGGTTGTGCCGGTAACTCCGGACCAGACGGAAAAAGAATCGGAGATGGATTGCTCGATTTCGTCGAGTTGCGCGGGCGTGCCGGGTGAAGCTACCGTGAGAATTACGGGAGAAATTAGCGACGGCAGCGATGTGCTCCATTGGCGATCGAGCGGAGAACTGATCGACAGGTTCCAGTGGTTTGGCTGCGGGCAGCCGCCCGATTGCGGAACGGTGGATACGAAGGTGTAGGCCTGCACCGCGGGCGCGAAGATCGCGGCCGAAGAGAATACTGCAATCGTGAGCCATGCGATGGCTTGTTTCATTTTTGTGCTCCGGATTCCTGGTGCAACGCGGCGGCCACCTGCGAGCGAAATTCCTGCAAAGGAAGATCGCGGATGCCGGAGGCAGTGAAGTGCCGCGTGGAGGGATCGAAGGTGTCGAAGGATGCGCTGTCTTGGGTGACGGTGTCTTCTCCGGTGCGCTGGTCGTGATGGATTCGGAAGGTTCCTTGCACCCAACTTACAACTGAAAAATCGCCGCGCGTGGTGGGAGCTAGGAAAAGCACTACGTCTTCCCCGGCGAGAAAGCGCGGCACGCCGGAAACATTCGAGGTGAGGTTGCCGACTCTTCCGCCCAAGAGGCGCACGCGAACGCGGGATTGCGCGGAGCCCTTCCAAACTTCCGTGGGTTCGTAAGTGGTGAAAGTCCAGATTTCGCCGGCGTCCCATGCGGTGGAATTCTCCACGCAGCGAGCGCGAAGAATGAGGGAGGAGACGTGAGTCAATTTAGCGACGGACATGTGCGCGAGAGTGGTGGGCGCAACGCTAGCGCATGCGAGCAGGCAAGCGCAGAGAGCGAAAAATATGGGGCGATGCAATCCGATTTTGGATTTCATTTTCATTGGACCTCCAGCATTGCGGTGGCTGCGGCGCGATCGTTGTTCAGTGTGGTGACGAAGAGCGTGCGGACGCCGGGAAGAGTGGCGCTGGAAATTTGCAGGTCGAGTTCGATGGTATTGGGGAACAGGCCGTTGACGGCGGAGGCGGTGACGCTTATATCTCCGGCCGCGGGGCCGGTGAAAACGTAGGTGAAAGTGGGGTCGAGCAAATTTCCGTGGATGCAAAGGCTCACGGTGGAAGTGCCTGAAGAAGGACGGGTGATGGTGAGGGGCGAGCCTTGCACTTCGCAACTGTTTGCGGTGAGAAAGCCGATGGAGTCGATATTGATGGGCGCGGAGGCGGCTGCGGTGGTGGGCTCGGTGACGATGATGTTTGTGCCGGCGGACGATGGCTGAGCCGCGCTGAGAGCGATCACGCCGACGGAGACGTCGAAGGGGACGATCACGAAAGGAACTGGATTTGAAAGTTGGGGCTGGGGAGACGGATTCTGAATCTGGATTGTCAGCGTGGCGGCGGATTGCACATCTGCCGGATTGAGAGCTGTGGAGCAAGTATTCGCGTTGGGGCATGCGGTGGCGCGCGCGATCCCGTTGATCAAGATCGTGGATGCTGCGCTTCCGGAGCCTGCGACGAAATTCAGGCCTTGCACCGAGAAAGGAAAACTCTCCACTGCGCCGGCCATCACGCTGGACGGAAGAATCACTTCGATTGCGGGGCCGCTGGTGATGGTGACGGCGGCGGTGGCCGATTTTGTGCTGTCGGCTAGGCTGGTGGCGATGACGGAAATGCCGTTGGGCGAAGGAGCCACGGTGGGGGCGGAGTAGAGGCCGGTTGCGTCCACCGAACCGCAAGCGGCGCCGGAGCAGCCTTGACCGGGCACGGCGCTTTGGACTGCCCAGGCGACGCTCGTGTTTGAGTTGCCGGTGACGACGGCGGCGAAGCGCTGTTGAGAGAGCGTCGCGGTGGAAGGAGCGATGAATGCGAAGGGCGGCGAGATGGAAACGGAGGTTGTTGTTCCGGTTGGGCCGGTGATGATCACGATCGAGGTGCCGCTGCGCGTGGGATCGGCGGCGCTCGTTGCGGTGACGGTGACGGGATCTGACGAGGGAACTGCCGCTGGAGCGAGAAAATCCACGCTGCCGGACGCGGGCGCTGCCGGCGCGGCGCAAGGAACAGAGGCGGGCTGGCAGATTTGGCCGAGGATTGCGTTGCCATTGGGGACCCCGTTGACTGTCCAGGCGACGGCGGTGTTTGGCGTGCCGGCGACCGTGGGGGTTAATGTAGTTCGTTGAGCGATTGCGACCGACACGCCGGAGGGGGCAACCGTGACGCTAACGGCGCTGACGATTGTGACAGTGGCAGACACAGTGGCGGCTCCGGCTACTGCGTGAATGGTGACCGGATTGGTCGAGGGCAAACTTGCTGGCGCGGCGTATTGCGCTGCGTTTGCGCTGGTGCTGACGATGGTGCCGAGCGTTGCGTTCCCGCCCGGGACGCCATTCACGTTCCAGACGATCGTTGTGGTGGGCGTGGGACAGAAGGAGGCGGTGAAAGTTTGCGTTGCGCTGAGTGCGACGTTAGCGGAGGGGGGCGAGATGGAGCTCGCGCTGTTGCAGGAGATCGTGACGCTGGCGTTTGCGGATTTTGAGGTGT
>JBAVQA010000292.1:0-5715 GCA_049693595.1 Candidatus Acidiferrales bacterium | reverse complement strand
CAAGAGCCGCTACGCCAATCACGGCGAGCGAGTCGTCACCGGACAGCGCATGCTGCAATCGGCGAGCGACGTGTTCCTCGGATGGACTCACGACGACCAAGGCCACAGCTATTATTTCCGCCAGCTCCGCGACATGAAAATGAAAATCGATCTGGAAAACATGACCCGCGGCGACTGGCTCGAATACGTCGAAATCTGCGGCTGGACCCTGGCCCGCGCACACGCGCGTACCGGCGACGCAGCGCAAATCGGCGGTTACCTCGGCAAAAGCGAAAAATTCGACGCAGCCCTCGCCGAATTTGCCGCCTCCTACGCCGACCAAACCGACCGCGACCACGCCGCCCTGATAAAAGCCATCCGCGCCGGCCGCCTCAAAGCCCAAACCACCGCCGCCGCGTAATCACGAATCGCGCTCACTCGAATTTGTACGGAGTGCGGCGGCCTGCCCGCCGTGGCGGGCTTGCCGCCGCTTTCGCAGTCGCAGCCCAAGCGCCCCTTCCCCCTCGCCTCCGTGTTGCGCCGCCGCCTTTCGTAGCGCCGGGCTTCAGCCCGGCATCTTGCCGTTGAATTTCTGTTTGCCCTTGTAGCGGCCGCCTTCAGGCGGGCGTCCTGCCGTTACATTTGTGCGCCGTTGCCTTTCGTAGCGCCGGCGTCCCGCCGGCTCCTTTGACTTCCTTAACCGACATGGTCGGCTCCGAATTTATATCGTGCTGAATGAACGTGCAAAACTTTGTTCCGTGTCCGAATTGTCTGCGCCGCCCAAATCATTTCCGTAGGGGCGCTGCTTGCTGCGCCCGCTGTCACATGCCTGGTCGCCACCCATAGGCAGGATTGCAGCCTAATTCGCCAATCAAATGATCTTCTGCTTCTCCAATGTTTCAACTATCAGCTTTGCCACCGCATCAATAGCCTTCGATGGTGATTGTGGATTCACGGTATCGCTCGTCCCCGTCCAGATAAGCTCCCCGTCCGGCTTCAGCGTTGAATAAAAATTCGTTTCGATTTGCGCCGTTCTCTCCACTCGCAGATAGTCCGGCGAATAAACCTCCGGATAGATCGTCCCGTAGTAGCCGTAAAACGAGTTGTAATACGGATAGGGCGTGTAAACCTGCCCCGGAATCTCAGTCACACTCTTCTTCACCTTGATCAACCTCGTGGCGACGATCGCATCGATATTTTGCCCTCGCACCACGTCCCTCAATTCGCTCATCACGAGCGGCGTCGAGTTCGGCCTCGGAAGCAACGAATAACTCGGAATCGCCGCAATTCCAGGTCTGGTTATCTCCGCCGAAAGTCGATCCTCAAATTCCGCCCGGTTCACCGCCTTCCCGTTTATTCCCAGCACAAGAATTGTTTTGAAATGCCCGCCGGAATAGTACGGATTCATCCAAGTGAACACGAACTTCGTGTTCCCGGCATCCAAAGACGCCAAAGCGGTCAGTACAGCGAACACTGCCAGAATTAGGCTCGCGCGAACTCTTCTCAAGTTATCTCCAATTCTCGCCGTGTTCTTCGAATCACGGAACCGGCACAGTAACATAATGGCTCGGCGCTTCGCACCAACCCCGCTCACGTCGGGTACCCATGTGACGCCCCAGCATCACGTCGTCCGCTTTGTACACCACGCCCATGCCTCCGCCCCCGAGTTTTTCCAGGATGCGATAATGCGAAATCGTGCGGCCAACGACAGGAGAGGAGTCAATCACCGCTGTGGTATCTTACGCCAGCGTGGCACCGTCTCGCGAAGTAAACACGGAGGATCGAAATGCCGAACCCATTTGTTCACGTTGAACTCCATACCACCGACATCGGCAAAGCGAAGAAGTTCTACGGACAGCTATTTGCTTGGCAGCTCGACGACGTCCCAATACCCGGCGGCACTTACACGGTGATAAAGCCCGGCAAAGGAACCGGCGGCGGCATGATGCAGCAACGCGTCCCCGGCGCGCCCTCATCATGGCTCGCCTACGTCGAAGTGGACGACATCGCCGCCGCAACCCAAAAGGCCAAATCCCTCGGCGCCAAAATCACAATGGACGTCATGGAACTCCCCGGAATCGGCTGGATGAGCATGATCATCGACCCAACCGGCGCCGCCCTAGCCCTCTGGAAACCCGCGGCCGTCTGAATCCGCTCGGAAAGCAGCGCCAAGCTCCGCATGCCAAATCTCGAGCGGTTCTGTGGAGTGCAGGAACTTGCTCCCGCTTTCGTACCACAGCAGAGACGCATACGTCGTCAACTACCTCAGTGGTATCATTCGGATTCT
The DNA here is from genome assembly GCA_049693595.1 of Candidatus Acidiferrales bacterium. Classification (GTDB taxonomy): domain Bacteria; phylum Acidobacteriota; class Terriglobia; order Acidiferrales; family UBA7541; genus Palsa-295. Next base: position 3,449 of record JBAVQA010000292.1, on the reverse strand, counting down.
TGGATCGTCCGAGAAGGAGAAAATGCGTTCAGTGGTTACACAGGAGGTTAATCCGCATACCTTCGTAGCGGCAAAGTATTACGTGCCCATCATCCTGCTCGTGGGAATCGGCGCCACGCTGGTATCTGGACATCCAAGTCTTTCAAATCTGGCTTTTCGAGCGCTTCTGAATGCTCCTTTTTTCCTGGGGGCCTGTCTTCTCCTGAGCATCGCCGAAGTCAGAGTGGCCGACCACTTTCTGGAGTATCGTCGCTTTGGTGGATGGACCAAAATCCCATATGATCAGATCGAACATTGCAGAATTTCCTGGTTCCCCGTTCTCGCATATATAACGCTAATCCGTTCCGAGAAAAATAGCGCAAGGATTTACTTCGTGTCCGGAACGCTAGCTAACGAACGGCCGCGTACAGAAATAACGAAATATATTAACGAGCACCGTTCCGGAAAACCGCAGGCCAAAACTCAGCCTGCGCAGCCTCCCGACGCTAAGCTCAAAAATCCCCGCCAGTTCTGCCTCATCATGGGCTTAGTTGGCGTGCTTTATTCCATCCTCATCGCACTGTTCTTCCCATATTTTCTTCTTGAACCCGACTTACCGGGCCTTCCGTCGCCAATCCGGTTGATGGAGAAAACTCTTTGGAAAGCAAGCACGTGGCCCTGGGCGCTTCTAACTTGCTGGTTCTTAATCTTCCAAATCTTGCGTCGTCACTATAAGAATAAAGCGTGGATTAGCGCTCTCACTTTAGGAGCGGTCCTCGGATATATGGTTGCTCAGGCTTTGCACTCATAACTCATGCCCCTCTTCGAATTCCACGACCAACCCTGGTTCCCGCCTACCTCCGCGACTACGTCACCGACGGCCCCGCAATCCGTCCTAAGCCTCGGCGGCATCTACCGCGGCATCCCCGCCACACCCCGTAGGGGCGCAGCATGCTGCGCCCGCTGAAGCCCCAGCACGACGTAAACATAGGAGCAAAATTCCTCAGCACACTCATATTTCACTTTCCTGTTAATACTGCTCAGGTTTACCCTGACGCAGGAACGGCTCGTCAGACCTGAGACTTTTGACTTCCTCCCTGTACCTCGACTCCCATACCCCTCCGTCATATACTCTGTCGGAGCAACTGGAGTCCAAGTGGCCGAATCCCCAGAACTCAACCGCATTGTCAGCGATCTCAACGGCGATCGCGAAATGACTCTTGCGGATTCCTCCGCCACCCGCCGCCTCGACCGTTGGCTTACCGCGCTCGTGCAGCAAGGTGGCAGCGACCTGTTGCTTGTTCCCAATGCCCCGCCGTGTCTGCGCCTCGAAGGACACGTGCGCCAGCTCGAACCCGGCTCGCTCGACGGCGCGGAAATCGAAGCCGCGGTCATCCCCGCGCTCACCTCTCACGCGCTGAAGCTCTACCGAAAAATTCAGATCGCCGACTCATCCTATCGTGTCGCTGGTCTCGGACGTTTCCGCATCAATCTCCATCGTGAACGCGGCAACGCCGCCGCAGCCGTGCGTGCCTTGCCCGCGAAAGTTCCTTCCTTGCGCGACCTGCACTTTCCGCCGTCGGTCGAAGCTCTCGCTCATCTGCCGCGAGGCCTTGTGTTGATCGGAGGACCGGCAGGTTCCGGCAAAACCACAACGCTCTCAGCGATTGTTAACGAAATCAATCACAACGACTCCCGACACATTGTCACCATCGAAGATCCCATCGAGTACGAGCACAATCACATTCACAGCATCATCGAGCAGGTAGAAATCGGCACGGACGCGCCTGACTTCCCCACCGCTTTGCGCGCCGCTCTGCGCCAAGCGCCCGACGTTCTCGTAGTCGGCGAGATGCGCGATCCCGAAACCATGCGCATCGCAGTCGCTGCTGCCGAAACCGGCCACCTGGTTCTTTCCACTTTGCATACCACTGACGTTGCATCCACCATCGGCCGCGTCTGTGATTCATTCCCGGTCGAGCGCCAAAATACGATTCGCCAGGAACTGGCCATGGCTCTCGCTGCCGTTCTCAACCAGATTCTTGTGCCGGTAACCAGCCGCGGCCAAATGCCTGTCGCCGAACTCCTGATGATCGGATTCGGCGCGCGTCAGCACATTCGTCACAACGCGCTCCAATATCTCCGCCAGGAAATTACGCTCACGAAGAAGAAAGGCTCGTTCAGCCTGGAAGACTCGCTCGCCACGCTCATGTCGCAAGGTCACCTGAATCGCGAAGACGCCACGCATCTGGCTTTCGATCCCGAAGAACTCGACAGCCTCCTGAAATCCCACGCGCGCAGCAACTCAACGTAGCATCACAATGTATTGCTTCTTGGAATTGCTAAATAGACACCGAATGTTGTCGCGAGGTTCAGTCTTAGCATGAAATAAGCTATGCCAAGGAAGACGACTCAGAGTACGCTAGCTGGCGACATGGAAATCACTACCCAAAGAAAAATACAAACCCGCGTTCGCGCCCTTGTTATCGCCACCATCTGCCTATTCTTCGCCGTGGCCTTGGCTTCCTTCGCTTACACGCGAACGCACTCGCCAATTCAAACCGCCGCACAAAACGGAGCGCCCGTGACAAAACACGCGACCGGCCCATTCGACGTAAAGCTAGCCCCTCAAGGCGAGGACGATAAAGCCGAAGGCTCCACTCTAGCCAGATATTCTCTCGACAAGCAATATCACGGCGACCTCGACGCCACCGCCAAAGGCACCATGCTCACCGCCGGCACCGACGTAAAAGGCTCCGCCGGCTACGTCGCCATCGAACGCGTCACCGGAAAATTAAACGGTCTCGCCGGCACCTTCGTCCTCCAACACAGCGGCACCCTAACGCGCGGCGCCCCGGTCCAAAGCATCACCGTCGTCCCCGACTCCGGCACCGGCCAACTCACCGGCCTATCCGGCAAGTTCACTGTAATCATCGATGCCGGCAAGCATTCCTACGCCTTCGACTACGCCCTCCCCGAAACCCCGTAAGTTCGCCGCCCGGTCGGCAAGAAATCTTCAATTCCCTTAGGGACGGGCAAACATGCGCGCCTCTCGCATCCCGATGGCGTCGTGACGCTGCGACCGCTGAAGGGAGAGCTCGCATCGGTTTTCCTAGCGCCCGGCCGGTCTCATGAATCCCGAAGGGATTCATCCTGAGTCCTTTGCGAAGGGCCGGCTCTTTTGACTTTCTCGCCCGTCAAAAATCTTGCTCGCCAGTCCTTACCATACTGCGCAATAATCCTTATCCCGCTGTTCCGCGAATTTACGCAGGAGGTTCCCATGCGCCGAATCAGCTACCACGTTGCCATGAGCCTCGACGGTTACATCGCCGGCCCCAATGGTGAGTTCGACTGGATCGTCCAGGATCCCGACATTGATTTTGTCGCGCTCTTCGCTCAGTTCGACACACTTCTCATGGGTCGCCGAACGTTCGAGCTATTGGTGCAGCAGGGCCGTACCAAAATCCCAG
>JBAVQA010000291.1:0-21752 GCA_049693595.1 Candidatus Acidiferrales bacterium | reverse complement strand
CATGCTGCACACCGGAATTCTGCCGCACCACACGAAATGGACGCGCGTTTTTGAGAATTTGAAGTACGTCGTGTTGGACGAGCTGCACACATATCGCGGCGTTTTTGGGAGCCACCTGGCGAATGTGTTGCGGAGGCTCGCGCGGATTGCGGAATTTTATGGCTCGAAGCCGCAGTTCATTTGTTGCTCAGCGACGATTGCGAATCCGGGCGAGCTTGCGGCACAGCTTATCGAGCGCGAGGTGGAAGTGGTGGAAGAAAATGGCGCGCCGGCGGCGGAGAAGCTTTTTGTTTTTTATAACCCGCCGATGGTGAATCGAAATCTCGGTATTCGGCGCAGCTATTTGAACGAGACTACGCGGGTGGCGAAAGAGCTTCTCGCGCGGAAGTTGCAGACTATTGTTTTTGCCAATAGCAGGCTGCACACGGAAGTGCTGCTTACATATTTGCAGCAAGCCAATCGGCCGCAACCGGGGCAGCCCGAACCGGTGCGCGGATATCGCGGCGGATATTTGCCGGGCGAGCGGCGGGAAATCGAACGCGGACTGCGCGAAGGGCGAGTGCGCGGAGTGGTGGCCACAAATGCGCTGGAATTGGGGATCGACATCGGATCGCTGGACGCAGCGGTGATGGCGGGGTACGCGGGCTCGATTGCTTCCACTTGGCAACGCGCGGGTCGCGCGGGGAGGCGAAGCGGCGCGTCGTGCGCGGTGCTGGTGGCGTCGTCCGCGCCGCTGGATCAATTCATCGTGCAGCACCCGGATTATTTTTTCGGGCGCTCGCCGGAGCACGCCTACGTTCAGCCGGACAATTTGGAGATTCTCATCAATCATCTGAAATGCGCGGCGTTTGAGCTGCCTCTTTCACCCGGCGAACGAATGGGCGGCGTGGATTTACAGCAGTTGTGCGAGAGGCTAGCTGAGGCGGGATATCTCCATCGCAGCGGCGGAAACTGGCATTGGGTGCAGCAGGCGTATCCGGCGGACACGGTGAGCTTGCGATCGGTGACGTCGGACAATTTTGTGATCATCGATATAACGGGCAAAAACGACGTGATAGGTGAAAACGACGGAGAGCCTGAAGTGATCGGCGAAGTGGATTTTTCTTCGGCGCTGACGACCGTGCATCCGAAGGCGATCTACATTCACCAGGGGCAGCAGTATCACGTGGAGCGGCTCGATTTTGAGCAGCGTAAGGCGTATGTGAAGCGCGTGAACGTGGACTATTTCACGGATGCGATTCGCTACACGCAAGTGCGCGTGCTGGAAATCGCCGAGGAGGAGTGCATCGCGGGGCCAGCGGCTCGCGCGCATGGCGACGTGCTGGTGCGGTCGCAGGTGGTGGGATTCAAGAAGATAAAGTTCTTCACCAATGAGAATGTGGGCGCGGGGAAACTTGAATTGCCGGAAAACGAAATGCACACGACGGCGTTCTGGATCACGCTGGAGCGCGAGTTGCTCGCCGGCTTGCCGTTTGCGCTGTCCGACCGGCAGAGCGGGATTTTCGGTTTGCTGTACGCGCTGGAATCGATGGCGACGCTGCTGCTGATGTGCGACCGGCGCGACCTGGGCACTGCGGTCGGTGAGCGGCCGGCCAGTCCCGGAATTGAAACGGATTGGCAGGAGTTCACCACGGCGATGAGCGATCCGTCGCAGATGAAAGAATTCTTCGAGCCGAATCTGTATCTCTACGACGCGTATCCGGGCGGGATTGGGTTCAGCGAGCCGCTTTTTCGCGTGCACGATTTGCTGTTGCGGCGGACGCGCGAGTTGATTGCGGCTTGCCCGTGCGAACAGGGATGTCCTTCCTGCGTGGGGCCAGTGGGAGAAAAAAGCGAGCGTGCTAAAGAAGCGGCGCTGAAAATTTTGGAGCGGCTCTGCGCGTGAGCAAGACGACACTAGATCGGTTTTCGCGGGTGAAGGCGTTGCAGAGGCCGCTGAACGGGTCGTCGCGCGCTGCGAACTCGACGCCGGCAAAGGCTTTTGGCGGACGAGAAGTTGTGGTTGGAGAGCCGCGCGGATTTTCGCCGAATTTCCCCGAGGGTTCGGAGCGGCTGGCGGAGCTTTTGGGGGCGGCGTCGGTGCGAAACGAATTTGGCGAGCATCTGGCGCTGCGAAAATGGTTTTCCGACGTGGCAGACGGAGTGAAAACGGATTGCTCGCCGCTGGGCCACGGCATGGCGGATGAAAGGCTGGATGCATCGGCGCTGCGTCTTCTGCTGCCGAACGCTGCGGAGGAAGCGGCAGACCCGCGGCAATGGCTCTTCCTGGATACGGAGACCACGGGGATCATGGGTGGAGGCGGGACCTACGCGTTTATGGTGGGGATTGCGTGGTGGGACGCGGGCGGGCTCGAGGTGGAGCAGTTTTTCATGCGCGATCATAGCGAGGAGCACGCGCTGCTGGTGACGCTGGCGGAGCGCATGGCGGATCGTTGTGTGCTGGTGACGTTCAATGGCAAATCGTTCGATTGGCCGCTGCTGGAAACGCGCTATCGCATGACGCGAACGCTGCGGCCGCCTGCTCCGCGTGCGCACCTCGATTTTCTGCATCCCGCGCGGAATTTGTGGCGATTGCGGATTGGGTCGGTTCGGCTGCAGGAACTCGAACGTCACGTGTTGGGATGGAATCGCGGGGCGGACGTAGCCTCGGAATTCATACCCGAAATATATTTTGATTTTCTGCGCGGAGGGCCGCCGGAGCCGCTGGTTCCAATTTTCATGCACAATCAAATGGATCTGCGCGGATTGGCGGCGCTTTCGAGCCGCATCGTAGCGCTGCTGTCCGAAGCGGATCGGCAGGGCAAAGACGGATTTGAGCTATTCGGGCTTTCGCGTATCTGCGAACGGCGAGGAGAAGCGACACGGGCCCGGAGGCACTACGAACAATCGCTCGCGTCGGATGAGTTGCCTCCAGAGACAGACAGAGTGGCTCGACGGTCGTTGGCGCGCATGGCGAAGCGCGAAGGCGATCTTTCGCAGGCGCGTGATTTGTGGGAAGGCATGCTGGGAAATTCCCGCGAAGGATTGGAAGCATACGAACAACTCGCGATTTATTACGAACGCCACATGCGCGAGCCGCGGCGCGCGGCGCTAATTTCGCGCGATGCGCTTAGCGAGCTGCAACGAGCGAAGCGCCTCGGCACGATTGCGAGGGGGGCCTACCAAAAGATGCGCACACGGTTCGAGCAACGCCTGGCGAGGCTCGAACGAAAGGCCGAACGCCTGCCGCTGGAGCCGATAGTTGTGGAATCTCCCCGCCAAGCTGCGGAATCAGATAGGGGAGACAAGGCGAGGAGTTCCCGTGCCCGAACCGGATAGCACTGCGGCGAGACTTGCGAGAAGCTCGAACCCGGAGAGTATTCCGATGCCTGAAGTAACGGACCCTTATCTGCGCGAACAACTGGAAAAACGGCGCGCCGAATTGAATTCCGCGGTTTCGGCGGCCATGCCTGAAGCGCCCGAAGCACCATTGCTGGAAATTCTCGGCGAAGTGAACTCCGCGTTGCAGAGGATGGATGACGGAACGTACGGCATCTGTCCGACATGCAACGACACGGTGGAGAAAGAACGCCTGCTGGCCGATCCGCTGGTGCGATTTTGCCTCGATCACCTTACGAGCGGGGAGCAGCGCGCGCTGGAGCGCGACATGGAATTGGCCGCGAAAATTCAGCGAGGGCTGCTGCCGGAAACGAACCTGCGATTCAACGATTGGCGCGTGCACTACCAATACAAGCCGGCCGGCCTGGTGAGCGGCGATTACTGCGATTTGATTTCGCCAACGAATACCGATGGGAAGCTGGTGTTTCTCTTCGGCGATGTGGCGGGCAAAGGCGTGGCTGCCGCGCTTTTGATGTCGCATTTGCATGCGATGTTTCGCAGTCTTTCCGGCGTGGGGCTCGAACTGGACGGGCTGCTCGAGCGGGCGAATCACGTTTTCTGCGAGAGCACGATTGCAGGTCAGTACGCTACGCTGATTTGCGGGCGCGCGGGCGCGGCCGGTGAAGTTGAGATCGCGAGCGCCGGACATTTCCCGGCACTGATCGTCGGGAAAGACGGAGTGAGGAAGGTCGGCTCGACGGGCATGCCGCTCGGGATGTTTGCGAAAAGCCGGTACACAATCGAACGAGTGCTGCTGGAACCGGGTGACAGCGTGGTTCTTTACACCGATGGAATTTCGGAAGCGGCAAATACCAAGGGCGAGGAATACGGTGTGGCGCGGATCATGCGCGTGGCGGGAGAAAGGCACGGCTGGGTGCCGCAAGAACTGCTGGCGGCTTGTCTGAAGGACGTGAACAGCTTTTCGTCAGGCGCGCGACAGGCTGACGACCAGACTATGATGGTAATTCATCGAGCGGATTCAGCGGGGATTTCGCTCGACGACTGATTCGGGCGTCCGATTTGGAGATAAGAACCTGCGTCTGCTGCAAGACTCTCCGCAGCGCCTGAGCCCTTCGTTTACCAGCCGCCAAAACCAGAATCGATAGTGGGAACTGAGCGCGTGATTGCCTGCGGCGGCTTGGCGTCCGCGTCGGTGGGAGCGAGAGCGGGGGGCAAGCCCACTGCGCGATTAATTTTGTCGAATGTATCGCGACCGGCGTTTTCAACGATCAGGCAGGTGGTTGCGGCGCAATGGAGGAAGACTCCTCCGGCGTCGGTTTGAAACTGGAAAAAATTGGGGCGGCGGAAAAGTTCCTTGTGGTCCGTGCGCTTTAGTTCGAGCACTTCACTATACTGGCCGAAAAAGCGCGCCGCGTCGTCCGGGTTGTCGAGCGCGATGCGAAACACGAGCGAAGTTTGCTTGGTGCTAGCGCTTTCAAATGTAGCGTAACGATCGCCTTTCCAGGCAGGAGATATCCTATCGGCGCGTTCTTGTCCGATGAACTGTTTCAAGACCTCGCCGAGTCCGAATTCACCCAGAACGTTTTCTTCCAGAAGTTTCCAATCCTCCGGCACCAATCCTTTCCAAACAGGCAACGTGACGGATTCCGGCTTTACGTTGGACAAATAGAGCTCCGGATGAATGATTTGCTGGGTGGAGACTGGGGGATTTTCGAAAATCAGGTGAAGATCCTGCCAGCCGGAATGAGCTTTCAGAAACTGCTGGGAAAAACCGGTGCCCGCGAGATAGGGGAAAAGCAGCTCGTCACGGATGAAGAGAGGCGCCTTGGAGAGTTTAGGATCTTTGTCCATTTCACTGACGGCGCCGGAACGGATAAGAAGCGAAACGTCGGGCAAATCGCGGACGCCCATCTTTTGCTCTCGCATGGTGTAGTCCACCATGGCGGCGAGCGCCGAACCTTCGCTGACGGACTGGCGCGCGAGTTCGGCGTCATCGTTGGGCCGGGCAGCTTTGATCCAGGGGTCGATGTGGAAGGACTGGTCCTCTAATGCGTGGGTCAATTCGTGGGACATCACCTCGCGCTGCTCATCGGCCGGGATCCAGTCAGCGATGTAAAATTCCTTGGCTTTTGGGTCGTACAGGCCGGCGACTTGATCGGTGAGAACGTCGAGCATGAAAGAATCGAGCGGAAAGTCCTTGGGGATCAGACCGAAAGCTTCGAGAGTTTTGGTGTCGGCGTGGCGCTGGGCGTCGGTTCTGTCTTCTTTTTCCTCGACAACCAGATACTCGCGGATTTCCTGTTTCGAGCGAAGGCTCTTTTTAAGCGGCTCCTTAATGGGGAGAGCCAGGATTTGGCTCATCTGCGCAAGCACTTCGTCGGCTGCTTTCAAAAATTCGGGATTGGACGACGAGGGAACTTGCGCGGGCGCCGACGTTCGCGCGGGAGCTTCTATTTTCGGGGAAGCAGACTGCTGAGCAGCCGCTACCATACTCAATGAACACGCGAGTAACAAAACTGCAAACCGCTTCATCTCAACCTCCGAACGACTCGATAACAGAACCCACTAGATTTGGATGTCTATGAAGAATAACAGGTTTCCCCAGGGTTCTGCGGAACGCTCGAGAATATGCGGCAGCCGGACTGAAGAAACTACAACTCGTCTCTCAAATAGATTGACACTCAAGCCACGAACCTCAGGGGTTGAAACCCCTGAATCTGAGGCACTTTTCGGCACGGCTGAAGCCGTGCCCTGACGGAAACCATTTGATTATGATGTCACGGCCAGGCGCCTCCGAGTCACGAGACAGGCATTGCGCAAACTAGCACGCGGTCGAAACAAGGCGACCACGCCGGAATGTGGCCAAGCTTATACTTACGACAGGCACGCTTCGGAGCCGACAGTGGAGCGAGAAAAAATCCTAGTAGTAGATGACGAAGAGGCGATTCGAGAGGTCGTGTCGACTCTGCTCGATTCGCAAGGCTATAAGTGCACCGTGTGCCCGAACGGTGTGATCGCGCTGGAGGCTTTCGGGAACGATTCGTTCGACCTGGTGCTGAGCGACATCGTAATGCCGGAAATGGACGGCATACGCCTGCTTTCCGAGCTGCGAGCCGAAGATCCGGACGTGCCGGTGATTATGGTCACCGCGATGCACGATATCTCCATCGCGCTGGAAGCGATCCGCGCCGGGGCGTACGACTACATTCTGAAACCGTTCGAGAAGGACCAGCTGCACCTGAGCGTGCGGCGAGCGCTGGAACACCGGCAGCTCGTGCTCGAAAACCGGACTTATCAGAGCGATTTGGAGCATTTGGTGGCGGAGCGCACGCAGCAACTATCGATTGCGCTGCAAGACCTGGAACAATCGTACGATTACACGCTGGAGGCGCTGGGCGGCGCGCTGGACGCGAAGGACGCGGAAACGGAGGGCCACTGCCAGCGCGTGACGGCGTTCACCATCACCATGGCGCGAATCATGGGTGTGGACAAAGCGCTGCTGCGGCACATCGCGCGCGGCGCGTTCCTGCACGACATCGGCAAGATGGGGATTCCTGACAGCATCCTTCGAAAGCCCGGTCCGCTGACAAACGAAGAGCGCGAAATCATGCGGACGCACTGCGATATAGGATTTTCAGTGCTCAAGCGAATTCCATTCTTGAAGGATGCTGCCGAGATCGTACTGACGCACCAGGAATGTTTCGACGGCTCGGGATATCCCCGAGGACTAAAGGGCGAACAGATTCCGCTGGGCGCGAGAATATTCGCGGTGGCGGATACGCTCGACGCGATGATTTCCGATCGTCCGTATCGCAAGGCCATGCCGATTTCTGCCGCCCGCGAAGAAATTCGCCGATACTCCGGCCGCCAATTCGATCCGCGCGTGGTGGAAGTATTTTTGTCGCAATCGGACAGCGTTTGGCTGGAACTTCATCATAAAGTGGGCGACCCGTTCCGGCTGGCGCAGCTCGAACACGTCTAGAAGCGTTTTCGCGCGAGCCGCGAGATTCCGCTGAACGTTCCTACCTTGCGCTGCGAAAGGCAGCCCTGTAGTATCCTGCGACGGAGGAATTGCAGATGGGACTAGTTCCAATCAAGACCGCTTCGACAACCGGTTATTGTGACTGCATTTGCGATTGCTACGAACTTGCCAGCCAACGCGATGAAGAGACGGGAAAAGGATACTGCCCTCGCTGCGCAAAAGAACATTTCGAGATGAACCGGGGAGTCGGAATACCACAGTTGCCACCTTCGAAGCTGCCGGACCATGAAGGACCAGAATTGAAGCTGGAGACGCCTGAAACGGCGGACCCGCCGGGACGCTTGCGTTAAAACATCGAGAGCAAGCGTTTTATTCCCTCGCTGAAGTCGCGCTCTGGCGCGATCAAGCTGACAATCAAATAACCATCGGTTGGGAAATCGTAGAAGTGTCCGGGATGGACGTAAACTCCTTGCGCGTTTAGAAGCTCTATCGCTACATCCTCGTCCGAGCGGGTCGCTGGAACGCGAATTACGGCATACCAGCCTCCTTCCATGTCCAATCGCGCGCAGGAACTTTGTGCGGACAATTGTTGGTCGAGTTCCGCCAGGTTTCTGCGCACACGGGCCATCACTTGTTTTTGAAAACCGTGACGGAGCTCTAAAAATACAACCATGGCTCGCTGCACTGGGGCGTTCATGGAAAGGAAGGTGTCGGCAATCACTTCGAGTCGCGCGAGCGCTTCGGATTTCAATTCCTCGGGACCGCTTGCAATCAGCCAGGCGGCTTTCATTTGAGGCAGGCCTGAAATTTTGGACAGGCCGCTCATCGTAAAAGTAAGACTTCCGGTATTTGCCGCGAAACTGCGCGGATGGGTTGCGGCGAGGTGAAAATCCAGGAAGACTTCGTCGGCGATTATGGCGATTTGGCGAGAGGAGCAGATTTCGGTGAGTTTTGCCATCTCGCCGGGCCTGCAGAAATGTCCCGTGGGATTATTCGGATGGACCACGGTGACTCCGCGCGTGCGCGCCGTGACCGCCTGTTGCAGAGCGTGGAAGTCGATCTGCCATCCGTGGTCATACTGCAATGGATAACTTACGAGTTTTACGTCGTGAATGTCCGCCAGAAAACTAAACAGCGGATAACTAGGTTCAGGGATTAGAAGTTCGTCGCCCGAGTTGCAAAGAACGCGAAAGGCGAATGAGTAAGCTTCGCTGGTGCTGGTGGTGAGGATTATGTCTTCCACCGGGACGATAATTTCGAGGGCTGAATAATATTCGGAGACTGCGCGGCGGGCAGAAAGGAGGCCTTTGGCGTCAGGGTCGTAGGACAAAGACTCTGGAGCTGATAGGGCTTGCAGGATGGCCGGGCGGTCGTACTCGAAGCCGCACTCGGTGGGGTTTGAGGCGCTCAGGTCGAGCAACGGTTTCCCGGCGGCGCGATGCTTGGCCAGAGCTTCGCTCAAACGATTGGAGCTTAGATTCCAGTTCGTGCGGCCGGCAAACATTGCGCGCGGCTCAGCGCGCGACGTTCCGGCGGCGGTAGATGAGGGCGAAAATGCCGGTGAAGAGAGTCAGCGTGGGAAGCATGAGGATCAGGATGCCGTAACGAAGAGCTTGCGCTCCCTGGGGGCCAGAGGCGGAAGCGTTTTGGTAGCACATGGCACAGCCTTGGGCTGCCGCCGAGGGCGCGAGAGACACAAGCAGCAAAAGGCCGAGAGCCGTGAATGCGGCGAACCGAATTGTGAAGCAGCTCTTCATCCCATATCAAAAAGTATCAAATCACCATTAGTGCGGTCGCAGGTTCATCAGCCGGATGCTATCCGGGAAGAACATGATGAGCATCATGCAAATGCAGAATACCATGGCTGGGACGAGGAGCAGAAATAGTCCCAGGCGTTCGAAGCGCAAGTGCATGAAGTAGGACATGATCAGAGCCGCCTTGATCAGCGAGAGGCCGACCAAAATCGTGATCATCAAGTGAACTTCAAGGCGTTCGTAGGCAAGAAAAACTTCGACGGCCGTCAGAAGCAGCAGCCAGACCCAGACGATAGAGAAAAGTCTCGTGGTGCCTACAGAATGTTCGTGAGAAAGTTCGGCGTGTCCGTGCGCGCTCATTATGAAGTGCTCTCCTTGTTATTTCGGATTCACGCTCAGCAAATAAACCATGGGGAAAATAAACATCCAGACGAGGTCAACGAAGTGCCAATACAGGCCGCTTACTTCCACGTGCTCGGCTGTATATTTTCCTTTTCCAAAACCCCAGGCGATGATGGCGAGATACGCGACACCGATTGTGACGTGGAGCATGTGGAGGCCGGTAAGGCCGAAAAAAGTGCCGCCAAACAGCGGCGTGCCCCAGGGATTTCCCCACGGCGTCACACCTTCGCCGAATAACGTGACCCACTCGGTAGCGTGAATCAGGACGAAAGCGATTCCGCAGATGATTGTCGCAATCAGGTAGCGAACGGTTTTCTTGCGGTCGCCTTTGAAGGCGGCATTTACGCCCAAGACCATGGTCAAGCTGCTGGAGAGGAGGACGAAGGTCATGAATGACGATTTTGCGATGGCCGGCCAGATTTCAAACGGCCGGGGCCAATTGGGAGTTTCGAGGCGAACGTAGGCGTAGCTGATGAGCAGGGCCGAAAAGGTGAGCGAATCGGAAACGATGAAAAGCCACATCCCCAGCTTCTTGGAGTTGATCGCAAAGGGAGAGGCGCCTCCCGACCAGCGCGATTCAACTATTCCTTCGAATTCCGCTTCACTCACTTTTCACCGTCCCAGAAGGAGAAGTAAAAACAGAAAAACCCAAAGCCCGTCCATGAAATGCCAGTACATCGAAACCACTTCGGTGGCCGTACCTTTCGTCAGCCGATGGGTCGGCCTGAAAGCGACATACAGGAGCGCGAGGACTCCGCCGATAAGGTGCAGGCCGTGCGCAGCGGTGAAAACGTAGAAAAAGCTGCTGGCCGGATTCGTGGCGAGAAAAACGCCGGCGGCTGCGAGTTGGCGCCAGGCGATTACCTGGCCGATCAGAAAGAAAATTCCGAGAATGGTGGTGACGCCCCACCAATGGCGAAAGCCCGCGTCGTCGTTTGCGAGAAAGCGCGAGCGGGAGCGAGCGAGCGTGAAGCTGCTGGCGATTAGAATGGCGGTATTCAGCCAAAGGATCCGCGGAATGTTGAACGGCACCCATGCGCTGTTGGGCATGTCCTTGCGGACGATGTAGGCGCTGACCAGCGCCATGAAAAACATCAGGACGCCACCAAGGGCAATCGTCATTCCGGTGACGTAGGCGCGCTGCGGCACGCGACCAGAGCCAGATGGACCTTTCCACTCGTCGCCGCCTCCGCCGGAGTTTCCGCCGTCTCCGAAGGAAGATCCGCCGCCACCTTTGCCGGTGCCGATTAGCTCGATTTCATCTGTTACGGTATTGCTTGGCATCATCACTCCTGCATCGACTAACTGCTATTTCAGAAGCGCCGCTTGATCGGGCGTCAGGTTTTGCGGGATGAAATCCTGCCGGTAACCCGGAACACTGAATTCATAGGGGCCGCGATAGACGCTGGGATAATGGCCGCCGAAATTGTCGATGGGCGGCGGCGAATCCGTAATCCATTCCAGCGTGGTGGCGTTCCAAGGATTTTTACCCGCAACCGGGCCGTGCTTCAGGCTCCAGAAAAAGTTGAAAAGGAAAATGAGCTGCGCGGCGCCGGTGATGAATGCCGCATAGGTCATAAACACGTGCACGGGCTGAAGAGCCGCGGCGTAAGTAGTCCCGGTTGCATCCGCGTAGCGGCGTATGCCGCCCGCGAGCCCGACGAAATGCATGGGCATGAAGATGCAATAGGCTCCGACGAACGTAAACCAGAAATGAATCTTGGCCAAAGGTTCGCTCATCATGCGGCCAAACATTTTCGGAAACCAGAAATACGTGGCGGCGAAAATTCCGAAGATGGCAGCCACGCCCATGACCAGATGGAAGTGCGCCACGACGTAGTAAGTGGCGTGAAGCATGTTGTCCACAGCCGGCTGGGCCAGAAACAAGCCGGAGAGTCCGCCGCTGACGAAAAGCGAAACGAAACCAAGCGCAAACAGCATGGGAGATTTGAATTGAATCGTGCCGCCCCAAAGAGTTCCTATCCAGTTAAAAGTTTTGATGGCGGAGGGAACGCCGATGGACATGGTCAACACGGAGAAGGCAAAACCGGAATAGGGGCTCATGCCGCTGAGGAACATGTGGTGTCCCCAAACCATGAAGCCCAGAAAACCGATGGCACAGATTGCCATGGCCATTGCGCGGTATCCATACACGGGCTTGCGCGCAAAAGTGGAGAGCACGTGCGAAGCCACGCCCATTCCGGGCAAGATCGCGATGTACACCTCAGGATGCCCGAAAAACCAGAAAAGGTGTTGCCAGAGCAGCGGGGAGCCACCGCTGTGAGGCTGCAACTGATCGTTGACCACCATGCCTGCGGGAAGGAAGAAACTCGTGCCCGCCGAGCGGTCGAGAAGCAGCAGAACGCCGCCGGCCAGAAGGACACCGAAGGCGAGCAAGCCGAGAATTGCGGTCACGAACCAGCCCCAGACGGTGAGCGGCATGCGGAAGAGAGTCATGCCGGGGGCGCGCAGATCGATCGTCGTAGCGATAAAGTTCAAGGCGCCGAGAAGAGATGCGAGGCAGAACAGCGAAATGCTGACGATCCAAAGCGTCTGCCCCATACCTTCGCCGGGGCCAGTGACCTCGCCCATGCCGCTAAGCGGCGTGTAACCTGTCCATCCGCTGATGGGTGCGCCGCCGGGGACAACGAACGCGGCAAGAATCGCGACAAAGGCTAGAAACGTGACCCAAAAGGAAAGCATGTTCAAGCGCGGGAAGGCCATGTCCGGCGCGCCAATTTGAATCGGAAGAAAATAATTGCCGAAACCACCTTGGGGAGCGGTGGTTAGAACGAAGAAAACCATGATGGTGCCGTGCATGGTCACGAGCGCCATATATTGTTCGGGAGTCATGATCCCGCCGCTTACAAAGGGAAGATGGGCGCCGGGATACACTAGATGAAAGCGCATCAAGAGAGAAAGAACGATTCCGACGCAGACGGCCGTCAGCGCGAGTAGGAAATATTGAATGCCGATCACTTTGTGGTCGATGCTGAAAATATATTTGCGAATAAACCCGCTGGGCTCCACTACGACCGCGTGCCCTGTGTGGGCGTGCGAACTCATGCATGGCCTCCTGAAATATGTATCGGGTTCACTGAGTGGCAGCCTGTTGTTTGAGGAAATTTTGATAATCGGCTTCGGACACGACGTCCAAGAAGCTGCGCATGCGGTAATGACCTAGGCCGCACAGTTGGGTGCACATAATTTCATAGTGTCCGGTTTGATTCGCCGTGAAGTGGATGGGGATAACCATTCCGGGAACGGCGTCCTGCTGAAGGCGCAATTCGCGGACGTAAAAATTGTGAATTACGTCCTGCGAGCGGATGAGCAACTCCACTTGGCGATCAACCGGCACGGTTAGAGTGGGCACGACGATGTCGTCTTTTCCGTCGGGGTCCTTAGAGTCGACGCCGAGGGGATTGCCGGTGGAAGCGCTCACTTGCGCGGGATCGAGCTTGCCGAATTTTCCATCCGGGCCGGGATAACGAAAATTGAACACGAACTGGTTGGTGGTGACTTCCACTTGGACGGCGTTCGGTTCAGCAGGCGTGAATCGCACTTCGGCCCAGGCTTTGCGTCCCATTAAACCAAGTCCAAGGAAGAGGACGATTGTCGCGGTGGTCCAGATCATCTCCAAGGTATTGCTTCCGCGCGTGAAATGCGCAG
Source organism: Candidatus Acidiferrales bacterium (assembly GCA_049693595.1). Lineage (GTDB taxonomy): Bacteria > Acidobacteriota > Terriglobia > Acidiferrales > UBA7541 > Palsa-295. The sequence goes on along the minus strand of JBAVQA010000291.1, from coordinate 8,606 downwards.
TCTGGCCGCGATCGCGGAAGCGCCAAATGGCATAGGCAAGGCCCAGCTGGGAGAGAACGAAAACCACGCCGGTAACGCACAAGGTGAGGAAGTACTGATGGTCCACCAGCAGGCCCACGCTTGTGATAGCTGCAGGCGGCCTGGATGGGAACGGATTTGCGACGAAAACGTACACGGTGACCACAACCATGATCACAATGAGAAGCGCCAGCATGGCTGCCGGCGCTGCAGAACCGCTCATGCTGTTGCGATTGCTGAGTCGCATCAATCTGGCTCCCGTTGCCTCGCGCGCTTGGAGCGCCCGATGGGATTGCGTGCTAATTTTCATTCGGCATCATATACAAGCGGTGCCGAATATCAAGAGTGATTGTGAAGAAAATACGACGGTTGTGTGAAACATGGGGCTCGACGGGGTTGTAGATCAGAGTCCAGACAAGAAAGAACACTGCGAATGGGCGGCGAGCACGGTGCGAAGTATCTGATAGTAACTCTTAGAAAATCGTAACGCCGATTTGCGAGCGTTTCCGCTGCTCTAAGACTTATCCTAAGCTTCCAGTCCCTGAGAGACTCTTATGTCGAATAGCTCGGCTGCACATCGGCCGTCGCGGCGCAGCACGCGTGTGGAACAGGCCATTCCCCTGAAAGTGGAGGGAGTTGATTCCTTTCGGGGCCCTTACAGTGAAGAGGTTTCCACGCAGACGATCAGTTGCCATGGCTTCAAATACCTCTCCAAACACCAGGTATTGACGAACGCCATGGTCTTTCTGGAACTCCAGGATAAAAAGCCGAACTCGGCCGCGCTTTGCGCGCGGGGACGCGTGAAATGGGTCGAAAGGCCTCAGGACCCGAGTGGTCTTTTTTTGACGGCGGTAGAGTTGGAATCTCCGGGCAATATCTGGGGCATCGAGACTCCCCCGCAGGATTGGCTGCCGTTCACCGGCGCCCGCAATTTGGAAATGGATACGGCGAAGTCCAAGCCTTTCGCAGTTCCACGTCCTGAAACGTCCGCAGCCGCGGCAGAAGATAAACGCGCGAAAGGCATCAGCACTCGCCAGGCCGTGTCGACTCCGCCGCCGTCCTTAGCTGCGCGGCCGATGGGACAATTAATGGGCGATTTCCAGCAGCAGATGGAAGGGATGCTCGCAGAAGCGGCGGGCTCCGCCGTTCGCGACCGAGCCGCGTCGATATTGGTTGAGTTGCGGGCGACTCTTCGCGAAGAAGCGAAAAGCGTTTTGGCCGAAACGAGCGCTTCGCAAGCAGGCCCGTGGATCGAACAATCCATCAAGCAATTGAACAAGGCCAGCCAGGAAAGCGCGCGAATCCTTTACGGCCAGTGGAAAAAGAAACTCGAGACAGATGTGCAGGAAGCGCTGGAGCGAGTGGAGCAGCAAAACCGGAAACTCGAGGAGTCTTCTCAAGCGCTGGCAGCCAAAGCCGGAGAGCGTATCCAAGGAGTTCTCGAATCGTCCCGCAAGGAAGGCGTGGGCCGAATCGTCACCCGCTTGAAAGAGCAAATGGCTCCCAGTATCGATAATGCGCTGAAGGTGACCTCGGACTTATCGAAGCGCAAAGACGAGCTCGAGAAGGCTTTGGAGCAATCCATACAGAAATCGGCGGCGCGGATCGAGGAGACTTACATTCGTTTTGAAAAGCAGTTTGAAATGGTGATTCGAGAGAGACTCGATGCCGCTCGCGAAGAATTGGAAGTTCAGAGCAAGGAAGTGGCGCAACTCGCGTTTAACAACCTGCGTGCGTCCGGCCAGAAGCATTCGGCGGAAGCGGAGCGTCTCTTCCGCGAATCGTTCCAGCCCATCGTGGACAAAGCTCTAAGCACGCTCAAAGAAAAAGCCGCGGAGACATCACAACACTTTGCAAATGAACTTGCTGGTTATAGCCAAAGCCATCTGGAATTCGTCGGCGGGTCGATCTCCGAACTTGCCAGGGGAATAGGGAAAGGGCCTAAAGGCAAGTAAGATAGACGTCCACGCTCGGCTAAGGCATACGATGGAAAATCAAATGGAATTACCAGGCGCAGCGCAGACGGTTCAAGGAACTTTTTGCAGCTCCGAGGCCTGCGGTGAACCGGCGGTTGCAGACTTCGACGCCCGGCGTCTTTGCATGGAGCATTTTCTGCTTGTCTGCTTCCAGGAACTCGAAGCGCGAAACGAGAGATTGAAAAACCAACCTGCTGACGCCGAGACGGACTCCTTGAAGAAATTTCTGAGCGCCAGCGTGGAACAGGTTCGAAAGCTCTCCGAGTGCGACCAATTCACCGATACGCAGACGAAAAGCCAACTTCTCGAGTTTCTTCTTCGCGCTTCCCAACTGAGCAAGCGTTTGCGGCGGAGCCCGCGGCTTTCTTCAACCGTGCCGGTGTGGCTGCGGCGCGAAGATCCCAGCCGCACATGGGAAGAAGAAACTTGGACGGTTACCGTTAGCCGGCACGGCGCCGGGCTCGTGTGTCGCCACCCAGTGGAAGCGGGCGGGACGGTGGTTCTTTGCCGAAGAGACAAAGGAAGCCGCGTGCAGGCACGAGTTGTTTACTGCCGTTACGATGGCGATGGGCGAAGACAAATCGGAGTCGAGCTTCTCGACCGCGATGATTTCTGGGATTAACCTCAGCACTTAAACCGCCGTCGACGACCGCAGAAATACAATCCATGCCTGTCTTTATCACACGAAGAGAATTATTTGCTCTTATACGATTGGGGTAAAAGCAAGGTGCAAAGGTTGGTGCGGCTGAGTGGATTCGAACCACCACGGTCTTGCGACCGCCAGCCCCTCAAGCTGGTGCGTCTGCCAATTCCGCCACAGCCGCATTGGGGGCTACCTCTGAAATCTACAATACTCTAGCAGTTCTCTCCCAAAGATTGAGAGTTGAATCTGTAGAATTTATTTCTTTGGAGGCGCTGCGGGCTGCGCCGGCGTCTGTGCAGGCGGAGTCAGTGGTATCTGAATTCCCTTAGGAGCCGCAGGCTTGTCCGGTTTTGACGCCGGGTGTTCGGTGTCCTCGATAATTGAGTTAATGCCAGCGCCTTCCGAAGGAGCGCGCTTCACTGACAACGTTAGCGAAGTCATCATGAAAACGATGGCACACCAGGTGGTGGCGCGTGAAAGAAACGTCGCCGCTCCGCGGGGACCAAACGCGGTTTGACTGCCCGCGCCGCCGAATGCCCCCGCCAAATCCGCAGCCGACCCGCTCTGCAACATAATGACGATGACCAACACAAAGCAAACGGCTACGTGCAGAGTCACGAGAATAAACGTCATGCGCCAACCCACCCAGATCAAGGCGATGGCGACTATTAGTGACAAACCCCATTTCGTCCACGATGACATTTCCAACTCCTAGTAAACGCGGCCGCGAATTCCGAGTGACTAGCGGCGATTAAAAATCCACGATTGCGGCGAACGACTTTGGATCCAGGCTCGCTCCGCCTACCAGCGCGCCGTCAATCTCCTCCTGCGCCATCAACCCTTTTATGTTGTCAGGCTTGACGCTTCCGCCGTAGAGGATACGAAGTGCGGAGGCACATTCCGGCGAAAACTGCTTGGCGGCGAGTTCGCGCAAAAAGCGGTGAGCAGCGGCCGCAATTTCCGGCGTCGCAGTCCGCCCCGTACCAATGGCCCAGACCGGTTCGTAAGCTAAGAGAATACGCGAGAAGTCCGCATGGGTCAACGCGTTCAAACCGCCTTCAAACTGGCGTTTCAGCACGGCGTGCGTGAGATTCGCGTCGCGCTCGGCGGCCAATTCTCCGACGCAAACGATGGGAGTAAGCCCAGCATGGAGGGCGGCGCGCAGCTTGCGATTTACGGATTCGTCGGTTTCGCCGAAGTATTGGCGGCGTTCGGAATGGCCAATAATTACGGCGCGGCAACCCGCTTCCACCAGCATGGGCATGGAGATTTCGCCGGTGAAGGCGCCTTCGCGTTCCCAATGCGCGTTTTGCGCTGAAATGACAATCGCGGTGCCGGCTGCGGCCTCCACGGCCACAGAAAGCGCAGTGAACGGAGGCGCAATGATGATGTCGCAATGCCGGGAGTCGGCGACGAGCGGCTTGAATGCGGCAAAGAACTCGCGCGTTCGCGCTTGAGTTTTGTACATCTTCCAATTGCCGGCGATGACGGGGCGGCGAGACACTTAAATTTCCTTCCGGCTTTCGGACTTGTTCGTGAGCGCTTCAACGCCGGGCAGTTTCTTACCGGCGAGAAATTCGAGGGAAGCGCCGCCGCCTGTGGAGATATGCGAAATTTTAGAAGCGAGGCCGGACCGTTCGACGGCCGCGACGGAATCTCCACCGCCAACGATGGAAGTAGCGCCAGCGGCGGAGGCTGCGGCTACTGCGCGCGCGATGGCCAGAGTGCCTTGCGCGAATGCGGGTTTCTCGAACATGCCCACCGGGCCATTCCACACAATCGTGCGGGCGGCTGCAATTTCCTGATTGAACAACGCGATCGTTTTAGGACCGATGTCTAGGCCCATTAGGCTCTCTGGAGTGTGCGTGACGTCGGTGACGCGGGCTGACGCCGAGTCGGGCGATTCAGCGAGAACATGGTCTACCGGCAGAACGAAGCGGAATTGGCGGCGGCGCGCTTCTTCGAGAAGATCCCGCGCAAGATCGAGCTTGTCGTTTTCGACCAGAGACTTCCCTACCGGCAGCCCTTGCGATTTCAGGAATGTGTAGGCCATGGCACCGCCGATCAGCATCGCGTCCGCGAGTTTCATCAGATTCTGCACCACTTCAATTTTGTCGGAAACTTTTGCGCCACCGAGAATAGCAACGAACGGACGGTCCGGGTTGGAGACAGCTTTGCCAAGATAGGTAAGTTCTTTTTCCATCAGCAGGCCGGCCGCAGACTGGCGAACAAATTTCGTGATGCCGACGACCGAGGCGTGCGCGCGGTGCGAAGAACCAAATGCATCGCAAACAAAAAGCTGGTCGCATAATTGCGCCAGCTGACGCGAAAATTCAGGGTCGTTGGCCTCTTCCTGCGGATGAAACCGTACATTCTCTAGAAGCAGAACTTCTCCATCACGCAACGCTTTGCTTTTCGCTTCAGCATCCGCGCCCACACAGTCCGCAGCGAACGCGACTGGTTGACCTAGAAGCTTGCTCAACCGCGCTGCGACCGGCGCGAGACTGTACTTCAGGTCGATTTTGCCTTTGGGGCGGCCGAGATGAGAAGCGAGGACAAGCCGCGCGCCGCGGTCAATTGCGAGGCGCAGAGTAGGAAGCGTTTCGCGGATGCGTGTATCGTCCTCGATTTCCGCGCCGTCCATGGGGACGTTGAAGTCCACGCGGATGAACACGCGCTTGCCGGACATTTCAAGGTCGCGAATGGACAGCTTATTCATATTCGAAGCGCCACTACCGTGCTGTGGTATCGCTTGTCAGGAGAATTAGGACCGCGCGGCAAGGATTTTGATCAAATCGCGGCAGCGGCTTGAATAGCCCCATTCGTTGTCATACCACGCAAGGATCTTCACGCAGTTCGTGCCTACTACGCGTGTGTAGCCGGAATCCACGATCGAAGAGTGCGGATTGCCGCGGAAATCGATGGAGACTAATTCTTCTTCGGTGTATGCCAGGATGCCCTTCATCGGACCTTCGGCTGCCTTCTTCAGCGCCGCGTTTACGGACTCGACCGTCGCGGGCTTATCCGTCAACGCCGTCAAATCCACCACGCTGACGTTGGGCGTGGGCACGCGCAGCGAAAAACCGTCCAGCTTTCCTTTTAGTTCTGGAATCACGAGGTGAAGCGCTTTCGCGGCTCCTGTGGATGTGGGAATCATGGAGAGCGCTGCCGCTCGCGCGCGGCGGAGGTCCGGGTGCGGCAAGTCGAGAAGCTTCTGGTCATTCGTGTAGGAATGAACGGTGGTCATGGTTCCGACGTTGATCCCGAATGTGTCGTGAATTACCTTTGCAACCGGGGCGAGGCAGTTTGTGGTGCAGGAAGCGTTGGAAATAACGTGGTGCTTGGCCGGATCGTAGAGTTTATCGTTCACTCCGAGAACGAAGGTGGCGTCGGGATCGGTGGCCGGAGCGGAAATAATTACTTTTTTCACCGAACCGCGGATGTGCTTGCGGGCGTTGGCGCCCGCGGTGAAAAGTCCGGTGGATTCGACCACGATGGTCGCTCCGACGGAGGTCCAGTCAATTTCGGCGGGATCTTTCACGCGAAAAACCTTGAACGCTTTCCCGTCCACCGAAATCGTGTCTTCCGTATGCGTCACTTTGTTCGGAAGATTACCGAGGATCGAATCGTACTTGAGCAGATGCGCAAGCGTTTTCGAGTCGGTGATGTCGTTGACCGCTACAATTTCTATGGAGGGGTCTTCCAGCGCCGCGCGGAAAATATTGCGACCGATACGTCCGAAGCCGTTAATTCCAACCTTGATCGACATTCGCCCTCCCGGCAGAAGCGTTAGACGCGGACAACAGCGGAACTATGCGCACGAATTTACCGAACGCCGATGCTAGGGTGCACAAGGAAAAAAGTCAACGCGGTCAGTCGAATTCCTTCACGCGGATTACCTTATCCCCGGTAAAGGTGACAAAAGTTGTCCGCGCGGGCGGATCGCCGTAAATCCAGTCCTCGGTTTCCGTGCCGTCCGGATCGCGCTCGCGCACTTTGTGGTCCGGCCGTCCAAGGGCCGCGAGCACCATTTCGTGGTCCATGCCCGCAATGGCTTTCTGATCCTTAATGGCGTCCTTAAACTGCGGGGGCAAGGTGTCAACCCAGTTCACTGCGGCGGATTGTTCCTTGGAGAAACTCAGGAACGCTTGCAATGCAGTCATCACGTCGTCGGCACTCATGTCCGGCACGGGCTGGCCGTAATCGAGAATCAGCGTCCCGCCGGGCCTCTGTTGCGGGCCAGATGGAAGAGGTGCGTCCGAACCTCCGGCGCTGATCTGAATGTGCTCGCGCAAATTAAAATGTCTTTTCCCGCCGCCATTCACCTGCACGACAATCTCTTTCACGCGGAATTCTATATTCGTCACTTGGACAGTTTCGCCCGGGTTTACCGCAGCGCCATCATGGCGGAGCGCATTTCTGAGTTCTTTGGCATCTAATTTCTGGCCGACGGGGATTCGGAAACCTTTTCTTCCCGCTGGAATCGGCGCCACGACCTTCGCAAATTCTCCCGAGACATAGCGGACGATTTCCAACCGCGACTGGGGCTGCAGCGGCGTCTGCTTATTCGTCGATTGATCGACGACGGAGATAAAAACGGGAGGGCCGAACAAATCGGCCGAGCGAGTAGAGGCGGGCAAAGAATTCGGGTTCGGGCCGTCCGGAAGCAGAGGAGTGCGATAACGATTGATGTCTGCGCGATCCGCGCTAAAAGCGAGCGCGGCCCCGAGCACCAGAATGTGGCGGATATACATGGCACCCCGACCAGGACCTATTTTATTGCTTTTTGCCCCTCAGGTGAACATGGATTCTTAGCCGTGGCGGATGGTTGCAGAGCGAACGGCAGATCAGCCCGCTGCGCGAGCTTTCGGGACCGCGGCCACTTTCTCGTCTTCCATCTTCTGCACGGCGAGCTGCGGTTCGAAACAACGCCGGCAACGCGCTTCGTACATTCCGCCCGCACCTACCACGATCAACTCTTCCGACGCGACAAGCCTTTGCGTATGCACGGCAGGATTGCCGCAACGCATGCAAATCGCCAGCAATTTGGTGATTTCTTCCGCGACGGCCAGAAGGCGAGGCATGGGCTCGAAGGGACGCCCCATGAAATCGGTATCAAGTCCCGCGACGATCACGCGCTTGCCCAGATCGGCCAGCTTTACGCAGCTCTCGACCAGGCTTTCGCCAAGGAATTGCGCTTCGTCAATGCCGACGACTTCCGTGCGCGGCGCGACTTTAGAGAGAATGTCTTCGCCGGTCTTCACCAGCTCCGAATCCAGCTCCAAGCCGGAGTGGGAGACGATGCCGTTCTTGGAGTAGCGCTGGTCGATTACTGGCTTGAAAATTTGAACGCGCTGTTTTGCAATTTCCGCGCGTCGCAGGCGGCGAATGAGCTCCTCGCTCTTGCCGGAAAACATCGGCCCGACGACGACCTCGATCCAACCCATGTTGCCCTTGACGATGTCCACGCTTCCCCCTTCTACTTACAGGCTAGCACACAGTGCGGCGAAAATTGATAGTTGGGCTGCCGCGTCTCGCTCGGCAAATGGTCAGTAGATCGCACTATTAAAAAAGGGCGCGAAAGCGTTGACGACGGCGACTCGAAAAGCGTCTTGGCGCGTGATGAGATTGCGTGTCAGGACGCCCCACGCGCCTTGCGCATCGCGAATGCCGTGGCCTCCGGCAAATATATCAATCGCTTCAGACAGTTCTACGCCCTCGTCCACCACGCGTTTTGCTAGCGCTTCGGGAAGGACGATGCCTCCCGATTGGCCGAAAAAACCTCTGCCGCTGCCATCTTTCACACAGGCCCAGTTCTCGAGAAAGACACAACGTGCGCCGCCATCGCTGACGATGTCCAGACCCCCTTCCAGGCCGACAAAATATTTCCAAGGCTCGTTTTTTTCGCGTGCAATGCGCAGCAGGGCTTCGGCGCGCTGGCGTGCGCCGGCCATTAGATCTTCGCGGGT